>CALMYO010000238.1 GCA_937873685.1 uncultured Paracoccaceae bacterium
TCGGTGCCACGATCGGCAACGGGCTGCGTCGCGGTCTCGCGCAACGCCGTGCTCCCCGCCTCCGGCAGGCCGTCGAGCAGGTCGCTGCTGCGCGGCGCAAGGCCGTCGGTTGCGATGAACAACCGCTCGCCGCGAGCAAGGTTCAGCCGGGCCGTTTCTGCACCGCATCTTGGCATCAGGCCGGGCAACGCGCCGTGCAGCGGCAATTGCCTGATCCCGTCCTGCGTAACGACCAACGGCGCGGGATGTCCGCCCGAAGCGATTTCGATTGTGCCGTCGTCCATCAGGTCAATGGCGACGACGGTTGCGATGACGCCCTCGGCGACCGGGCTCTCGACCATCGCCCTTGAAAGCGCGTCAAGAGCCGCCGATGGACCGCGCCACTGGTCGCGCGGCTGGCCGGCGAGAAGTCCCGCCATCAGCCCGGCCTGGATGCGGGCCGGCATCCCGTGTCCGACGCAATCGACGAGCGCGAAACGCCGCCTTGCCCCATTGTCGCCGAGGTCGAAGAAGGCGTCGCCCCCACCGGTCGAGGCGGTGGCCCCGCGCGCCGCGATGCGGCACTCGCGCGCGACCAGCGGTTCGGTGGCGGCGATCAGCGGCGAGACATCCTGCGCGAACCGGCGACCGGCGCGCATCATCGCGCCGCGATGCGCGGCCAGTGCTTCGGCAGCGCGCTCCTTCAGGTCGAGCGGGCGGACAGGCTTCTGCAAGACGGTGTGAACGCCGTGGCGCAACCCGCTGTCCCGGGCGATGCCGCTGGTGTCGGCGGTAATGAAGATCACGGGCGCATCGAGATCGGCGCGGCCGTCCAGCAGCGAGGCGGTCTGGCCGTCGCCAAGGTTGAAGTCGGCGACGATGAGGTCGAACCGGGCGCGTTCGAGCGCTTCGGCGGCTTCTGCGATCGATCCGGCGGCCGTGACGTCGCCGATGCGCGCGAGCAGGGCGGTATAGAGGCCGCGCGTGGCGTCCTCGTCTTCGATCAGCAGGATTGCGGGATGTTCGCTGCGACGTATCGCGCGGCGCATGGTCCAGCGATTGCCGTTGCGATGATCGTAGGTCAGGCTGTCGGTTGCCTGGCGCGCAAGCCACAGTCCGCGACCGGATTCGGCTTCGAGATCCATCGGCGCGACGCTGCTTGCCTGCCAGGCGTTGCGGAATCCGCGAAACGGCGCGCCGTCATCGGTCAGGTCGGCGCGAAACACGCCACCCTCCAGGTGAAGCGAAACCGCCATGGTGTTCGGCTTTCGCGATGCGTGGCGCACGGCGTTTGCGGCGATCTCGGCAAAGGCCAGTTCGAGATCCTCCAGCGCCTGGCGCGCATCGGGCTGGTTGCAAACCGGCATGTGGAAAACGCCGCGCAGGCGCGCCACGTTGTCGAGGGTTCCCGGCCCCTCCATGCTTGCGATCAGCATGCGACTTCTCCCGTGCGCTTGAACCCGCCGAAACGCAGCGCCGCGGCTGTCGCCTCAAGAGCGTTGCGGCGGTCGGGCTTGCGCACCAGCGCCGCAAGGCGAAAGCCCAACGCATCGGCCATGCGACCGGAAATGGCGGCTTCCTCGGCCTGCACCGCAAGCAACTGCGCGCGCGCCTTGCGCATCGCGTCAGGCGCGAGACGCTTGTGCGCGTGCCTCGACAGGATCGTCTGCATGGCGCGGATGCGCGAGGCGCGGTTGGCGGTTTCGCTACCCGGCCGCACCAGATAATCCGTCGTGACGGCTGCAGAGAAGGCGACGCCCCCGGTGGCCGCGAGGCGAAGCCAGAGATCCCAATCCTCGGCGGAGGGCAGCGCCTCGTCAAAACCGTTCGCGTTTTGCAACGCTTGGCTTTTTGCAACGACAGTCGAGGTGCCGGCGACATTGCAGGCGAGAAGGGCGGAAAGCGGATCGTCGAGCATGTGAAAACCGTCGGCGACGCCGCGGGCAAAGCCTGGCTGCCAGTATTCGAACGCACCGCCGAGCGATGCGCCGGCGACATCGATGTGACGGTAGTCGGTGAAGGTAAAGGAACAATCCGGGTGCGCTGCGTGAAAGGCGATCTGCGGCGCGAGCTTGCCCGCATACCAGACATCGTCGGCGTCGAGAAACGCGACAAGATCAGAATTTGCCTTTTCGATCAGGAAGTTGCGTGCCCGGGCCGGACCATGGCCGCCGCCAATGAAGATGCGCAGCCACGGACGCGTCGCCTGTGCTTGCGCAAGCCAGGCCGCCGTGCCGTCGGTCGAGCCGTCGTCGAAAACGAGCACTTCGATATCGCGAACCGCTTGAGCCTCAATCGAGGCGATAGCCGCCGGAAGATAGGCGACTGCGTTGTAGCTCGGGATCACGACCGAGCAGGAGGGGCTCTGCATGGGGTTGGGTCTCCTTCGTTTGCCTTGGCATTGCGCTTGCAAGCGCAATGCCGAACGCAACGCGGAGAATTCTCGTGAAGACCATCGCCTATGTGCTGACCGATTTCCCGGTCCTGTCCGAAACCTTCATCGGCAACGAGATCCGCGCCATGGAAAAGCGGGGCCATCGCATCGTGCCGATCGTGTTCAGCCTGCGCGACGGTCCGGCACAGCCGGAGGACCGCGCAATCGCCGAGCGCGCGGTGCGCCTTGCGGCGATTGGCGCAGACAAGGCGTTGAACGTCATCCCGCACGCCTGGCGCGGCCTCGGATTTACGTTGCGCCAGCAGCGCTTACCGCGTCGCTCTCTGCTCTGGAACGGCATGAAGATCGCCGGCCTTGCCCAGGCTGAACGATGCGATCACATCCATGCGCACTTCGCAGGCGGCGGCGCGGCGCACGCGCTTGTCGCCGGCCAGATCGCCGGCCTGCCTGTCAGCTTCACCTGCCACGGCCATGACGTCTATGCCGAACCGGAGGATCTCGAGGCCAAGCTGGCGGCGGCTGACCGCGTGGTTGCGGTCTGCGACGATCTCGAGCAGGATCTGCGCGCCATGCGCAAGGACGCCAACGTGGCGCGGATCGCCTGCGGCACCGATCCGGACAAGTTCACCCCGCGCCCGGCGGGAACGCCCGACAACGGCCGCCTCCTGTTCGTGGGCAGGCTGGTGGAGCAGAAGGGCATCGACGACCTGCTGGCCGCGCTGCGCCTCATCGGGGACGACATGCCGGTGCAGATCGACATCGTCGGCGACGGTCCGCTGCGTGACGCGATCGCGCTGAAAGCCGATGCGATCGGCGAGGAAGGCACGCACATCGTTTCCCTGCTCGGCGCGAAGGATGCGCATTGGCTCAAGCGCGAGGTTCCTGCCTACCGCGCCGTCTGCCTGCCGTTCAAGACCGCGTCCGACGGCAGCCGTGACACCGGCCCGCTGGTGGTGAAGGAAGCGATGGCGATGGGGCTCCCCGTCATCTCCACCGCCTACATGGGTGTCAAGGAGACCGTCACCCGCGAGACCGGCATACTTGTGCCGCCGGGCGATCCCCTTGCGCTCGCCGAAGCCATCCGCGTCGTCAACGCCATGCCGCGCGAGATGCGCGAGGCGATGGGAGCAGCCGGCCGGAGACGCGTTGTCGGCCAGTTCACCCTGTCGCGGCAGGCAAAGGCGCTCTCGGCCATGGTGGAGGCCGCGTGACCATGCGCCTTTCCGGACCGCTTGCAAGCTTTGCCGTCTATGGCGTCGCCATTGTCCTGATGAAGGGCTTCTCCCTGATCTCGATTCCGCTCGTTGCGTCGCGGCTGCAGCCGTCGCAGTTCGGCGAACTCGATCTGGCCGTCAGCGTGGTGGAGTTTGCCGCGTTGTTCTGCGCGCTCGGGCTGACGGAGATCGTTTACCGCTTCTGTGCGGGGCAGGGCGTGGATGACCGGTCCAATCTCGCCGCGCTCGCCGGCGTGGCTGCGATTGCGGTCGCCGTCCTTGTCTTTCTGCTGCAACTGCTTGCCGGACCGTTGCATGAATTCGCGGGGCTTGGCGTTTCGCAGGGCGCGTTCCGCCTGTCGCTGCTCGCCGCCTCCCTGACGGCGCTGGTGGAAACGCCGCTCGCCTGGTTGCGCCTGCGCGACCGGCCTCTCGTGTTTCTCGGCTTCATCGTTGCGCGTTCCGCGACGCAGATTGCGTTGATGTGGATCGCGCTCGGCGCCGGCCATGGACCATCCGGCGTGCTGGTCGCCAATGCCAGCGTGGACATCGTGCTCGCAGTGACGCTCGGCGCGATGTTCGTGCGCGATTCGCGCATGCGCCTCGATGTGGCGATGGCGCGCAGGCTTGCGGTCTACGGCCTGCCGATCGTGCTTTCCGGCCTGTCGATGTTTGCGCTCGGCGCCGCCGATCGCTGGTTCATCGCCGGCCATGTGTCGCGCGCCGACATGGCGCAGTATGCGATTGCCGCCAAACTGGCGCTGGCGACCGCGCTGGTGGTGCAGCCGTTCGGCCTGTGGTGGTACCCGCGCCGGCTGGCGCTGCTCGCGCAGCCGGGCGGCATCGAGGCCAACCGCACCGCATGGCTCGCCGGTTTCGCCATCCTTTCCGGCGGGGCGGTGGCCGTGCATCTTGCGATGCCGTTGTTCGTCGAACTGGCGCTGCCGCCAGCCTATGCGACGGCGCTCGCCTGGCTGCCATGGCTGATTTTCGCGATCGCGCTCAACGAACTGGTCAGCCTCTCGAATGCCGGCGCCTATCTCGGCGGCAGTACGTTTCGCGTGCTCGGCGTCAATGGCATTGCGGCGGCCATCGCGATCGGCCTCTACGCTTTGCTGATCCCCGCGCACGGCCTTGCCGGCGCAATTGCCGCGACGCTTGCTGCGCACCTGTTCCGCCTTTTCGCCTTCGCCTGGATCTCGCGGCATGTTGCGCCGACGCCGCTGGTCACCGCCTCGACTGTGCTGATCCTCGCCGGGGCGTTGACCCCTGCGCTTGTCTTGCCGGCCAATGCCGGCCTTCCGCTTGTTCTGGCGGCTGCCGTTGATGCGCCGCTTCTTGCCGCCGCAGGCTTCCTCGCCGCGCGGCCCCACCTCATCGCGACGGTGCGCGGCCATGCCGTCGCTGCCTGAAGCAACGTCCGCCGTTTCGTTCGGCAACCGGCTGTCGGCGAAGATCATCGCCGTCGGCCTCGGCTTTTCCTTCGTTTCGGTCCTGCCGACGCTGGCGCTCTCGCACCCGGCTCTGGTGCTGCCGCTTGCGGCGGCGCCGCTCGGCCTGATCGTGATGATGCGCATTCCGGTGTGGCTGGTGCTGGGCTTCGTGTCCTTCACCTTCTTTCGCCTGCATGAAGCGTTCCCGGTGCTGATGCCGTTCCGCATCCCGCAACTGCTGGCGCTGCCCACCCTGCTGGTGCTGGTGTGGCACATCGGCGTGATGCGCAAGATCCAGCCGTTCTGGGGGCCGCAACTGACGGCTTTTGCGGTTTTCTTCACGCTGGTGACGCTGGGACTGCCCTTCGCCTCAAACCCCGGCATCGCGATCGCCTACTGGACCTCGGCCTATTCCAAGATCGCCATCATGACGCTGTCGATCGCCTGGCTGCTGCGAAAGCCGTCCGACTTCCAGCTCGCCGCACGCGCCATCGTGATCTCCGGCGCCGCCGTGTCCTTCGTCGCCATCACGAACAAGCTCGCTGGCATCGGCCTCGTTGAAGGCACGCGCGTCACCATCGGCCGCGACTTCGGCTCGGTGCTGGGCGATCCCAACGACCTGTCGCTGGTGCTGACCTTCCCGCTGTCGTTTGCCGTCTCGATGGCGACCGCGCGCGGCAACCTGTTCAACCGCATCCTCGGCGCCACGGCCGTCGTGCTGATCATCTGGGCGGTGCTGTGCACGCAGAGCCGCGGCGGCCTGCTCGGCATCATGGCGGTGTTTGCCGTCACAGGCCTGCGCATCGTCAAGTCGAAGGCGCTGCTGGGCGCTGTTGGCGGCATTGGCGCGCTGGTGTTGTTTGCCGCCGCCGGAATATCCGACCGCTCGTCGGGCGGCGCTGCGGAGGACGGGATCGATGAAAGCGCGATGGGGCGCATCTGGGCCTGGACCGCGGCGTTCAACATGGCGATGGCGCGGCCGCTGAACGGCGTCGGCCTCGACAACTTCATTCCGAATTTCTGGCTCTACACGCCGCACTGGACCGGCTTCAACAAGGCCGTGCATTCGACGTGGCTGGGCGTGCTGGCCGAGACGGGATGGCCGGGGCTGATCGCCTTCGTGGTGATGATCGTGACGACCGCCCGCGTGGCAGTGCGCGCAACGCGCAAGCTCCGCGCCGCTTCCGCGCCGATGCCGGTGCAGGTGGCGGCGTGGTCGGTCACGTCCGGCATCGCCGGCTTCTGCGTTTCGGGCACCTTCCTGACGCAGGGGTTCACCTGGCCGTTCTACATCCTGCTCGCGATCGCCTCGGCGGCTTACCACTTTGCAAACGTGTTTGCAGATGGCGAAGCCCAACCCCGCAAAACGCCGCAAATCCGCATCGTCAACCGCGTTTCGGGGGCGATTCGGGCTGGCACGATTCCTGCCAAGGACATTGGCGGACATACACCTCACTCCTGAAAGGAACACGAACCATGTGCGGCATATTTGCCATTGCCGGCGATCGCGAAGCGGCGCCGGTCCTCGTCGAAGGGCTGAAGCGCCTCGAATATCGCGGCTACGACTCGGCCGGGCTGGCCGTCACGGGCGGCGCCGGCATTGCCGTGCGCAAGGAAGCGGGCAATGTCTCGCTGCTCGAGCGGCTGCTGCAGAGCGAACCGGCTGCCGGCGGCACGGGTATCGCCCATACCCGCTGGGCGACGCATGGCGCGCCGGCGAAAGCCAATTCGCACCCCCATGTCGCGCCGGGCGTCGCTGTCGTCCACAACGGCATCGTCGAGAATCATGGCGCGCTTCGCAACGATCTCGCGCGTGACGGCGCGCGCTTCGTCAGCGAAACCGACACGGAGGTGATTCCGTGGCTGGTGCGCATGGCGATGGATCGCGGCGCTGCGCCGTGGACCGCGCTCAACGAGGCGGCTTCGATGCTCGAAGGCTCCTATGCGGTGGCGATGCTGGCCGAAAGCGCGCCTGGCGAAATCTTTGCCGTGCGCAAGGGCAGCCCGTTGATGGCCGGTGTCGGCGAAGGTCGCACCTTCCTTTCCTCCGACCTGAATGCGCTTGCGGGCCTCGCGACCTGTGCGATCGCGCTCGAAGACGGCGACACGGCGCGCCTGACCGCCGACGGCATCGACATCCGTGACCATGCCGGGCGTCCGGTCAACCGGCCGCTTATCGACGTGCCGGGCGCGGCGAACGCCTTCGATGCCGGCGAGCGCGGGCATTTCATGGCCAAGGAAATCTTCGAGCAGCCGCAGATCGTTGAGAACATCAACCGCCTCTATCGCGACGGGACGATGCTGGAGCGCCTGCTGCCGATCGATTTCTCGCGGGTGCGGCGGATCAATTTCGTCGCCTGCGGTTCGTCGCACTACGCAACGGCAGCCGCCCGCCACTGGATCCAGGGGCTGGCTGGCATCGAATGCGCGGTCCATATCGCGTCCGAATACCGCTACGAATCCCTGCCTCAGTTGTATCCGGGCGAAGTCGCGGTGCTGGTGTCGCAGTCCGGCGAAACCGCCGACACGCTCGCGGTGCTGGAGCGGCTGCAGCAGATCGGCATGCCGGTGATCGCCGTCGTCAACGAGATGGGCTCCACCATGGCGCGGCAGGCCGACATGGCCCTGCCGCTTGCGGCCGGTCCGGAAATCGGCGTCGCTTCCACCAAGGCGTTCATGGCGCAGCTGGTCGTGCTGGCGCATTTCGCACTGCATGTCGCGCGCGGCCGGATGCCGGGCGGCCAGGCGATCGGCCGGTTGCGCGACGAGTTGTCGACGCTTCCTGACCTGATTGCGGCTGCCTTGCACAACGAACCGGCCGTGATCGAGGCGGCGCGGCGCATGGAGAATGCGTCGAGCGCGCTCTTTGTCGGGCGCGGGCCGTTCCATGCGCTTGCCGCTGAGGGTGCACTGAAACTCAAGGAAACCAGCTACATCCACGCGGAAGCTTTCGCGGCAGGCGAACTGAAGCACGGCCCGCTTGCGCTCGTCGACGAGACAATGCCGGTGTTCGTGATGGCGGGAAGCGACACCATGCTGCCGAAGCTTGCCTCGAACGCCCGTGAGATCGCGGCGCGCGGCGGACAGGTGATCGTGGTCGGCGATCGTGAGGGCATGCTGTCGATGGCCGATGTGGCGACAGGCGCGCTGACGCTGCCGCGCGCGCCGGAGTTCGTGCGGCCGATGGTGGCGACCGTGCCGCTGCAACTGCTGTCCTACCATACGGCGACCATCCGCGGCCTCGATGTCGATCGCCCGCGCAACCTCGCCAAGTCGGTGACGGTGGAATGAGCGCGCAGGCACTCAAGCGCTGGGCGAAGGCGGGCCGCTCGCCGCTCGCCCGGCGCGTCTTCACGCTTGCCAAGGCGTTGCGGGGCGCCGCAATGCCGAGCGTGCCGGCGATCCATGCCCCGCTTTACGCGGCAAGGATCGCCACGCTCGGCGCGCTTGCTGGCGCAAAGCGCAGCCTGTGGACAACGCCCTTGCTGAAATCGCGCATCGAAACGCCGGCGCCGGGGTTGTACGTCTATGGCGGCATGCCGCTCATTCTCGGAAACCTGCGCATCCGCGCCGGACGCGACGTGCGGATTTCCGGTCAGACGACGATCTCGGGACGCGCCTCGGCGCGGGCGACGCCGCTGCTCGACATCGGCTCGAATGTCGACATCGGCTGGCAAACGACCATCGCGGTCGCCGGACGCATTGTCATTGGCGACAATGTGCGCATCGCCGGCCGGGCATTTCTCGCCGGCTATCCCGGCCACCCGCTCGACCCCGCAGATCGCGCCGCCGGTCTTCCCGAAACCGACGACCAGTGCGGCGATATCGTGCTGGAGCGCGACGTCTGGCTTGCAACGGGCGTCACCGTTCTTCCCGGCGTGACGATCGGGCAGGGAACCGTCGTCGGCGCCGGTAGCGTGGTGACGAAGGATTTGCCGCCTTTCGTGCTTGCCGCCGGGTCGCCGGCGCGGGTCGTTCGCACCATCACGCCGAAGGAGCGCATCGATGTCGCATGACCTGATCGTCTTCGGCGAGGATTACGGCCGGCACCCATCCTCGACGCAGCACATCGTGCGCCGGCTTGCGCAAGGCCGCAAGGTGGTCTGGGTCAATTCGCTCGGATTGCGCCGGCCACGGCTTGCCCTGCGCGATCTTTCCCGGCTTGCCAACAAGGCCGCACGGTTGGTGTCGCGCCCACCTGCGCCAGACGTCGACGGCCAAGCCTGGACGCACCCCTTCGCCGCGCTCGTCGAACCGCGCGCCATTCCATGGCCGGGCTCGCGCCTGGCGGCAGGGATCAATCGCGCGCTGGTCGGCCGGCAGGTGGCGGCGGCGATGCACCGGTGCGGCATCGACCGCCCGGTGCTGTGGACTTCCCTGCCGACGGCGCTGCCGCTGATCGGGGCGTTCGGCGAGCGGGCGGTGATCTATTACGCGGGCGACGACTTCGCCGCGCTACACGGCGTGGATCACGCGCCGGTGCTGGACATGGAGTTGCGCCTCGCCGAAAAGGCCGACCTGATACTTGCCGCCAGCGCGGAGATCGGCGCGCGTTTCGATCCGGCAAAAACCGTGCACCTGCCGCACGGCGTCGATTACGACCTGTTTTCGACGCCCGCCGCGCCCGCGCCGCAACTGCCGCAAGGCAAGGTCGCCGGTTTCTACGGTTCGCTCAACGGGTGGATCGACGTCGAGGCGATCGCGCGGGCGGCGAAACGCCTGCCCGACTGGACCTTTCTTTTGATCGGGCGGGTCGAGACCGACCTTGCCGCATTGGCCGGGCTTTCGAACGTACGGCTGCATCCGGCCGTGCCGCATGCGGCATTGCCGGCCTTTTCACAGAACTGGACGGTCTCGCTGTTGCCCTTCCGGCAAACCCGCCAGATCGAGGCGTCGAACCCGCTGAAACTGCGTGAGTATCTTGCCGCCGGGCGGCCGGTTGCGACAACGCATCTGTTCCCGGCCGTGGTCGACACGGGCGCACCGGTTGCGGCGCCCGGCCCTGACGAGGGGCTCGCCGACGCCATTCTCGCCGCACAAGCCCGCGAAACACAATTCCGCGCCTTCGCGCGGCGTCTTCAAAGCGAAAGCTGGGAGCAGCGCGCGAGCGTCGTCGCCAGCCTGATCGACATGTTCTGACCATTGCTGGCCAGTCGGGCGGCATCTGGCACGGTTCTTGGAACCATGCAGGCAGATCCATCGAGGAGATGCCTCACATGAGCCGAAAGACCCTGATTGCCGCCCTTGTTTTGCTTTCTGCAACGCCGCTCGCGGGTTGCGCTTCGCGAAACGCAATGGCGGTGCTTCCCGAGGACGTGAAGCTGGCCGTGGCGGCCGACGCCGCGCGACAATCGCTGCAAAGCGATACCACGCCGGTTTCGGAAACCGGCGGGCCGCAGCGCACGCCGCCCGCTCTTTCGCCGGTCGAGATCGAATTTCGCAACCGCCAGGCGGCGGTGCTTCCCGAGGAATTGCCGGACGCTGACAGCACGCAGACCGCGGCCGATCCTGCCGCAGTGTTTCGCCGCGCGCGCGAAATGGCGACGATTCGCGCGATGCCGGACGAGGCGGCTTTCGACGACCCCGGCTATGCAACCGGTGGAGACGACAACGCGGCGCCGGCCAATGCCGATCCAAATGCGACATGGCAGGCGGCGCTGGCCATGCATCGGGCTTCCGCGTCCGATACCGCCCCGTCCGTCGCGCCCTACGCGCCCGACACCGAACTGGTGACCGCCGCTTTGCCGGAACAAAAGAATATCAAGGACTTCGCCGAGTTCGCCGTTTCGCCGCAGGGCGACCTGCTCTCCCAGGCCGTGCGCACCGAAATCCGGCTGAAGCACATCGGCGGCCGCGTCGCCCGCCGCATCGTGGTGGGTCACATTGAGGGCGAGAGTTTCGCCGTGCTGAAACGCGCGCAGGATATCGGCCGCGCGGTTGCCGGGGCGACCGGCGGCGACCCCGGCATGAGCTACGATCCCACCGTTGCCGCCGGCACGGTGCGCGTCGAATACGAGCCGTCGACGCGGGCAGGGGGCTGAACCGTGCGCGACATTCCTAGCCTTTTGCTGCATGTCGCCGAGATTACCTGGCGAAGGCGCTACCTGATCGTCATCCCGATGATTGCGCTGCCGCCGGTCGCGTTCGTGGCGGGCGGCTTTGCGCCCAAGGCCTATGTGGCGCGCGCAACCATCCTGGTGCAGGAGACGGCGAAGCTGAACCCGTTCCTCAACGACCTTGCGGTCGGACCGAACCTGAAGGAGCGCATGCCGGCGCTGAAGACGCTGGTGCATTCCGCGCACATCCTTGAGGCGGTGCTGGAGGATACGGGTGACATCTCGGCGCAGTCATCGCCATCGGAGCGGGCATGGCAGGTGCAGCGCCTGTCGTCGTCCATTTCGGTCGATCTGATGGGCAACGATGTCGTGGCGTTCTCGATGCGCGGCACCACCCCGGACGGCATGGCCGAAACGCTGACGGCGCTCACGCGCCATTTCGTCGACAAGCTGCTCGCGCCGGAACGCAGTTCCATCAAGGACAGCCAGGTGTTTCTGCGCCAGGAAATGGAGCAGCGCACCAAACGGCTGGAGGTCGCGCAGCAGGCTTACGCAGAGTTCAAGCAACGCAATCGCGAGCGCCTTCCGACGCTGGAAAGCGGAATGGTCACGCGACTGGCCGCGCTTGAACAGCGGCTCTCCGACAACAGGATGGGACTCAAGGCGGCAGAGGCGCAGCTTGGCGACGTGCGCCAGCGGTTGATCGGCACCAACCCCGTAATCGGCCGCATCGAAGACGACATCATGAAATCGACGCGGCGGCTCGGCGAGTTGTCCACCCGCTATACCGAGCAGCATTCGGCGGTGCAGGCAGAGAGGCGGGTGCTGAAACGATTGGAGGAAGAACGCGACGCGGTGCTGAAGGACGCCGAGGCCATGAAGGGCGCCGATATCGACCGGCTGTGGAACCTTGCGGCCGGATCGCTGACCAACGCCGACGAGAAGGCGCCGCCGCTGCTGGTCTCACAAATGACGCGGCTGCAGGAAAGCAACGCGGAGTATCTGCGCCTCAAAGAGGAAACGGCGGCAATCGAGAGGGAGATCGCCGGAATCCAGGTCGCGATCGCCGAAACCGGTCCGGTGCTGCAGGAACAGAAGCGGCTGGAGGAGGATATCCGCCTTGCCCAGGAGAGCCATGATGCGATCTCGAAGCGCTTCGACAATGCGCAGATCACAGGGGCGCTTGGCGAATTCGAGGCGCCGGAGCGCATCAAGGTGATCGATGCGCCGGTCGATCCCGTCGTGCCGGTCACGCCTGGTCGCATCCTGTTCCTGATTGCCGGTATTCTCGCCGGCCTGATTGCCGGCGCCGGGCTTGCCGCATCGGCGGAAATCCTCGACACGCGGTTGCGACGGCAGGAGCAATTCGAGGCGGCATGCAATGTGCCGGTGGTGGCGCGCTACTGCGGATAAGCCGCCGCGTGAGTCGTCTCCCGACGGCGCATCAATTGGGGCAGGGGAGGGTC
>CALMYO010000239.1 GCA_937873685.1 uncultured Paracoccaceae bacterium
GTGTTCGGTTTTGCGACCGGCGCCGGCGCGAATCTGGTGTTCGCCATGCCGCCACTGGCGATCGCCGCCGGCTGGTTCGTCGGCATCCGGTTCTTCACCGATCCCTGGGCTTTCGGCGCACCGCTTGTCGCTGCCGTCAACGCGATGATGGCGTTACCGTTTGCGATCCGCCTCATTCAGCCGGCTTTCGATGCGGCGGCAGCGCGCCACAATCGCCTTTGCGCCGCACTTGGCCTTTATGGATTGCGCCGCGCGGCGCTAATCGATCTGCCGGCGATGCGAAGACCATTGGCGACCGCCTTTGCCTTTTCCATGGCACTCGGCATCGGCGATCTTGGCGTAATCGCGCTGTTCGGCTCGGATGATCTGCGCACCTTGCCATTCCTGATCCTGCAGCGGATGGGAAGCTATCGGACGTCCGACGCTGCCGCGCTGACGCTGGTGCTTATGGTCCTGGTTCTTGCCCTGGTGTGGGTTGCGGACCGGCTTTCGGCGCGCGAAAGGAAGTGCGTGTGAGCGAGGTTCGGCTGGAGAATGTCGAATTTGCCTGGCCCGGCGGCGCGCCGATGGCATTCGACGTTGTGGCGCGGCCCGGTGCGTTCACGGCCGTGCTTGGCGCTTCAGGTTCGGGAAAGTCGACCATGCTGGCGCTGGTTGCGGGCTTCGAGACGCCGTCCCGGGGCCGAGTGCTGATCGGAAATGACGACGTGACGGACCGTCCGCCTTGGGAGCGACCGATGTCGGTGCTGTTTCAGGACAACAACCTGTTTGCGCATCTGAATGCCGAGCGCAACGTCGCACTTGGCGCCACCGTGGCATTGCGCCCGGCGCCGCACGATCTTGAAGTGGCGCGGGTGGCGCTAGCGCAGGTGGGGCTCTGCGGCTACGGCAAGCGGATGCCGGGTACGCTTTCAGGCGGGGAGCGGCAGCGAGTCGCCCTGGCGCGCGCCCTGCTGCGCAAGGCGCCGGTGTTGCTGCTTGACGAACCGTTCTCCGGTCTAGGCCCCGGCCTGCGAAACGAGATGCTGGCGCTTTTGTGCGCCCTCAAGGACGAAAACGCCATGACGGTGCTGATCGTCACGCATGAACCTGGCGATGCGCTGGCGCTGGACGCCGATGTCCTGTTCGTTGATGCGGGCCATGTCGTGGCGCGCGGAACCGCGGCGGCTTTGCTGGGCGAAGGCGCGCCTGCGCCGGTACGCCGCTGGCTTGGCGCGATGTCGTGATGCGCGACGCTGCGGTGGGGAGGCCAAAGGGCGTGCGACCTGCGAAGCGCCACATTTTTTCCGGAAACGCGGCTTAGCGATTGGCAAAAGCCGAAACGGTGTTTGTCAGCGCGATGTTTCGCGTCGGTCGTCCATGTTCTTGCCGCAAAGGCAGGGAAACAGGTAGAAGGTGCGCGGATTCGCCCGGCGCAATGTTTGCTGCGGCGCGTTGAAAAGATTGCAGGGCTGACGCATTGATCCGGAAAGGTCGTTCAGATGCCGCAAGGCGACAGACGCATGGCGCGCGAAAGCGCCTTGCAGTGTTGTGCGCGCTTGCCCTGCTTGGCGCCTGCACGTCATTCAACGATCTTGCAGGTATCTCGGAAGACCTGAAACCGTCGTCCAAGCCGGTGACGGTGGACAATCTTCCCGCAGGCAGGTTTGAAGGCATTGGTCGCGATCAGCATCCGCGCATTCTCGCCACCTATGGCGGCGCCTACTCCGATGCGAAGCTTGAGCGGATGCTGGCCGGCATTGTCGGCCGGCTGACCACGGTCTCCGACAATCCGGGCCAGACCTACCGCATCACTATCCTGAATTCGCCCAGTATCAACGCATTCGCGCTGCCCGGAGGTTATCTCTATATCACGCGCGGACTGATTGCGCTTGCCAATGATTCAGCAGAACTGGCGGCGGTGATCGCGCACGAAATGGCGCATGTTACAGCAAATCACGGCATTTTACGCCAGAAGAAGGAGAAGGAAGCCGAGCTCGCCAACCGGGTCGTGCAGCTTGTGTTGAGCGACAAGGAGGAAGGGCGCAAGGCGCTGATCCGCGGCAAGCTTCGCCTCGCACAGTTCTCGCGCAACCAGGAACTCCAGGCAGACGCGATCGGCATTTCAGCAATGGGCGAAGCGGGTTTCGACGCCTATGCGGCGGCACGGTTCCAGGAATCGATGAGTTCCTACACCGCGTTTCGCAGCATATCCGGCGCGTCCGATCCGTCGCTCGACTTCCTTGCAACACATCCCTCCACACCGCAGCGCGTCACCCTGGCGCTCGGCCATGCGCGCAAGTTCGGCGGCAAGGGAAGCGGTGTAGCCGAGCGTGACCGCTATCTCGCCGGTATAGACGGCATGATCTACGGCGACAGCGCGGAAGAAGGTTTCGTGCGGGCGAACCGTTTCTCGCATCCGGGCCTTGGCATCACCTTTGCGGCGCCGGCGGGTTTCGAGATCGAGAACCGGCCCGAGGCAGTCATCGCTACAGACTCTTCGGGCGTTGCCATCCGGTTCGACGGTGTCGACATCAAACCGGGCACAAGCCTCACCGCCTATATCGCCAGCGGTTGGGTGCAGGGGTTGCGGACGGAAACGATCCGCGCGACCACGGTGAACGGGCTGGAGGCCGCAACCGCGCTGGCGAGCGCAGGCGAGTGGGATTTCGACATCACGGTCATCCGGTACAAGGGGCGGGTGTATCGCCTGCTGACGGCGGCACCACGTGGCAGCGGCAAGCTTTCCATGGCCGCACAGGCCGCGCGCAATTCCTTTCGCGAACTGACGCCACAGGAACGCGCGGCGCTGCGGCCGCTGCATGTGCGCATCGTCACCGCCAGCGCCGACGACACAGTGGAGAAGCTTGCCGCGCGCATGACCGGCGCAACGCGCTTGGTCGACCTCTTCCGTGTGCTCAATGCGCTCGGCCCCAACGATACTGTCCAGCCGGGTCAGAAGGTGAAGATCATCGCCGAGTAGGGCCGTTCCGGGTTCGCCGGTCGTCGGTCGACATTGGGTGGGCGCGCGGTAGCTCTTGACTGAAGAAGCCTAAATGCGTGTCGTGTTCACGACCGACGACCGACGCATTTCCTGTTGCCGAAACTCGGTCAGCCGGCTAAGAAGATCGTCGTGGTGATTTGGCCGGCCGGCTTGCAGCCACGTTAAACAACTCGCTAAAGGGCCGCAGGCGCAATGCCTTTCGGGACCGGCGGCGACTATTCGCAAGCCGGTTTTTTTGTTGCCCGCGGCTTTGCCGCCGGCCTTCTACGAGACCTGTGTCATGCCGATCAAGATTCCCGACGCCCTGCCTGCCCGCGCAACGCTGGAAGCGGAGGGCGTGATGGTGATGGACGAAACCCACGCCGTGCGTCAGGATGTGCGCCCGCTTCGGATCGGATTACTCAACCTGATGCCAAACAAGATCAGGACCGAGACGCAGATCGCGCGACTGGTCGGCTCGACACCCTTGCAGGTGGAGCTGACGCTGGTTCGCGTGGGCGGGCACAAGGCAAAAAACACGGCGGAAGAACACCTGATCGCCTTCTATCAGACCTGGGACGAGGTGAAGGACCAGAAGTTCGACGGATTCATCATCACCGGCGCGCCGATCGAGACGCTGCCGTTCGAGGACGTGACCTATTGGGATGAGCTGGCGCAGATCCTCGACTGGACCTCGACGAACGCCCATTCCTCGTTCTACATCTGCTGGGGGGCGATGGCGGCGCTGTGGCATTTCCATGGCGTGCCGAAATACACGCTTTCTGAAAAAGCCTTCGGCGTCTACCGGCATCGCAACCTCAATCCCGCCTCTCCCTATCTCGCTGGATTTTCCGATGATTTCGCCGTCTCGGTGTCGCGCTGGACGGAAGTCCGCAAGTCGGACCTGAAGCCGGAATCCGGGCTGGAACTGCTGATGGAATCGGACGAGACCGGCATCTGCCTGATCGCCGAGAAATGCTGCAACCGGCTCTACATCTTCAACCATGTGGAATATGACTCCACGACGCTCGCCGACGAGTATTTCCGTGATGTGCAGTCCGGCCAGCCGATCAAGCTGCCGCGCAACTACTTTCCCGACGACGATCCGGCCAACAAGCCGCTGAACCGCTGGCGCAGCCACGCCTTCCTGCTGTTCGGCAACTGGATCAACCAGGTCTACCAAACGACACCGTTCGACCCCGACGACATCGGCAAGGGGCGGTAGGCGGTCGGCCTGCCGCTCTAGCGGGCCGCGCCGTGGCAACGGTTGACCAAAATGGACGAAATGGCTATTTTGGTCAATAATGTTACAGCGCCGGAGGCGACGATGAAAACGATGCAGGCAACCGAAGCCAAGAACCGGTTCGGCGAGTTGCTGGAAATGTCGGCGACCGAGCCGGTGGTCATCCAGAAGAACGGGCGCGATGTGGCGGTGCTCGTCTCCAAGGCCGAATTCGATCGTCGCGACGCGCGGCTTTCAAGGCGCGATCTGGTGCAGCGCTACCATGAGGAAAGCATCGAGGCGTTTGCGCCACTTTATGAAGCGCTCGCACGGTAGAGCTTCGCCATGGAAAGGGAGATCCACTACCTCGACATGGAGGATGTGCTGTCGATCCATGCGCGACAGACCGAACAGTTCGGCGGCTCGCCCGGTGTGCGCGACGCCGGTTTGATCGAAGCGGCCCTGGCCCGCCCGCAGTCGGGTTACTACGCCGATCTGGTCGAAGAGGCTGCGGCGCTGTGGGAAAGCCTGACGATGAATCACGGATTCATCGACGGCAACAAGCGGGTGGGATTTGCCGCAACGTATGTTTTCCTGCGCATGAACGGGCTGAAGATCATTGCAGACGCCCGCGAGGCGACGACTTTCGTTCTTGGTCACCTCGAAGCCGGAACCTTCACCAAGGATAATCTCGACACATGGCTGCGCGCCAACACGCGGCCGGCGGAGTAACCGCCATGTTCATCCCCTTCTTCCTCGAACTGAAGGCAGCGAAGGTTCCGGCAAGCCTGCGCGAATACCTCACGCTGCTTGAGGGCATGGAGACCGGCATCGCGGAGTTCGATGTCGAGGCGTTTTATTTCCTCGCTCGCGCCACGCTGGTGAAGGACGAGCGCCATATCGACCGCTTCGACCAGGTGTTTGCCCATGTCTTTCGCGGCGTGCAGGCGGTCGGCGGGGTGGAAGGCGAGGCGCGGGCGATTCCGGAAGAATGGCTGCGCAAGCTGGCAGAGAAGCACCTGACCGACGAGGAAAAGGCGCTGATCGAATCGCTCGGCGGCTTCGACAAGCTGATGGAAACGCTGAAGCAGCGTCTCGAGGAGCAAAAGGGACGTCACCAGGGCGGGTCGAAATGGATCGGCACCGCAGGAACCTCGCCCTTTGGCGCCTATGGCTACAATCCGGAAGGCGTGCCCATCGGACAGGACGAGAGCCGCAACCGCCGCGCCGTGAAGGTGTGGGACAAGCGCGAGTTCCGCAATTTCGACGACACGGTGGAACTCGGCACACGCAACATCAAGGTGGCGCTGAAGCGGCTGCGGCGGTGGGTGCGCGAAGGCGCCGACGAGGAACTCGACCTGCCGGGCACGATCCGTTCAACGGCCGAGCACGGCTATATCGACGTGCAGACGAGGCCGGAGCGGCGCAACAAGGTCAAGCTGCTGATGTTCTTCGATGTCGGCGGCTCGATGGACGATCATGTCCGCGTCGCCGAGGAGCTGTTTTCAGCCGCCCGCGCCGAGTTCAAGCACATGGAGTGGTTCTACTTCCACAACTGCCTCTACGAGCGGGTGTGGAAGGACAATCGCCGCCGCCACGCGGAGACCATCCCCACCCTTGACGTGCTGCACAAGTTCGGGCCGGACTGGAAGGTCGTGTTCGTCGGCGATGCGGCGATGAGCCCCTACGAGATCGCCGCGCCAGGTGGCTCAGTCGAGCACTGGAACGCCGAGGCCGGCGCGGTGTGGATCTCCCGTGTCACGACGCAATGGCCGAAGGCGGTGTGGATCAATCCGACGCCACAACCGCACTGGCGCTATTCGCATTCGACCGCAATGCTGTCGGAACTGCTTTGCGGCCGCATGTACCCGCTGACACTGGAAGGGCTCGGCGGTGCTATGAAAGAGCTCGGACGGTAGGCCGGCTACTTTTCGTTGTCGAACAGCGCCTTGTGAATCACGCCCGCAAGCGCCGCGCCGACGATCGGCGCCACCCAGAACAGCCAGAGCTGCTGCAGCGCCCAGCCGCCGGCAAACAGCGCCTGGCTGGTTGAGCGGGCAGGGTTGACCGAGGTGTTGGTCACCGGAATAGAGATCAGGTGGATCAACGTCAGCGCAAGGCCGATGGCGATGGGCGCAAAGCCGGCCGGCGCCGCGGCAGAGGTCGCGCCGAGGATGATCATCAGGAAGAAGAAGGTCAGCACCAGTTCGATCACAAGCGCCGCTGCAAGCGAATAACCGCCCGGCGAATGCTCGCCATAGCCGTTGGCGGCAAACCCGCCGAGTTCGAACCCGGTCTTTCCCGACGCAACGATGTACAGTACGATTGCCGCCGCAATCGCGCCGGCTAGCTGGGCGATCACATAGGAAAGCACGTCGGAGGCCTTGAACTTGCCGGCCATGGTGAGGCCGATTGTCACCGCCGGGTTGAAATGCCCGCCGGAAATATGGCCGACGGCATAGGCCATCGTCAGCACGGTCAGGCCGAAGGCCAGCGCCACACCGGCAAAGCCGATGCCGAGTTCGGGAAAGCCCGCTGCCAGCACGGCGCTGCCGCAGCCGCCGAAGACGAGCCAGAATGTGCCGAGAAACTCGGCGCCAAGTCGTTTGGTCATGGACATGAAGTCACCCCACCTTTGCACAAGCCGGGTCGCAAGGCATCGACCATCGATGCACGGCGAGAGCGCCTGATTCCGGACGCGTCGTCAAGCGGGCATTGTGCCGATTTTCAACTGCCGTCCCCATGAAGCCCCCTTCGCTTCCGGCTGGTCAAGCGCTATTGTGGACAAGATGAACGGGAGATGAACCGATGCGCGCCACAATTCCGCTCGCCACCCTTGCCGTATCCCTTGCGCTGACGCTTGCCGCCCGCGCCGACGCCATCGACGGTGACTGGTGCTCGGCAGAAGGCAAGCACCTGCGAATCGACGGCCCAAAAATCGCCATTCCTTCGGGCGCCGAGATCAGCGGCGAGTACAACCGGCACGGCTTCCGCTATGTCGGCCCGGCCGGCGATCCGGAGGAAGGGCAGGAGATCGTCATGCGGCAGCAG
This sequence comes from uncultured Paracoccaceae bacterium, assembly GCA_937873685.1. Lineage (GTDB taxonomy): Bacteria > Pseudomonadota > Alphaproteobacteria > Rhizobiales > Rhizobiaceae > CALMYO01. The sequence goes on from CALMYO010000239.1 coordinate 7,236, forward strand.
AGCGAGGAGGAAATGACGCTGCGCCGCAAGATCGGCGACGCCTTGCAGCCGCCCGAAACCTGGCGGCGCTGCCAGACGGTAAGCTGACCGCGTGGCGCCAGTCCAGGTTCTGTGCTGACGGTCCTCCAACGCTGCGAAATCACGGTGCTGTTCAACAGAGTGAGCCAGACCGGCTGCAGTGCAAATACCTCCCAATCCGGTGGCCCGGTGCTTGTCGAAACACAGACGGGCTCGCGCGTCGCCGGCATCATTTCGGCGAGGGTGCGCAAGCGCGGGCGGCATTGCCATTGATGCTACCCGACTTTCCACGCTCGCTGCGCTATGTCCTTCCTCGTGGAGCGTAGCGTCAGGCGACGCTCAGCCGCGTGCGCCACGCACCGCAACAGCAAGCCACAGCGCGCTGGCGATGACGTTCCAGCCGGCAAAGGAAAGGCCGAGAAAGCGTCCGGCCGCATCGGTGCAGGAGGGCGGGCGCTTGGCGTTGAGATCTGCAAGAAGGTCTCCGGCGTTCCGCGTCACTCCGCCTGCCGTGGCCGCGCAATCGGCCGGACCTTGCCACCATCCCCACTCGACGCCGGAATGGTAGACGCCGAGACCGCCGCCCCACAACATCAGCCCTGCTGCGATGGTGAAGGCGGCGCGCGTCAACCATCTCGGTCCGCCGAACATCGCCGAGGCGAACGCGATCGCCGCAACCGGCAGGCCGAGATAGTAGGGTGTGCGCTGCTTCAGGCACAACGCACAGGGAATGAACCCGCCGACATGCTCGAACAGCAGCGCGGCGCCGACTGTCGCGCCCATCCCGGCAAAGAGCAGCAGCGCAAGGGAGCGCGGACTGGCGGACACGGAAAGCAGGGACATCGGTACTCTCAGAACATGTAGCGCACGGCGACAAAGCCGCCGACCAGCAGAACCATGAAAAGGGTGAAAAGAAGGCCGAGGCGCTGTTCGATGAAATCGCGGATCGGCGCGCCGAAGCGGTTGAGCAGCCACGCAACGAGGAAGAACCGCGCCGCCCGGCCAATGATGCTGACGACCGTGAACACGATCAGGTTCAAACCGGTAGCGCCCGAAAAGATGGTGATCACCTTGTAGGGAAAAGGCGTGACCGCAGCGAACAGCACGCCCCAGCCGCCCCAGCTGTTGTACCATTGCGCGATCTGGTCGAAGGCGTCTTCCTTGCCGTAGAAGGCAAGGATGGGTTGGCCGACGGTCTCGTACAGGAACATCCCGATGGCATAGCCGAGAAATGCGCCGGCAACCGAGGCGATGGTGCAGATCAGCGCATGGCGCAGCCATTTGGCGCGCTCGGCCAGCACCATCGGGATCAGCAGCACGTCGGGCGGGATCGGAAAGAACGAACTTTCTACGAAGGACACTCCGGCCAGCGCCTTTTCGGCATGACGCGTCGCGGCCAGTTGCATCGTCCAGTCGTACATGCGGCGCAGCATGCGAATCTCCGTTGTCGGGTTGGGTTTAGCGATATCCGTTTCGTATTGACAATGCCTTGCGCGACAATCCGCGGCTTGACTTCGAAGCGGTTGCGCCCGACTTGCACTCCAAAGGATGACGCCCATGACCGCCCAGACCGAGACAACGATCGACAGCCCCGAAATCGAGAAGTTCTCCCGCATGGCGGCCGAATGGTGGAATCCGGCCGGCAAGTTCCGCCCGCTGCACAATTTCAACCCGGTGCGCCTGACCTATATCCGCGAAACCGTGCTGCGGCATTTCGGCCGCGACGGCGGGGCGGGCAAGCCTTTCGAGGGTTTGCGCTTCCTCGACATCGGCTGCGGCGGCGGCTTGCTGTGCGAACCGATGGCGCGGCTTGGCGCGACGGTTGTCGGCGCCGACGCCTCGGCCACCAACATCGAGGTTGCAAAACTGCACGCGGCGGCAAGCGGCCTGTCGATCGACTACCGCGCGACGACGGCCGAAGCGCTGGCCGAGGCCGGCGAGACATTCGACGTGATCCTTAACATGGAAGTGGTCGAACACGTCGCCGACGTCGATCTCTACCTGAAAAGCTGCGCCGCAATGGTGCGGCCGGGCGGGCTGATGTTCATCGCCACCATCAACCGCACGATGAAGGCGCTTGGCCTTGCGATCATCGGCGCAGAATACGTGCTGGGCTGGCTGCCGCGCGGCACGCACCGCTACGAAAAGCTTGTGCGGCCGGAAGAGATCGACCGCGCGCTTGCCGGCACCGGCGTCGCCGTCATCGAGCGCAGCGGCGTCAGCTACAACCCGCTCGCCGACGAATGGCGGCGCTCGCGCGACATGGACGTGAACTACATGGTGCTGGCGGAACGCGAAACCGGCGGTTACCGCGCAGGCGCAGCCTGACCGATCATGTCCAGCGCTTTGGTTGCCAGGGCAACGGTGCGCGGGATCGGTTTCTCTCCCTGTTCGTAATAGGCGATCATGCGCCGGCTAAGGCCGAGCGCTCGGGCAGCCGTGTCGAGGGTATGCGCATTGCGTTCGCGCCATGACCGGAAGGCGTCCGCCGACATGGTGACGCCAGATTGCTCCTGCCTCAGCCGCCAGAGCGTATCGGCGGACATGTCGATCTCCTCGCTCCAGACTATGTCCGTACGGAGGTCGCCAAGCCTCACCTGCGCAAACGCCTGTGGCGAATCGCGAAGGGGGCGATAAAGCGAAAAAGTCATGATCGGTCCGGTGAGGTCGATTTCACCATCATCACCGGTGTCCCACCGGGTATGGACCGAAAACGGCTTTGCGGTCGCCGACACAGAGAGCAAACGCGGGATCGTCTTTCGCGGCATCATCAATCTCGCTCGTTCAACTCCGCCCATTTCAAGGCCAGGAATTCACGGCGTACTTTCGCCCAGGCCAATGGTTCGGCAATGCGGTTTGCTGCGACATTGCCGGCCATGATGGACAGGTCCGAAATCCTCACCAGCACCTGAAAGTCAGGAGCGACGATGTGGAAATGCGGCGGCCGGTGATCGTCTGCATAGATGCGAATGCTGACAGAACCGAACCGGCACAATGTCGGCATCTGCAACCTCCATTACGGTGCAAAGATTGCATTGACTGATCGGTTTGTCAACGACCCTCTGCATTGCAAACGGTTGCGATCTTTTACTCCGCCGCCTTCGGGAACTCCATCGGCGGCTCGTCCATCGGCGGCAGTTGCTCGCCACCGGGGTCGTTGGCGGCGACGCGCGCCGGGGCCGGTTGCGTCATGCGCGGCATGTCTTCGACGGGCTTGTTGCGGCCGCGCAGCCGGTCGATCAGCGTGCGCCGGTTCGGGTTCGGATTGGCGCGGGTGAACACCATCAGCGCCGACGGGGTGACGATCAGCGTCAGCACCGTGGAGAAGGCGAGGCCGAAGACGATCGCCGAGGACAGCGCGATCCACCACTGGGTCGAGGGGGCGCCGATCGTCACCTCCTGGTTCATCAGTTCCAGGTTGACGCCGAACGCGATCGGCAGCACGCCAAGGATGGCGGTCACGGCGGTGAGCACCACCGGGCGGGCGCGTTCGCGGCAGGTCTGCAACACGGCGTCGAGCTTGTCCCAGCCTTCGCGGCGCAGGTGGTCGTATGTGTCGATCAGCACGATGTTGTTGTTCACCACCACGCCGGCCAGCGCAATCGTGCCGATGCCGGTCATGACGACCGAGAACGGCTGCTGCATGATGATCAGCCCGAGCAGCACGCCAATGGTCGACATCACCACGGCCGACAGCACCAGGAACACGCTGGTGAACTTGTTGAACTGCGCCAGCAGCACGACGAAGATCAGGAAGATCGCGGCGCCGAAGGCCTTCGACAGGAAATCCTGCGCCGCCTTGCTTTCCTCGTCCGACCCGCCCATCGACCAGCGCACGTTGGAGGGGAGCCCCAGCCCGTCGAGTGCCGCGGCGACCTTTTCCTGCACCACCGATTCCTGCACGCCTTCCTTGACGCGCGACGCGACGGTGATCGTGCGCTCGCCATCGATGCGATTGAGAACGCCGAGGCTGCGCGCCGGTTCGCGATCGACGAAGTTGGCGATCGGCACCGCACCGAAGGAGGTCTCGATGCGCAGTTCGTCGAGCGTCGACAGCGTGCGCCGGTCCTCGGGCAGACGCAGGCGGATATCGACGGCGTCGTCGGCGCCGGCCGGGCGGTAATCGGAGAGCTTGAGCCCGGTGGTGACAAGCTGGACCACCGTGCCGACCTGCCCGGGCGAGACGCCGTACTTGGCGGCCTCGGTGCGGTCCACCTTCAGTTCCCAGTCGATTGAGGGCGGCGGCAGGCCGTCGGACAGGTCGACGACTTCGGGGATGGTGCGCAGATAGTCGGCGACCATGCGCGCGGCGTCGTCGAGCCCCGTCGGATCGACAGCGGAAAGCTTGACCTGGATCGCCTTGCCGGTCGGCGGGCCGGCCTCCGGCACCGAGACCTCGATCGAAGCACCCGGAATGCCGGCCATGGCGACGCGCAGATCGGCAAGGATGTCGTTGGCGCCCTTGCGCTCACGCCAGTCGACGAATTCGTACTGGATGACGCCAATCACGTCCTCGTCGACCTGCTGGCCGCCGCCGCCACCGGCGCTGGAGCCGACGCGGGTATAGACGGTTTCCACGCCCGGCCAGCCGAGAATCCGGTTCTCGGCGACGGTGACGATCCGGTCCTTCTCCGCAAGTGAAAGGTTGCCGCGCGCATGCACGTAGAGCAGGCCGTACTCGGGCTCGACGTTCGGGAAAAATTCCACGCCGGAATTCTTCTCGCCGTAATACATGAACACGCCGGCGAGCAGCCCGACAGCCAGAAGCAGCACGACAAGCGGGAAGCGCACCGCCTGCTTGACGACGGCCATGTACATGCCGTCCTTGTGCTCTTCGACCACCGGCGCCTTGCCGACGATCGAGCCGAGCGTCGGCGCAAACAGCAGCGCGTAGATCAGCGACGACGACAGCGTCGCAATCAGCGTGATCGGCATGTATTTCATGAAGTCGCCGACGATGCCGGGCCAGAACAGCAGCGGCGAAAAGGCGGCAATGCGGGTCATCGTCGAGGCGATCACCGGGCCGGTCATGCGGCTCGCCGCCTCGGCGAAAGCGGCGCGCTTGTCCATGCCCTCGCTCATGCGCCGGTCGGCATACTCGGTAACGATGATGGCGTCGTCGACCAGCATGCCGACGGCGAGGATCAGGCTGAACAGCACGACGAGGTTCACCGTCAGCCCGGTCAGCGACAACCACATGATGCCCATCAGGAAGGAGACGGGGATCGACATGCCGATGAACAGCGACGAGCGGAAGCCGAGCGAATAGAGGATGACGACGAAGACCAGGATGACGGCGGTCAGCACCGAGTTCTGCAGGTCCCCCAGCATCTGGCGAATGTTGGTCGACTTGTCCTGGCTGTAGGTCAACTCGGCGTCGGCCGGCAGGTACTTGCGGAACTCCTCCGCCACCTTCTTCACGTTGTCGACCGTCTCGATCAGGTTGGAGCCGGTGCGCTTCGACACCTCGATCGCGATCGCCGGCTTGCCGTTGAAGCGTGTGATCGTCTCGGCGTCCTTGAAGGTGGAGCGGATGGTGGCGAGATCGCGCGCCCGCACCACCGCGTTGCCGCTGGCGGCGATCGGCAGGTTGGCGATGTCTTCCACCGTCTCGATCAGTGACGGGATCTTGACCGGATAGGCGCCTTCCTCGCCTTTCAGCGAGCCGGCGCCGACCAGCCTGTTGTTGGCGGCGACGCCGCCGATCAGCTGGTCGAGTTGCAGGTTGTAGGACGACAGCTTGACCGGGTCGATGATGACCTCGACCAGGTCGTCGCGCGCGCCCTGCAGCTTGGCCTCCAGCACCGTCGGCACCTGGTCCTCGATGCGGTCGCGCAACTCCCGCGCCGCCTTGGTCAGCACCGATTCAGGCGCATTCGACGTCAGCGTCACGACGAGGACGGGAAACTCCGAGATGTTGACTTCGAAGATGCCGGGCTCGTCCGCCCCCTGCGGCAATTCGCGCTTGGCGTCCGAGACCTTGGCGCGGGTGTCCTCCAGCGCGGTGGACAAGTCGGCGCCCGCCTGGAACTCGATCACCACATTGCCGCCCCCCTGGTAGGCGGTGGAGCGGATCTCCTTGATGTTCTTGATGTTCTTGACCTTGCTCTCGACCGGGCGCAGCAGCAGACGCTCCGCATCCTCCGGCGAGATGCCCTGGTAGCCAAGGCTGACATAGATGATCGGAATCTGGATGTCGGGCTCGGCTTCCTTCGGAATCGACATGTAGGAAAGCGCGCCGGCAACCAGGAAGAACAGCATGACCGAGATGGTCAGCCGTGCATTCTTCACAGCAAGGACGAGAATGTTCATTGGGTCAGGCTCGCCTTGGCTTCGTCAAGAAGCTTCTTCACGGTTTCGGCGTCGGCTTCGACCGGCGCGACCTTGGCGCCGTCGGCGACAAAGTTCTGCCCCGCGACGATCACCCGCGCGCCTTCGGGAAGGCCGCCGAGATACAGCGCCTCGGGACGATCATCGACGATGTCGATCGGAACGAACACAACCTTGTCTTCCGCATCGACAATGCGCACGCCGATCTCGCCGGAATTGGAAAGCGCCAGCACCGAGCGCGGCAACAGGGTCGCCAGCACCGGCGTGCCACGCAACTGGATTTCCGTCGTCATGCCGGCCGGAATCTTGAGATCCGGGTTCAGAACCTCGACCTCCACCTTGTAGGTGCGTGTCGCCGGTGTTGCGACGCGGCTGATGAAACGGATGGCGCCTTCGACGATGTTGCCGGTCACCAGACGCACATCGGCCTTGTTGCCGACGGCGATCGCGCCAAGATCGGCTTCGTTGACCTCGCCTACCGCCAGCACGGGATCAAGCGCGATCAGTGTCGCGACCGGAGCGCCCTGACTGACGGATGCGCCTTTCTCCACCTTGGTGTCATCGACGATACCGCTGAACGGCGCCTTGACTTCCAGGCGGTCCAGTTCAGCCTGCGCCGACTCGACCTGGTTCCAGGCAGCCATCAGCGCAGAGCGGGCATTGTCTTCCTGCAACTTGGGCAGGGTGCCTTTCTTCACCAGCTTTTCGGCGGCGGAAAGCTCCTGCTGGCGCTGGTCGAGAAGCTGCTGCGCCGATTTCAGCGCTGCAGACCGCGCTTCCGGATCGACGCGCATGATGACGTCGCCTTCCTTCACGGCTTGCCCCTTCTCAACGAGCAGATCCTGCACGATACCGCCGACGCGGGCGGCGACGTCGGTGCGCTTGTCGGCCTCGGTGCGGCCGGAAATGCGGATCGTGCGTGCATGCATGGTCTGCGGCGCCTTGACCCAGCCGACCGGCTGCAACTTGGCGGCCTCGCCCTGTGCGGCCTGCGTTTCTCCCGACGGTGCGGCTGCCTCGGTGGCCGCAGGCGTCTCGCCTTCGGACTTTGCAGCGCTGCCGACGGTGGAAAACTCACCGGTCAGGACCCACCAGGCCGCAACAGCGAGCACGGCGATGGAGGCGAGTTGATGCAATCTCATGATATGTGCTTTCCGGGCCGCCAGCGCGGCGTCAACTCCCGCGGTCCCGGCGCGCAATGGACACGCATGTGGGATCCGGCTTTCAAACTTTCACCAGAGGAAGACGACATTCCCGCCGTCTCCTGCCATTTTGCATTGCAGCATAGACCTCGACCGCCATTGCTGCAATGCACGCTGCGCCCTGACCGATCACGTCTCAAACAACGAAGTCCAACCTTGGGCGAACCATTCCCGTCTACGCGCAAAAGGATTTTCGGATCATTGAGCGCTGACAACTTGACAAAATACGAAAAAATGTCAGAATGTCAAGCCATGCAGGACAATCTGATGACCCAGGACCGGACGGTCCCCGCCGACAGGCGCGATGCAATCCTCGACGCAGCCTACGAGGTGTTCATCGCTTATGGCTTCCGCAAGACGTCGATGGACGACATCGCCCGCGCCGCCGGCATCTCGCGCCCCGCGCTCTACCTCGGCTTCCGCAACAAGGTTGACATCTTCCGTGCGCTCAGTCTGCGCATGATGGAAGCCTGCACAGGCGCCGCCCGCCTTTCCTTCGAGGGCGACGCACCCTTCGAGGCCCGGCTTGCCGCTGCCTTCGAGGTTTCGCTGTTCGACCTGCTGCGCAAGGTCAACGCCACCCCGCACGGCATAGAATTGATGGGCGTCAACGAAGAGATCGCCGGCGACATCCAGTGCGAATGGCGTGACCGCATGACCGATGCCGTGGCTTACGGTTTCGAACAGGCCGACAAGCGCGGCGAGGTGATCCTTGCCCGCTACGGGGTTTCTTCCTACGACCTCGCCCGCATCGTCACCGACGGGGTGGAGGGGGTTGTGCCGCTGATCATGCGCGGCGAGCAAGTGGAGGACCGGGTGCGCACGCTGCTGCGGTTCGTTGCTCGCGCTGTATCCCCCGATCTCTGCCGCTGAACCTTTTGACTACCTCGCGGCCTTGCGTGGCTTGTTGAAGTGCCGCGGCCGGTCGGGCCTGGCCAGAACCTCGAGCGTGCGCGCGCCGCAGCGTTCCATCGCGCCGATGGTATCCATCGCTTCGTCGAGTTCATGTGACAGGTCGAGTGTCGCCTCCCTGCCGATTGCATCGAAGTTCGCTTCCAGCCAATCCTGCGCCGTCGCGATGCCGAGATCGCGCATGTAGACAAGGAAGGCCCATTCCGCATTGACCTTGGTCGACGGCGCAAGGCCGGACAACGCTCCATCGGCGTCGATGCGGTGCATGCGTACATCACGGTAGTCCTCGTGTGACACCCGGCCGTCGCGCAACAGCTTCTGCACGAACGCCATTGCCCTGAACTCGCGCAGAAGCCCCGCATTGAAGGTGATCTCGTCAATACGGTCCTGGATCTCGCGCGCCGTGCGCGGCGTTTCCGGCCGCTCGATCGCATTGATCTGCACCAGCAGAACGTCTTCGGTGCGGTTGGCGTAGAAGAACGGCCAAAGCGGCGGATTGCCGCCATATCCGCCATCCCAATAGGGAATGCCGTCGATCTCCACTGCCTGGAACAGGTGCGGCAGGCAGGCCGAGGCCATTACCATCTCGGCCGTGAGTTCCTCGCGCTCGAACACTTGCGGCTTGCCGGTGCGCACGTTCGTCGTTGCAATGAACAGGCGGAAATCCTTGCAGGCGCGCACGCGATCGAAATCGACGATCTCGTGCAACACGTCGAGCAACGGGTTGAGGTTGAACGGGTTGGCCATGTAGGGCGAGACGAAGCGCGACATCGCGTCGAACCACAGGTAGCCGGGCGACATGTCGATCGCCCAGTTCCCGGTCAGACGGTCGAAGGGCGTGCGCTGGATCGGCGAGAACGAGCCGCGGTCGGCCACCGCCCGCCAGAATTCCTCCAGCTTCTGGCGAGCGCCCTCGGCCCCGCCGCGCACCCAGCCATCGGCGAGCACAACTGCATTCATCGCGCCGGCGCTTGCGCCGGAAATCGCCTGAAACTTCAGCCGCCCATCGGCCAGCAGAGCGTCGAGCACGCCCCAGGTGAAGGCCCCGTGCGACCCGCCGCCCTGCAGGGCAAGGTTGACCGGCTTGGCGTTTGCGCCGGCACCGTTTTTCCCGTGCGTCATTTCACGCTCTTCGTTCGTCACAGGCTGACCGTCACATTGCCGTCCAGCCGCCATCGACCGAGATGGTCGTGCCGGTGATCTGCTCGGCCGCATCCGAACACAGGAACACCACCGTGCCGCCGATCTGCTCGACCGTTGCGAACTGGCGCGTCGGCTGCCGGGTCAGCATGACCTTGTCGAGCACCTCCTCGCGGCTCATGTTGTGCGCCTTCATCTGGTCGGCGATCTGGCCCTCGACCAGCGGGGTGCGCACATAGCCGGGGCAGATCGCGTTGCAGGTCGCGGCGATCCGCTCCTCGGCAAACTCCAGCGCGATCGTCTTGGACAGCCCGACAATGCCGTGCTTTGCCGAGATGTAGGCGCTCTTGTAGGGGCTGGCGGTCAGGCCATGCGCCGAGGCGATGTTGACGATGCGCCCCCATCCGGCCTGCTTCATCATCGGCACCGCCACGGCAGATGTGTGGAATGCCGAGGTCAGGTTGATGGCGATGATCGCATCCCATTTGGCGACCGGGAATTCCTCGACCTTCGCCACATGCTGGATGCCGGCATTGTTGACGAGAATGTCGACGCGGCCGAACTTTTGCGCCGCCTTCTCCACCAGCGCCCGCGCCTCGTCTCCCTTCGACAGGTCGGCCTTGATATAGACAGTCGCGTTGCCGAACTCAGTTGCGATATCGGCGGCAAGCTTGTGGTCCTCATCGCGGTCGGTGAACGAGTTCAGAACCACATTGTGCCCCTCGGCGGCAAGCGCGCGAGCGATTCCAAGCCCGATGCCGGAGTTCGAGCCGGTGACGACGGCGGTTTTCTTTTCCATGGTGAATGTCCTTTCTGCAGCGTTGCTCATGCTGCAATGCAACAACACCTATGCCGGTTCCGGCGTTTGTCGACAAGCCGCCGCCTTAATTCGCGGTAATGCGATGCGAGCGTACTTGCGTGAGGCCTTGTCGGACCGTTGACAATTGTCCTGCGCTTCGCCACCTCAGCGGCGAACCGCGGAGCACCAGCCATGTCCGACAAGCCGTTCAGCGAACCCGCGCCGCGCCGCCGCGCCGTCGCCGTCGATGTCGGCGGCGTGACCGTCGGCGGCGATGCGCCCATCGTCGTCCAGTCGATGACCAACACCGACACCGCCGACATCGACGCAACCGTCGCGCAGGCCGCCGCGCTTGCCCGCGCCGGATCGGAACTGGTGCGCATCACCGTCGACCGCGACGAGGCCGCCGCCGCCGTGCCGCGCATCCGCGAGCGCCTCGACCGGCTGGGCGTCGGCGTGCCGCTGATCGGCGATTTCCACTATATCGGCCACAAGCTGCTGGCCGATCATCCCGATTGCGCGGTGGCGCTCGCCAAGTATCGCATCAATCCCGGCAATGTCGGCTTTCGCGAAAAGCGCGACAAGCAGTTCGCCGACATCGTCGAAATGGCGATCCGCCACGACAAGCCGGTGCGCATCGGCGTCAACTGGGGATCGCTCGACCAGGAACTGCTGACCCGGCTGATGGACGAGAACCAGCAGAAAGGGTCGCCGCTCTCGGCCCGAGATGTGACGCGCGAGGCAATCGTCCAATCGGCGCTGCTCTCGGCGGCGCTCGCCGAGGAGATCGGCCTTCCACGCAGCCGCATCATCCTGTCGGCGAAGGTCAGCCAGGTGCAGGACCTGATCGCCGTCTATGGCGCACTCGCCACACGCAGCGACCACGCCCTGCATCTCGGCCTCACCGAAGCTGGCATGGGCTCCAAGGGCATCGTCGCCTCTTCTGCCGCGCTCGCGGTGCTTTTGCAGCAGGGCATCGGCGACACCATCCGCATCTCGCTGACGCCGGAGCCGGGCGGCGACCGCAGCCGCGAGGTGCAGGTGGCGCAGGAACTGCTGCAGACCATGGGCTTTCGCCAGTTCGTCCCGGTGGTGGCGGCTTGCCCCGGCTGTGGCCGAACCACGTCCACCGTGTTCCAGGAGCTGGCGCAGGCAATCGAGACAGACCTTCGCGCCAACATGCCGGTGTGGCGCGAAAGATATCCCGGCGTCGAGGCGCTCCAGGTCGCGGTGATGGGCTGCATCGTCAACGGACCGGGCGAATCGAAGCACGCCGACATCGGCATCTCGCTGCCAGGAACCGGCGAAGCGCCGGCCGCACCGGTGTTCATCGACGGCCGCAAGGCGGCAACTTTGCGCGGCCCGACGATCGCCGCCGATTTCCAGGCGATGGTGGCGGATTATATCGAGAAACGATTCGGGGCAGGCGCCAGCCGCTCTGGTTGACCGAAAGCCGGCGCGACCGCGGACCAGGCAGCGATACCGGTCAACCCGCCTTTCTCAACGCTTCGCCGCCCAGCCACTCCTCGAGCTTGGCGCGCAGGCGGTCCGGAGACACTGGTTTCGACAGGTAGTCGTCCATACCACTGGCGATGCAGCGTTCGCGGTCACCTTTCAGCGCATGGGCCGTGACGCCGATGATCGGCGTGTATTCGCCGGTTTCCGCCTCCATGTCGCGGATGGCGGCGGTTGCCTCGAAGCCGTTGAGGTTCGGCATGGAGACATCCATCAAAATCAGCCGCGGCCGTTGCTCGCGCCACGCATCGACAGCCTTCTGGCCGTCCACCGCCATGCGAAATCTGATGCAGCTCATCGACAGGATCTGCTCGTAGACGATCCGATTGACCTCGTTGTCCTCGGCGACGAGAATATCGCCGACATCCGGCGACGGCTTGCCGGACACCGGCGTGGCAGCAAGGACTGGCGAAGCCGCAGTGAGCATTGCGGATGACGTGACCGTCCTGACCGGGTGTTCCATAGGCGCCAGCGGTCCGTTCGCCGTCGCCTCGCGCAGGGCCTCCCCGAAAGATCGGGCAGGACGGGATGCGGTCGCCGCGACAAGGGTGACGGACGCCGGTGTTTCACTGCTCGGCGGCTCGCCGGCGCCGTTGGGCGACAGCGCGGCCATCGCCGCTGAAAACGATCGGCGTGGCGCAGGCTTCGGGGTGGAGGTAGCGGCAATGCCTTGCGCGGCTCCGGAAGGCTCCTGCGCTGCAGGGCTTGCATCTGCTCGTTTGACATCCACGGCGTATCCGGCGCGGGTTGCGTCAACCGGCTGGCCGAGTGGGGCGGTCCCAAGCCCGGCTGCGGCCATTGCCGCGGCGAAGCCGCCGGCAGGACGCGCCCGCTTCCCCGGCATCTGCCCCGACGATTCTGCAACGCTGCTCGCATCGGTCGCCCGCGGATGGGCCTCCATCCGCGGTTCGAACGCTCCGGGCGCCGCCGGCAACGACGAATCCGCTTTCTGTGCCGCCGGATGCAGCGCAACCGTTTCAGTGCGGGTTGCCGGCGCCGACGCAGCGTCGCCACCGCCTTTGCCGGCGCGCAACTGGCGCAGGTCGTCCTCGGCGATGACGGGAACCGGGCGCGGGATTTCCGGGGCTGGCGCAGGCGGCGTTTCGGCGCCCGTGCGCACCCGGGCGACGACTTCGCTGATCGTCGAAAGCAAAAGCGAAGAGCGCGTCGGCTTGGTAAGGCTTGCCGCGACGCCAGTCTCGTCCATCAGGCGTCGGAAATCGATCTGGTCGATGGAAGTCAGCAGCACGATCGGCGTCACCGCCAACGCGCCGCTTGAGCGCATCGCCCGCGCCACGTCCTCTCCGGTCATGCCCGGCATCTGGTAGTCGAGGACGACCAGATCGAAGGGATCGCAGGCCTCCGCCGCCTGCTCCAGCATCGCAAGCGCCACATGGCCACGATCCGCAACCACATGGCGGAACCTCCACGCCTGCATCTGTTCGGCCAGGATCGACCTGTTGACCGCATTGTCGTCGACGATCAGGACCCGGATCGGTCCGATCTCAACAGGGCCGGCTTCGCGGCCGGGCTCCTCGCCCGAGACCGGCAGATCGATCGCAAACGAAAAGACCGAACCGCGACCGATCTGCGAATCGACGCCGATCGCGCCGCCCATCATGGCGACCAGCCGCGCCGCGATGGCCAGGCCGAGGCCTGTGCCCTCGTGACGGCGCGTCGAGGAGTTGTCGACCTGGCTGAACTTCTCGAACACGGCGCCGAGCTTTTCGGGCGGAATGCCGATGCCGGTGTCCTCCACGCGGAAGGTCACGGTTGCAACGCCGTCGGCGACCGCGCCGGAAACGTCGAGGAAAACCTGGCCGGCTTCCGTGAACTTCACCGCATTGCCAAGCAGGTTGGTCAGGACCTGGCGCAGCCGTCCCGCATCGGCGACGAGGAAGGCGGGCAGCCCCGGATCGACGCGCACGATGAGTTCGAGATCCTTTTCGTTGGCGCGCGGCGAAACGAGCGTCGCAATGTCTTCCACTGTTTCGGTGAGGTTGAACGGCGCCGGATCCAGTTTCAGTTCGCCGGCGTCGATCTTGGAGAAATCGAGGATGTCGTTGATGATGGTCAGCAGTGCATTGCCGGATTTGACGATGACATCGGTGAAGGTGCGCTGCTTCGCGTCGAGTTCGGTCGAGGCAAGCAGTTCCGCCATGCCGAGCACGCCGTTCATCGGCG
>CALMYO010000240.1 GCA_937873685.1 uncultured Paracoccaceae bacterium
AATCTGAAACAATGGTTTGGTTACCCCGGCTTGGCGGTCTTTTCCGCTTCGGCCGCGTCGAAATCCTTGCGCGATAATCATATCGCGCTGCGGTGTTCTCCTTGCCGAAAGGGAAAATCCCTGCCACCAAACTGCTCCAACTTGTTCGAACAACGCTCTAGTGACCGTGCGGCGGGCAAGAGCTGCCACGGCCGTGCATGATTGAGGGGGCTGCGCCATGAAATTCCTTGAAACGGCGCTATGGCATGCCGAACCGCCATCCTGGGCGTTTCGCGACGGGGTACTGCACGTGACCACCGCCGACAGGACGGATTTCTGGCAGGACACGTTCTACGGCTTTCGACGCGATGACGGGCATTTCCTCGGCGCACCGGCCGAGGGAGACTTCACCGCAATCGTGACCTTCGATGCACAGTACGAGGTTCTCTACGACCAGGCGGGCATGATGATGCGCATCGATGCCGAAAACTGGCTGAAGACCGGGATCGAGTTCTCCGACGATGTCACGAATTTCTCGGTGGTGATCACGCGCGGCGGCCATTCCGACTGGTCAGTCGTGCAGGTGCCGCGCGTCACCGGCGCGCAACAGGTGCGCCTGACGCGAAATGGCAATGCGGCAATCGTCCATTTTCTCGGCCGCGACGGACAATGGCATCTGCTTCGTCTCGGGAATTTTACGGTTGGCGCGGTTCGCCTCGGGCCGATGACCTGCTCGCCGCAAAGGGCGGGATTGCAGGTCCGCTTTCTCGGGTTCGATGTCGGGCCGCCATTGGCCAAGCCGCTGCACGGGGAGTGAGCCGGCGGACGATTTCGGCGGCAGTTTCCCAAACGCACCGAAAATCTGTCTTTTCGGTGCATTTGGCAAACTGTCACCGTATTTATCACAAATACAGTCTTTACTTAATTATTCAAAACCTTCATATAATAATGTCATTCCAATCATCCAGGGGGCGAACGCTTGGTAATACCGCCTTACCATTTAATTCGAGGCCTATCGAATGGCGGAATTTGTCATATTTCATCAATCCAAACTCAAGCCCGGTCTCTTTTTCCAATTGTCGTATTTCGACTTGAATAATTTGATTCCATTTATTGGCACCAGCCAATTCGGCTGGTGTGTATGGCGAAAATCCTCTATTTTTACCATGTACGCCTTCGAGTGTACGTTTGTCAAGACCAGTAAGCACCCCTTGATTATTAACAATAAAACAACCTTTACTTTGATCGACAATAAAACCGGCTGCTGATATTGAAGAGCCTTTGTCAATCACCGCAACCTTCCAATAACGCTTCGGGATCAGGAAAGGCTGTCCGAATTTGTCAGTACGGTGTTTCGGATCATTGCTCCCAAAGATCGGGCCAGAGAAAACACTCATGCGTCGCCCAGTACTATCCGCTTTGAGCAAGAGGTAATCTTCCAGGTCACCCCACAAACTGTTATTGAAAGTTCCTTCGTGTGGTGCACAGTTCGTAAAATGAAACGTATCCTTCTGGGCCTTCTTTGCGATTTCAGAGTCGCCCCAAACCGGATCTAGGTTGCGAACCAAGTGTCCACGTTGGAATTCGACTGCAGCGTTGGCGCCCTTGGGAGTATAGTAAAGTGTATCATCAGCTTGGTAATCGACATTGTCCATCCGTCCGTCCTGACGCCAGTCTGGGCGTTCCTTATATTGATTACCCCGCAGCGTCGCACCCTCAATGTTGACAGCGGTCAACCGCGGTAAACGGCGTTCCTGATCAAACAAGACAGAAAAATGGTGGTACTTGAATTCAGTTGTCTTACCGTCTAACTGCTTTGCAAGAGTTCTTGTTGCCGAAGCGTCGAGGGCGGGTAGTTTGACCGGCTTGTTCAGAAAGTCGGGATCATATCCTGCTGCATCTACGTGATCATCAGGCTTGGACGGTGCGCCTTGTTTTTCGTAAGAACCGTCGGCGCCCTTCTCTCCCTGTAGGAGAACATTCTTCGGCGCCACTGCCAGCCCAACTTCAAGCAGTGCAATCACTTTCATTGCATCGGCGTCGGAGAACTGACGCCTGTACAGTCCTGCGTATATCCCGCTGACGCGTACGCCCTCGTTGGCGGCCCAGCCGCGCAAGTGATCTCCCTTATCGGGCGTCCAGATGTCCTTCCCGTCATGGGTACGGTCGTGCCCTTTCTCATCACGCAACGGAACTGCGCTGTGATGAATGGCCACGACCTGCCACTGATCGTTGAGCACCGGAGATCCCGAAGATCCCGGCTGTGTGTCGGTCGAATAGTGAATGAACGTTTCGAAATCGATGTCCGCAAGCGAAGTTGCGCCATCGGACAGTTCGGCTTCATCCAGTTCTGGCACGAGAAGCCGGCTCTCACGGATCGTAATCTGTTTTTCGCCGCCGCCAGGATGCTGGATAATGCTCACATACTCGCCGTTTATGGCCTTCCCGGAAGGCCTGATCAACGGCAGGTGACCAAAGCGTGACAACGGGGTGCCGTCTGATGCACGAGGCGCAATGGCGACAAACGTGACGTCCATGCGCTCATCAGTAAAGAAAATCTCCGACTCCAAAAGGGTGAACGTGCGGATAGCCTCGGGCGTTCCGGAGATATCCCTCTGATAATCGAATTCCGCTATCGCCATCGCTGCCTGACGACGCGTTGAAATCACATGATTGTTGGTTACCAACACGCCGGGCGCGACGAGAAAACCGGTTCCGTGCCAAGTTGAATTACCGTCCTCCGACTGCACGGTAAGCCGCGCGACCGATTTCGCTGCGTCCAATCCGCGTGCAAGAAAATTGATCGGGCAGAGATTGATTTGCCCCAACACCCGTTCATATGCCAACGGGTCACGCTCGTTTGCCTCAATGTTTGCCATGCGCGTGGCAACGCGCTCACTTCGATCAGCCGCAGCCAAGGAGCGGTTGTTATCGCTCCTAAGTTTTTGCTGCACTACTTGAAGCCGATTCTGTAAAGCTAATGAATTGCGCTCGGATACAAATATCATGGACAAACCTCCAACTTGACAAGGCTTTAGTCCGAATAAATTGCATAAAATTGAATCACCTTCAAGCTCAGATTGCAGAAGCCCCGCTCACCCATCCTTCCACGTCACCAGCTTGGTCACCGAATAATTGAACACCGAGCTCATCAGCGCGCCGGCAAGGCCCGCGACGCCGACAGACCAGCCGTTGCCCGCCAGAAAAGAGTGGATCTGCGTCGCCACCGACACGTTGGCGATGGCGCCGAGGCTGCACACCGCCATGAAGGTGACGAGGCCGAACAGCCAGCGCGCCCCGCGCAGCTTGCGGTGGGCGAAGGTCAGTTCGTTGTTGATGGCGAAGTTGGTGGTCATCGCCGTCAGCGTCGCGCCGGTCTGGGCGACGGCAAACGACAGGCCGAGCGGCCCGGAGAAGACAAACAGCGCCGCCATGTGCACGAAGATGCCGGTAAAGCCCACAAGCGCAAACAGAAGGAAACGCACTGGCAAGTAGCCGCCGGTGCGGCGCGAGACCAGCAGTCCGAGGAACTGCAGGGTGACCAGCAGGCCGAGCTTTGAGTCGCCATGCAGCCGCTCGCGGAAGGTGAAGGGCGCCTCGCGGATGGTGAGCTGCGGGCCGATGCGGCTTAAGATATCGAACAGTATCTTGAAGCCTTCGCCGGACAGCTCGGCGGCCACGCGGTCGGCCGTGGCGCGCGTCAGCATGAAGAAGCCGCTCATCGGGTCGCTGGTCATGTCGCCGGTTATGCGGTTGGCGAGCGCAGTCGCCCATTCGCTGCCCCTGGCGCGGGTGCGCGAGAAACCGTCGCCGGCCGAGCCGCCGCCGGCATAGCGCGTGCCGATGACGAGATCGGCGCCCGCGGCGATTTCCGCCATCATGTTCGGCAGTATGGTCTCGTCATGCTGCAAATCGGCGTCCATGATGACGATGACCGGGGCAGACGCCGCCATCATGCCTTCGACGCAGGCGCCCGACAGCCCGCGCCGGCCGAGCCGGCGGATGGCGCGCAGATGCGGATGGTCGCGCGAGAGCTTCAGCGCCACCTCCCAGGTGCGGTCCGGGCTGTCGTCGTCGACAACGATGATCTCGTGGCGCGTATCGGGCAGTGCTGCGGCGATGCGCTGCACGATCACGGGAATGTTGGCCGCCTCGTTGAAGGTCGGCAGCACGATGGTCAGGTCCGGTGGAAGCATGCGAAGCCGGGAGAAAAAGAGCCGACGCGTTGCGCGGGCGGAAAAAGGGAAAGGTTGGCGCGCCTTATAGCCGTTCGGCGGCGCAAATAAAGCCTGCGCGGCGGCGCGGTCGTGGTATGGAGCGTTCATGTCCCAGCCCACGCCCCGCGCCCCTCGCAAGGTTAAGGTGATTGCCTGCGGCATGATCGCCCGCGAGACGCTGGCGGTGATGCGCCAGCAGGCGCTGTCGCATGTCTCGCTCACCTGCCTGCCCGCGATGTGGCACCATCATCCCGAACAGATCGCCCCGGCGGCGGAAGCCGCGATCCTGGAGGCGCGGGCCGAGGGCTACGAGGATATCCTCATCGGCTATGCCGATTGCGGCACCGGCGGCGATCTCGACAAGGTCTGCGCCCGCCACGGCGTTGCACGCATCGCCGGGCCGCACTGCTTTGCCTTCTATCAGGGCAACGCCGCCTTCGCGGCTT
>CALMYO010000241.1 GCA_937873685.1 uncultured Paracoccaceae bacterium
CGGTCGAGACGCCGATGCGGCCGGGATGGCGCGCCGCCGCCGCCGCGATCGCCGCCTCCATCGCCTTGTCGCCGGAACCGAGCACCGCCAGCCGCACGCCAAGCGCGGCGATCGCGTCCAGGCTTTCGACCAGCACGTCCATGCCCTTCTGCCAGGTCAGCCGGCTGATCACGCAGGCGAGCAGCCCGTCTTCCTCGTGCAGGCCGAAACGCGCCTCGGCCGCGCGCTTGTTGACGCTGCGGTTGGCGAGTACGCGCGCCGTGAATGTCTTCGCCAGCGCCGGGTCGGCGGCGGGATCCCAGGTGTCGGTATCGATGCCGTTCAGGATGCCGGAGAGATGCGCGGCGCGCACATTCGCCAGCCCGTCCAGCCCCATGCCGAAACCCGGCGTGCGGATCTCCTGCGCATAGGTCGGGCTGACCGTGGTGATCCAGTGCGCCTTCTGCATTCCGGCCTTCA
Source organism: uncultured Paracoccaceae bacterium (assembly GCA_937873685.1). GTDB lineage: Bacteria > Pseudomonadota > Alphaproteobacteria > Rhizobiales > Rhizobiaceae > CALMYO01. The sequence goes on from CALMYO010000241.1 coordinate 460, forward strand.
GGAACCCGACATCGCCGTAATACTCGACGCCGTCGACGCCGAGTGCGACCGCCGGCAGACGCAAGGCCGGGAAGATCGACGGCGCGAATTGCCCTTGGAACGCAATGTTATGAACCGTCATCACGGAAGGCTGCAGTGCGCCGTCGTAATGCATGTAGGCCGGCGTCAGCCCGGCCTGCCAGTCATGGGCATGCACGATGTCCGGATGGAAGCCCGGCAACAGCCCGGTCGCGATATCGGCGCCGGCGCGCGCCAGCGCAGCGAAACGCAACCAGTTATCCGGCCAGTCGGCGCCGGTAGCGTCGCCATAGGGCCCGCCGCTGCGATTGAACAGGCTGTCACATACCAGCACGAAGAGATCGAGCCCGGCATGGCTGGTGGCAAGCAGGCGCGCCTCCATGCCGAGCAGATCCGTCCACACATGCACGGTCTCGGCTTCGCCGATCGCCGCCAGCACGGCCGGATAGCCGGGCAGCAGCGAACGCATCGCGACGCCGTGGCGCGAAAGCGCCAGTGGCAGAGCGCCAGCCACATCCGCCAACCCGCCGGTCTTCACCAGCGGGTAGATCTCCGAAGCAACAGAAAGGGCTTTCACCGGTAGATCAGCCCGTGCCGGTCGAGCATGTCCTGCGTGATCAGGCACACCCCGTTGTCCATGCGGCGGAACCGGCTGGCGTCGAGTTCGGGATCTTCGCCGACGATCAGCCCTTCGGGAATCTTCACGCCGCGGTCGAGCACCACCTTCGACAGCCGCGCATGCCGGCCGATCACGCATTCCGGCAGCACCACCGCCTCGTGCAGCGAGGAATAGGAGCGCGCCAGCACGCCGGTGAAGATCAGGCTGCGATGCAGCGTGGCGCCCGAGATGATGCAATCGCCGGAAACCAGTGACGACAGCGCCGTGCCGCGCCTTCCGTCCTCGTTGTGCACGAACTTTGCCGGCGGCCTGATCTCGGCATAAGTCCAGATCGGCCAGGAGCGGTCGTAGAGATCGAGTTCCGGCAGGATGTCGGTCAGGTCGATATTGGCCTGCCAGTAAGCGTCCACCGTACCGACATCGCGCCAGTACGCCTCCTTCTCCAGCGTTTCGCGCACGCAGGACTTGGAGAAGCGGTGCGCCACCGCCTTTCCGTTCTGCACGACATAAGGAATGATATCCTTGCCGAAATCGCGGCTGGAGTTGCCCTTGGCGCCTTCCTGCGCGTCGCGTTTCAGCATCTCGATGAGAAACTTCGTCGTGAAGACATAGATGCCCATCGAGGCAAGCGCGAAATCCGGGTTGCCGGGAATGCCGGGCGGATCTTTCGGCTTCTCCACGAAGGCGACGATGCGGTCGGAGTCATCGACATGCATGACGCCAAAGCCGGTCGCCTCCATGCGCGGCACTTCCAGGCAGCCGATGGTGACATCGGCGCCCGACGAAACATGCTGCTGCAGCATGATCTCGTAATCCATCTTGTAGATGTGGTCGCCGGCGAGGATCACCATGTATTCCACGCCATAGTCCTCGATGATGTCGATGTTCTGGTACACCGCATCGGCCGTGCCCTCGTACCACTGCGTCTCCGAGACGCGCTGGCTGGCGGGCAGGATGTCGAAGCTCTCGTTGCGCTCCGGGCGCAGGAAGTTCCAGCCGCGTTGCAGGTGGCGGATCAGCGAATGCGCCTTGTACTGGGTGGCGACGCCGATGCGGCGGATGCCGGAATTGATGGCGTTCGACAGCGCGAAATCGATGATGCGGGTCTTGCCGCCGAAATACACCGCCGGCTTGGCGCGCCGGTCGGTCAGTTCGTGCAGGCGCGAACCGCGGCCGCCGGCCAGCACATAGGCCATGGCGTTACGGGCAAGCGGTGCATGACGTTTGTCTTCCATCGTCTCCTCCCAAAGACCTCAGGCCGGGCCCGAGTATTCGAACAGCATTGTCGCCAGCGGCGGCAGCGTGAACAGCGCGCCAATTCCCCGCTCGTCGCGAAAGGTCTCCACCGCACCCGCATTGCCAACGCCGGAGCCGGCATAGTCGGCGGCATCGGTGTTGAGGATTTCGCGCCATCGCCCTTCGGCCGGCAGCGGCACACGGTAGCCCTCGCGCACCACCGGCGTGAAATTGGAAATCACCACGACCGGCTTCTCGCCCGGCGCCTTGCGCAGCCAGGCATAGACCGAATTGGCTGAATCATCGGCGATCAGCCACTCGAAACCCTCGACCTCGCAATCGCGCGCATGCAGCGCCGGCGTCTCGCGGTAGAGATGGTTCAGGTCTTTCACCAGCCGCTTCATGCCGGCATGCCATTCGGCGTCGAGCAGGTGCCAGTCGAGCGCACGCGCTTCCGACCATTCGCCGCGCTGGGCGAATTCCTGGCCCATGAACAACAGCTTCTTGCCGGGATAACCCCACATGAAGGCATAGTAGGCGCGCAGGTTGGCGAATTTCTGCCAGTCGCCGCCCGCCATCTTGGTCAGCAGCGAACCCTTGCCATGCACCACCTCGTCGTGGCTGAGCGGCAGGACGAAGTTTTCGGAGAACGCGTAGAGCAGGCCGAAGGTGAGGTCATTGTGGTGATGCTTGCGATGCACCGGATCGCGCTTCAGGTACTGCAGCGTGTCGTGCATGAACCCCATGTTCCACTTGAACCCGAAGCCGAGCCCGCCCTCGTGCACCGGCTGCGACACTTTCGGCCACGACGTCGATTCCTCGGCGAAGGTGACGATGCCGGGGTGGCTGCCGTAGACCGCCTTGTTCATCGCCTGCAGGAACTCGATTGCCTCCAGATTCTCCCGCCCGCCATGGCGGTTCGGCACCCACTCGCCCTCTTTTCGCGAGTAGTCGAGATACAGCATCGAGGCGACCGCATCGACCCGCAGACCGTCGACATGGTAGCGCTCGGCCCAGTAGAGCGCGTTGTTGACGAGGAAGCTCATCACCTCGCGCCGGCCGAAATTGTAGATCGCCGTGTTCCAGTCCGGATGGAAGCCCTGGCGGGGATCGGCATGCTCGTAGAGCGCGGTGCCGTCGAAATGCGCCAGACCGTGCTGGTCCGTCGGGAAATGCGCCGGCACCCAGTCGAGGATGACGCCGATGCCGGCGCGGTGCGCGCCTTCCACGAAACGCGCAAACCCTTCCGGCTCGCCGAACCGCGCCGTCGGCGCGTAAAGCCCGGTCGTCTGGTAGCCCCAGGACGGGTCGAACGGGTGTTCGGTCACCGGCAGGAACTCGACATGGGTGAAGCCCATCTCGACCACGTAGGGGATCAGGTCGTCGGCGAGTTCGTCCCAGGTCAGGAACCGGTTCTCCGGCCCCCGTTTCCACGATCCGGCATGCACCTCGTAGATCGAGACCGGTTGGCGGCGCGCATCGACCGAGCGCCAGTGTTCGCGGTGTCGGTCATCGGCCCATGAATGGCGCATCGACCCGGCCGTTACCGAAGCCGTCGCCGGCCGCAACTCGGAGCGGAAGGCGAAGGGATCGGCCTTCAGCGGCAGCACCACCCCATGGGCATCGACGATCTCGAACTTGTAGTTCGTGCCCTCGGCGAGATCGGGGATGAAGATTTCCCAAACCCCGGTGTCGCGCCGCAGCCGCATTGTGTGGCGCCGCCCGTCCCAGGCGTTGAAATCGCCGACCACCGAGACACGCCGCGCGTTCGGCGCCCAGACCGCGAAGTGGTAGCCCTTCGCGCCTTCATGACGGATCGCATGCGCGCCCATCTTGTCGAAAAGCCGCAGATGCGTGCCCTCGGCAAAGAAGTAATCGTCGACCGGTCCGAGCACCGGACCGAAGGAATAGGGATCGCCGATGTCCCATTGCCCGCCAGCGTTGGCGCAGCGATAGCGCAGCGGCTGGCGCTTGCGGATCTTCAGCTTTCCCTCGAAGAAACCGGCGTCGTGCCGCCGTTCCAGCCGGCCGGCCGGCTTGCCGTCCAGCGTCAGCGCCTCGACAGTGTCCGCGCCCGGAACGAAGCAGCGCGCCACGAGGCCGCCGCCGCCGTCATGCACGCCGAGCAGTGAAAACGGGTCGCCATGGCTTGCCGCGACAATCGCCTCGATTTCCGCCATGTCGGCGGCGGCGGCTTGGCGCGGCGTCGCTGCGGCGCTCGTTTTCGGCATCGCGTATTCCCTCCCGTTGCCCGATCATAAAGCGATTTCCGGCCAAAAGGGAACAGCCGCGATAAGTCTATCGAATCGATTTAGGCGGACTGCCCCGCCTTCCAGATGTCGCGGGCGTATTCGCGGATGGTGCGGTCAGACGAGAACCAGCCGACGCGCGCCGTGTTGCGGATCGCCATCGCGTTCCATGTCGACGGCGTGTTCCACAACGCGTCGACCTTGCGCTGGGCTTCCGCATAGGCGTCGAAATCGGCCGCGACCATGAACCAGTCGTGCTCGTAGAGGCCGCCGACCAGCGCCGCATAGCGGCCCGGCTCGTCCGGCGAGAACACACCGGACGCGATTGCCTGCAGCGCCTGGCCGAGTTCGGGCGAGGCTTCGATGATCGCACGCGGATTATGCCCTTCGGCCCGCACGGCCGACACCTGCTCCGCCGTCAGGCCGAAGATGACGATGTTGTCCTCGCCGACATGCTCCATGATCTCGACGTTGGCGCCATCAAGCGTGCCGATGGTCAGCGCGCCGTTCAGCGCAAACTTCATGTTGCCCGTGCCCGACGCCTCCATGCCAGCCGTCGAGATCTGTTCGGAAAGATCGGCGGCCGGCACCATGATCTCGGCGAGGCTGACATTGTAGTTCGGCATGAACACGATCTTCAACAGGCCCTGCGTCACCGGATCGGCGTTGATGACACGCGCCACGTCGTTCGCCAGCTTTATGATCAGCTTGGCGTTGTGATAGCTCGGCGCCGCCTTGCCGGCGAAGAACTTGACGCGCGGCGTCCAGTCGCGTTCCGGATGCGAACGGATCTGGTCGTAGAGCGCCACCGCCTCGATGATGTTGAGAAGCTGGCGCTTGTATTCGTGGATGCGCTTGATCTGCACATCGAAGAGCGCATCGGGCTTCACCCGGATGCCGAGCCGCTCGCGCACCAGAAGCGCCAATCGCTCCTTGTTGGCCCTCTTGACCGCCGCGAACCGCTTCTGGAATTCGCTGTCTTCCGCGTGGTCGGCGAGCGCGGCCAGCGCCGTCGTGTCGTCCATGAAGGCGTCGCCGATCGTTTCGCGCGCCAGCGCAAACAGTCCCGGATTGCACTGCATCAGCCAACGCCGCGGCGTAATCCCGTTGGTCTTGTTGTTGATGCGGGCCGGATAGAGCCGGTGCAGATCGGCGAACACCGTCTGCTTCATCAGTTCGGTGTGCAGCGCCGAGACGCCGTTGACCGAATGCGAGCCGACGAAGGCGAGATTGCCCATGCGCACGCGCCGCTCGCCATCCTCGTGGATCAGCGAGATCGCGGCAATGGTGGCGTCGGAGATATCGCCGAGCTTGCGCGCCTCGCGCAGCACCTTGGCGTTGATCGCGTAGATCAGTTGCATGTGGCGCGGCAGCAGCCGCTCGAACAGCGGCACCGGCCAGCTTTCCAGCGCTTCGGGCAGCAGCGTGTGGTTGGTGTAGGAAAAGACACCCCGCGTGATCTCGAACGCCTCGTCGAACTCATGGCCGTGCACGTCGATCAGCAGGCGCATCATTTCGGCGACGCCGACCGCCGGATGGGTGTCGTTGAGCTGGATCGCCACGGCATCGGGCAACGAGGTGAAATCCGCATATTGCTGGCGATGCCGGCGCAGTATGTCCTGCAGCGAGGCAGCGGTGAAGAAATACTCCTGGCGCAGCCGCAATTCCTGGCCCGCGATGTGCGAATCCGCCGGGTAAAGCACCCGCGTCAGCGCTTCCGCCTTGTTGCTTTCGGCCAGCGCGCCGACATGATCGCCGGCATTGAAGCGGTCGAGCAGGATCGGGTCGATCGGCTGCGCCGTCCACAGGCGAAGCGTGTTGACGCGCGCCGCGCGCCAGCCGACCACCGGCGTGTCATGCGCCTCGGCGATCACCCGCTCCTGCGGCTTCCAAACGCAGCGATCGCCCGCGCCCGTACCGCCGTTCATCATTTCCACAGTGCCGCCAAAGCCGATCTCGTAGGCGCTTTCGCGGCGCTCGAATTCCCACGGATTGCCATGCGCCAGCCAGGTTTCCGGCAGTTCCACCTGCCAGCCATCGGCGATCTGCTGGCGAAACAGCCCGTGCACATAGCGAATGCCGTAGCCATAGGCCGGGATGTCGACCGACGCCATCGACTCCATGAAGCATGCGGCGAGGCGGCCGAGTCCGCCATTGCCGAGCGCCGCATCCGGCTCAAGCTCCGCCAGCACATCGATATCCTGCCCGAGCGAGGCAAGCGCCGCGCGCACCTCCTCCATCATGTCGAGATTGGAGATCGCATCGCGCATCAGCCGGCCGATCAGGAACTCCATCGAGAGGTAATAGACCCGTTTGGCGCCGGACGCGTAGACCTGCTTGGTGGATTCGATCCAGCGGTCGATCACGCGGTCGCGGATGACGAGAATGGTCGCCGTCAGCCAGTCATGCGGATGCGCAACCGAGGCGTCCTTGCCGATGCGGTAGGTAAGGCGCTCGACAATCTCGCCCGCAAGCGCTTTGGGATCATGGGTGCGCGGCGCCGGCTTCGGCAGGGTGGTAGTATTGTTCATGGCGGCGCCTGACATGGGACGGGCAAGGACAGTCGTCGCTGCGGCGTTCTTCGGTGGGTTTCCCCGTCCGCATGCGACGTTTCGGAAACCGCCGACTTGGCAGACCTAAATCGATTTGTAAATCGCCTTGCCGCCACACTCGGCCTGCTTTCTCACCCATCCCGGTTGCGGCGGCGGCGCGATGGCAAACCAGCGATGACACATTGTCGCAGTTGATCCAGATCGTTGAGAAACGCAACACAACCGAAAATATCGTCCTGAATGTAACAATATGCAGGCATGCCATGACGACAGGAAACACACTCGAGCTCGCCCGGTTCCTTCCCTATCGACTCGCGCGGATCGCCGAGATCGTCAGCCGCGAATTTGCGCGGGTCTACCGCGAGCGCCACGGCATGACCCGGCCGGAATGGCGCGCGCTGGCGAGCCTTGGCGAATTCGGCGCCATGACCGCGACCCAGATCGGGGCGCATTCCTCCATGCACAAGACCAAAGTCAGCCGCGCGGTTGCGGCGCTGGAGAAGCGCCGCTGGCTTGCGCGCGAGAGCGACGAGAAGGACCGCCGGGTCGAACGCCTGACGCTGACCCGGGCGGGCGAAATCACCTACAACGAACTGGCGCCGCTGGCGCTGGCGTTCGAGGCGCGACTGCTGGAAACCATCGGGGAGAGCGCCGAGAATCTGCTCGCCGGACTGTCCGCCCTTGAGGCGAATTTCGTCGATCAGCCCGACGAGGACGCGAACGAATAAAGATTGGCCGAACGCGCGCCCGATCGGCAATAGGCGAACAGCGGCTTCGGTGCACTGGCAAGCGCCTCGCGGGTCGCGTCCACATTCTCCTGCGTCATTCCGGCGTGGGTGACGGGGATGTAGCGGAACTCGACGCCGGCCGCCCTGGCCGCCGCGGCGATCTCGCTCCATTCCGGCTGGTCCGGCGCCTCGCCGTCCGGCCGGTTGCAGATGATGGTGCGAAAGCCGGCGCGCGCGATCTCGGCGACGTCATCCGCCTCGATCTGGCCGGCCACGGCGATGTCATCGTTGAGTTTACGGGCTTGCAGCATGGCACATTCCACTGTCGTTGCGGCCAATTTGCGGATCAGCGCTCTTCGGCCAGATTCTGCAGGTGATATCCCGCATCGCCGAAGGCGATGTCAATCATCGTCATGCGCTTGAAATAGTGGCCGATGGCGTATTCGGCGGTCATTCCGACGCCGCCATGCATCTGGATTGCGCTCTCGCCGATGAGCCGGCCGGACTGGCCGATCATCACCTTGGTCATCGCCATGGCGCGGCGAAGTTCGGTCGCATCCGCCTCATCGGCCATTGAGGCGGCGTAGATCGCCATCGAACGCGCCTGTTCCAGCGCCACGAACATTTCGGCGGCGCGGTGCTGCAACACCTGGAAATCGCCGATCGCGCGGCCGAACTGCTTGCGCTCCTTGATGTAGGCGAGCGTCAGCGCCTGCATCGTCTCCATCACGCCGACCGCCTCGGCGGCGAGCGCCGCGATCGCTTCGTCCGCGACGCGCGCCAGCGCTACATGCCCGGCTTCCGGATCGCCAAGCAAGGCCTGCGGCCCGACCGCGACATTTTCGAGCGACAGTTCGCAAGCGCCGCGCCCGTCCTGCATGCGATAGCCGCGCCGCGTCACCCCGGCAGCCGAAGGGTCGACCAGGAACAGGCCGATGCCGGCCTCATCGCCGGAGCCGCCGGCGGTGCGCGCCGAAACCACAAACCGGTCGGCAACATCGCCGCGGGCTACCACGCCCTTCGCCCCGGAAAGCCGCCAGCCTTCGCCGTCGCGCACAGCCCGGGTCTCAACCTGCGCCAGGTCATAGCGGGAATGCCGTTCGGTCGTCGCCAGCGCCAGCTTCATCGCCCCGGCCGCCACTTCCTCGATCAGTTCACCGCGCTGTTCGGGGGATCCCGCATTGCGCAGCACGCCGCCGCCCAGCACCGCTGTCTCGAACCATGGCTCCAGCGCAAGCGTGCGGCCGATCGTCTCCATGACGATCATCGTCTCCACAGGCCCGCCGCCGATGCCGCCATCCTCTTCGGAGAACGGCAGCGCCAGCAGCCCGAGTTCGGCAAGCTGCGCCCAGACCTCCTCACTGTAGCCTTGGGACGAGGCGAGGATCACTTTGCGCTTCTCGAAGGCATAGGCGTCGCCAAGCAGGCGGCCGACGGATTCGGCGATCAGGGTCTGTTCGTCAGAAAAATCGAAATCCATGGTTCAACCCATTCCGTGGCGCGCCGTTGCAAAGCGGCGACGCAAAGCACATCTCCTGGCGGAAAAACCGCCGCATTCACAGCGCGGCATAGACCGCATTCACCAGTCGCTCGCGGCGCGGATCGAGCCGATCGTCGAAGCCGAGCATCCGGTTGGTGACATAGGCGAACCCAAGCCGCCTGACCGGATCGCCAAAGGCGATGGAACCGCCCCAGCCGCCGTGTCCGAACGCCCGGTTGGCGACGCCCTGCCCAAAACCCTCATCCTCCAACCGGAACCCGGCGGCAAACACGGTCGGCATGTCGAAGGATTCGTCGCGGCCGCGAAACCGTAACGCCGTCGCCGCCTGCAGGGTTTGCGGCGAAAGCAGCGGCGCGGCCGACTGCACTGCCGCGCCATAGATTGCGGCTAGTCCGCGCGCATGACCCTGCCCGTTGCCGCCGGGAATCTCCGCCGCCCGCCATGCTCGGCGGTTCGGCGCGAGCGCGTCCGGCCTCGGATCGCGACAGCTGTGCGGGAAGGGACTTTCCAGCACCGCGTCGATCCAGCCGGATGCGCCCGGCCCTTCGATCATTTCGGCGACGCGATGGTCCTGCGCTTCAGGCAGGCCAATGA
>CALMYO010000242.1 GCA_937873685.1 uncultured Paracoccaceae bacterium
GGTTCGCGCGACTGGTTTTCGTTCGCCAATGGCGGTAACATCGTCAACACTGCCTTTGTGGAGGTTCCGGACGGCGTGGTGGTCATCGATACCGGCCCGTCGCGCCGCTACGGAGAGGCGCTGAACGACCTGATCGCCGCGACCGCACCGGGGAAACCGGTTCTGCGGGTGTTCAACACCCATCACCACCCTGATCACTTCCTCGGCAACCAGGCCTTCGATGCGGCGCGTATCGCAGCGCCGCAGGGCGTGATCGACAATGTGCGCGCCGAAGGCAATGCATTTACCGACAATCTCTACCGTCTTGTCGGCGACTGGATGCGCGGCACCGCGCCGGTTGCGCCGATGATAGCGATCGACCAGCCCAACGAGGATATTGGCGGCCGCCGCTTCAGCTACCTCGCGCTGTCCGGCCACACCTCGTCTGACTTCGTGCTGCGCGACGACGCAACCGGCGTGCTGTTTGCGGGCGATCTCGCCTTCCTCAACCGCGCGCCGACCACGCCGCACGCCGATCTCGCGGCATGGCAAGCCGCGCTGGCGACACTCGCGGCGACCGATCGCGCCTTGTTGCTGCCAGGCCACGGTCCGGCGGATGCGGCTGGCGACGCGCTCGACCAGACGCGCGATTACCTGTCCTGGCTCGATGGAACGATCCGCGATGCGGTGGCAAAGGGGCTGACCGAAAACGAGGCGATGGCGCTGCCGATTCCGCCGCGCTTTTCGGCGCTGGGCGTGGTGCGCGACGAGTTCATACGTTCGGTAACGCATCTTTACGCGCGCGTTGCCGACGAAACATTCTTGCCGGTGACGGTCGATCGCTGAACCGTCGATTACCTGTCGACGCGCCCTTCTGTACTATTTGGCAATAATCATCCTTGCCAGCCTCGGCTAGTGTGACTCAGGTGCCGGTCTGATCTGCGGACCGGACCTGATCGAGCTTCTCCTTCACAACAGGGGAACACACGGGAGGACTGCATGAAACTCAAGGCATTGCTGCTGGCCGGCGCCAGCGCGCTCATCCTTTCGCACTCGGCGCAGGCCGAAGGCGTCACCATCGACGAGATCGTCAACGACCAGGCGTCCACCGCCGACGTCGTATCCTATGGCCTTGGCCCCCAGGGCCAGCGCTTCAGCCCGCTTGCCACGGTCAACCGCGACAACGTCAAGGGCCTCGTTCCGGCCTGGTCGTTCTCGTTCGGCGGTGAAAAGCAGCGCGGCCAGGAAAGCCAGGCGCTGGTGCGAGACGGCGTGATTTACGTCACCGGCTCCTACAGCCGCATCTGGGCGGTCGACGCCAAGACCGGAACCGAAATCTGGCAGTATGACGCCCGCCTGCCCGAAGGCATCCTGCCCTGCTGCGACGTCATCAACCGCGGCGCCGCCATCCTTGGCGACAAGGTGTATTTCGTCACGCTCGACGCCAAGATCGTGGCTCTGAACGCCAAGACAGGCGATGTGGTGTGGCGCAAGACCATCGCCGACTACGAAGCCGGCTACTCCGCCACCGCCGCTCCGCTGATCGTTCCGACCGAAGCGCATGGTCCGCTAATCATCACCGGCAATTCCGGCGGTGAATTCGGCATTGTCGGCTCCGTGCAGGCCCGCAACCCCGAGACCGGTGAACTGGTCTGGGAGCGCCCGGTGATCGAAGGCCACATGGGCATGCTGAACGGCGCGGAATCGACCATGACCGGCACGCTCAACGAGAGCTGGCCCGGCGACATGTGGAAGAACGGCGGCGGCGCCACTTGGCTCGGCGGCACCTACGATCCGGCCACCAAGCTGGTCTATTTCGGCACCGGCAACCCGGCGCCGTGGAACTCGCACCTGCGTCCCGGCGACAACAAGTGGACCTCGTCGCGCCTTGGCATCAATCCCGAGAACGGCGAGATCGTCTGGGGCTTCCAGACCACGCCACATGACGGCTGGGATTTCGACGGCGTCAACGAATTCGTGCCGTTTGACATGGAAAAGGACGGGCAGACCGTGCAGGCCGGCGCCACCGCCGACCGCAACGGCTTCTTCTACGTTCTCGACCGCACCAACGGCAAGTTCATCTCCGGCATCCCCTTCGTGAAGAACATCACCTGGGCGTCGGGTCTGGATGAGAATGGCCGTCCGATCTATGTCGACGACAACCGCCCGGGCAACCCGTCCGAAGCGGCCGACGGCAAGAAGGGCAAGGACGTGTTCGCCGTGCCGTCGTTCCTCGGCGGCAAGAACTGGATGCCGATCGCCTATTCGCAATCGACCAAGATGTTCTACGTTCCCTCCAACGAGTGGGGCATGGACATCTGGAACGAGCCGATCACCTACAAGAAGGGCGCGGCCTATCTCGGCGCAGGCTTCACAATCAAGCCGATCTTCGACGACCATATCGGTTCGCTGAAGGCGATCGACCCGGCCAGCGGCGAAATCAAGTGGGAATACAAGAACAAGGCTCCGCTTTGGGCGGGCGTTCTCACCACCGCTGGCGGGCTCGTCATCACCGGTACGCCGGAGGGCTTCCTGAAGGTCTTCAACGACGAAACCGGCGAGGAGCTCTACAGCTTCAACGTCGGCACCGGCATCGTTTCCTCCCCGGTCACCTGGGAGCAGGATGGCGAGCAGTGGATCGGCGTGACAGCCGGCTGGGGCGGCGCGGTGCCGCTGTGGGGCGGCGAAGTGGCCAAGATCGTTGCGCACTTCAACCAGGGCGGCGCGTTCTGGGCTTTCCGTCTGCCCAAGCAGATGGCCGCCAACTGACAATGACTCCGACCGCCGGCCCGATCCGGGCCGGCGGTCAGCCTGCTTTTTCAGCACAGACCGCGTAGAGCCGGCTTCGCGCCGGACAGGAAACTTGCGTTTCGGCGAAAACCATGGACACTATCGACGACATGGCGCGATTTCTCATCGTCGACGACCACCCGCTGTTTCGCGAGGCGTTGCAGAGCGCCCTGCTCGTTGCCTATCCCGACGCCGAAACCATCGATGCCCGATCCGTCGATGAAGCCGACAGGGCGCTGGAGATCGACAGATCGGTCGATCTTGTGTTGCTCGATCTCAGCCTGCCCGGCGTGACCGGCTTCGACGGCCTGCTGCATTTCCGCGCCCGCTACCCGCGTGTGCCGGTGGTGATCGTGTCCGGTCACGAAGAGCCAAGAATCATCGCCGAAGCGCTATCCTACGGCGCATCGGGTTATATTCCCAAATCCATGCGCAAGGCCGATCTCGCCGAAGCCGTGCGCTGTGTGATGGGCGGTGAAATCTGGCTGCCGCCCGATTTCAAGCAACCGGAGTTGCAAGCCGACGACACCGAACGACGCGAAATGATCGAGCGGTTGTCGACGCTGACGCCGCAGCAATTGCGAGTGCTGCAGATGCTGCGCGAGGGGCTGTTGAACAAGCAGATCGCCTTTGAACTGAAAGTCGGTGAAACGACTGTCAAGGCGCATGTCTCGGAAATCCTGCGCAAGCTCAACGTCTACAGCCGCACCCAGGCCGTGATCGAGGTCGCCAAGCTCGACAGCGACAGCGCGTTGAAAGGCGGCGGGCAGATTTCGCGGCATTGAAGGCGGTCGGCGACACCGGGAGTACCCGGAGCCGTCCCAGCAGCAACAAGGCGCTTCGCGATGTTCGGCGCGACGAGGTATTGGCGGTTCGAATGAACCTGCATCACCGCAAGCTGCTGTTTTTTTGTCACGGCATTCCCGGCAGTCCGCGTGACTCGGAGTTGCTTTCGCTACCCGCAGATGTCGACTTCGTCGCCCCAAACCTGTTGGCGCTGAATTCGCGCGACCCGCTCGGCGAAGCCATAAGTCAATTCGATTCGGCAATCGCGCAAGCCGAGGGGACGGCGATCGAATTGGCCGGCTTCTCGCTTGGCGCAATGGTTGCTTTGCGCCTGGCTGCACGATGGCCCGGACAGATTCGGCGGGGGCATCTGGGCTCTCCCGCCGCTCCGCTAAGCCTCGGCGACTTCTTGCCGGCCATGGCCGGGCGTCCGGTCTTTGAGCTGGCCGCAGCGCGTCCCCTCTTGTTCGGGGTGCTTACCGCAATGCAAGGCCTTGCGAGCAGGATTGCGCCACGAATACTGATGGACCGGCTGTTTGCCGATAGCTCCGAATCGGAGAAGAAGCTGCTCGCTGATGCCGGTTTTCAGGCCATCCTCCGCAGCGGGCTGAAGAACAGCTACATCGACCACCCAGCCGCTTACAGGGCCTGGCTGCAAGCCTATATGGGCGATTGGGCCGACGAAATCGACGATATCGACTGCCCGGTTGAACTCTGGCATGGGCAACAGGACAGTTGGGCGCCCGTGTCGATGACACATGCCCTCGCCAGTCGGTTGGGAACGAAGGCGACAACGCATCTGGTGGAAAGCGCGGGACACTACGTCGCCCTGACCGAGGCGAGATTGCGGCTTGTTTGAGCCAGTGATCGCTACTGCTGACTGTCCGGCAGGATTCGGGCGATGCGCTTGTCCTAGGCCCTGTGGACGGATTGGAGACAGATTTCGTGGGACGATAGGCGAGAGGTGGCGCGAAAAGACCCGCCGGGCATGCTGGCGGCATGTTCAAGGGGCTTTTCGCGCCAGATCGACGCCTCCCGTCCCACCTGAAAGGCCGGGCCCTCATCGGTCAATTCCTTCGCAAAACCTCGGCAACGATGGAACCACATCGCCGCGCTCGGTTTTGCTCGATCTTGACCGTTGATCGCTCCGGCGAAATCTATCTCCAATCCGTCCACAGGGCCTAAGAGTCTGACTCAAAAAGAACCCCACGATTTCAAGCCCTTGCGAGGCGTCTGGTG
>CALMYO010000243.1 GCA_937873685.1 uncultured Paracoccaceae bacterium
GTGACGCAGCTGGTGACGGTGACCCCGGTCAACGACGCGCCGGTCGCCAGCACCAATGTCTACACTGGCGGCGAGGACGCGCCGGTCTCCGGCAACGCGATCACGGACGACAGCGGCTTCGGCATCGACAGCGATGTCGACGGCGACGCGCTCGCTCTCGATCCGGCCTCGGTCGGGACCTTCGCGACGGCAGCGGGCGGCTCGATCACGCTCGCCGCCGACGGCTCGTTCACCTACTCGCCTCCGGTCGATTTCCACGGCACGGACACGTTCGACTACACGGTCAGCGACGGGCAGGCGACCGCCACTGCGACGCTGACCTTCAATGTCACCCCGGTCAACGACGCGCCGGTGGCGAACACCACGCCGGCGACGACGCCGGAGGACACACCGGTCGGCGGCAGCATTGCGATGTCCGACATTGACGGCGACACGCCGACCGCGTCGCTCGCCTCCGGCCCGACGCATGGCTCGGTCACGGTCAATCCGGACGGAACCTGGACCTACACGCCGGACCCGGACTTCCACGGCACGGATACCTTCGACGTGCTGGTCGATGACGGCAACGGCGGCACGGTCACCGTGACGCAGGTCGTGACGGTGACCCCGGTCAACGACGCGCCGGTCGCCAGCACCACGCCGGCGACGACGCCGGAGGACACACCGGTCGGCGGCAGCATTGCGATGTCCGACATTGACGGCGACACGCCGACCGCGTCGCTTGCCTCCGGCCCGACGCATGGCTCGGTCACCGTCAACCCGGACGGGACATGGACCTACACGCCGGACCCGGACTTCCACGGCACTGATTCCTTTGACGTTCTGGTCGATGACGGCAACGGCGGCACGGTCACCGTGACGCAGCTGGTGACGGTGACCGAAGTCGACAATCCGTCCGCTGCAATCGATACGCCGCGAACCAGGACTGATGATACAATCCCGCGCAACGGGATTGTTGTTGAACGCTTCGATCCGGTCATTGAGAAGACGGTCGAGCAGATCGGACCGACGGGACCGTCGGTCGATCTTGGAGAAACCGACTATCCGATCACGCGTCTTGTCGATCAGCTTGGCGACACCGGAGCGCATTGGGGTCTCGCTTCCCGACACCCGATCACGGAACTCGTTGCCGCGTTGCGACGCGCGCCTGCGGACGCGTCGCCGGGCTGGGCCGGAGACGATGTCTTCCTGCCCGGTGCGGACGCCATGATCCGCACCGCCGTGGGTGACGGCCGTCTCACGCTCGAGATGCTGGCGCAGATTCAGTCGTCGGTCACTCTTACGCTCGCAGGCGGCGGCGCATTGCCGCGCTGGATCGAGCGGGTCGGCCAGAACGCCTGGTCGATGCGTCCGCCTGCCAATGTCGAGCGGTTGCCGCTGGACGTTACGATCGACGCCGGCGATGGCGCGATCACGCGCACGATCATCGTCGATGTTGTGCACGGCGAGGTCCATGCCTTTCCGCAGCATGACCGGCTGTCCGGACTCGCGCATGGGCAGGACAGTATCGCATCCGCGCCAGGGCGAAGCAGCGCCACGGAAATCCTGAGAACCTTGCGGGGCTGAACAGCCCGATATGAAGGGGACAAACATGCGTGAAGCAGCAATCCAGAATAGAGGATACAATTCAGTGAGCGCAAAGAGAGTATCCTGGAGCGTATCCGCGGCCGGCCTTGTTCTGGCGATGCTTGCGTCGGGTTGCGCCGTGACTCCGCAGGCACTGACGCCGGCGGAGCTGTCTGCCGCCGCCGATCGCGAAATATCGACGCTGGCGGTCGACCAGGAGCCGGTAACGCAACCGATCGGGCTTTATGAAGCCATGGCGCGGGCGTTGAAGTACAACCTCGATCATCGCGTTGAGATGATGCAGGTGGCCCTGGCGCAGAAGCAGCTGGCTTCGGCGACCGCAGACATGCTGCCGCGACTTGTCGCCAGCGGCGGTTACGCTGGGCGCGACAAGGTAGCGGCCAGCTTCTCAGAGACCCTGACCACCGGACTCCGCTCCTCTTCCGCAACGTTTTCTAGCGAAAAGGTCACGCTTTCCGGCGACCTGACCTTTTCGTGGCATGTGCTCGATTTCGGCCTTTCCTGGGTTCGCGCCCACCAGGCGGCAGACAAGGCGTTGATCGCCGAGGAAACGAAACGCAGGATCGTCAACCGCATCATAGAGGATGTGCGCATCGCCTACTGGCGCGCTGTCAGCGCCGAACGACTGCTTGACGGCTTCCGCAAGCTGGAAAGCAGGATCGTCAAGACGCAAGCCGACACGCGTGCGATCCGTCGCGCCGGCCAGACCTCGCCGGTCGCCGCTCTGACCTACGAGCGGGAACTGGTCGACATCAAGCGCGAAATCAACCGCCTTGAAAACACCCTCACCACAGCGCGCCACCAACTCGCGGCTTTGATGAATGTGCGACCGGGCGACAGGTTCTCGCTTGTCGCGCCGAAGCGCGATGTCTCGGAAGTCTCGGTCAGGCTTGACGGCGCGGACATGGTGCGCGTCGCGCTGACAAACCGGCCAGAGTTCCGCGAAATCCTCTACAAGGGCCGAATCAATGAAAAGGAAGCGGAAGTTGCACTGCTTGAAATCCTGCCCGGCCTGTCGGCCTATGGCGGCATCAACGCTGACAGCAACGATTTCCTTGTCAATTCGAACTGGCTGACCTGGGGCGCGCAGGCGAGTTGGAATGTCATGCGGGTTTTCCAGTATCCGACCCGCAAGGCGGCGGTGGACGCCAATGCGCAGCTGATCGGAGCGCAGGCCAGGGCAATGACCATGGCGATTGTCACCCAGGTGCATGTCGCGCGAGCGCGTTACCAGATCATGCGCAAGACGGCGGCGACAGCCGCGGAATACTACAATGTCCAGCGCGACCTTCGCGACCAGTTGCGCGCCGGTGGCGACGCAGGCGCTGTCAGTGAGCAGACGCTGATCCGCGAAGAAATGAACACGCTGGTTGCGGCTGTCGAATTCGACATAGCCTATGCCGATCTGCAGAACGCCTTCGCGGCGATCTACTCGACCCTGGGCATCGATCCCTGGGACGAACAGCTCTCGACCGCGATGAGCATTGACGAACTGGCGGCGACGTTGCGCCGGCTCTGGCGCGAACGCGGCGATCTGCACGGCTGACGACTGGGACCACCGCCCGGCGGCAAGCTGTTGCGCCCTCGATTTGCGTGCGTCGGTGAATCGGATATGCTCATGCCGGTCTATCCGGGGCCGGCGCGCATATCGTCCGCCCCGTCCGTTCATGCGAAGAGGGCGCAATTGGACAATCTGGAGAAAGCGCTGCGCAACGCGCTTGCCAAGGGCGAAGCGCGCGATCCGGCATTCCGCGAAAAGGTGTACGCCGCCGCCCACAGCGCGATGGTAAAGGTGGCGTCAAATGCCTCCGGCACCGATCCCGCACTTGCCGAGCGTCGGCGTCGCGCGTTGATTGCAACGATGACACGTATTGAGGAAGAGTACTATCGCGCGCCGGTTGCCGAGCTTGCGCGTGAAACTGTTCCAGCGCCGGTCCGGCAAGCGGACGCCGGCGAGCAGCAACTTCAGCATGCAAGCGGCGGGCGCGCGATGGAGCCGCAGTCGCGAGCCGCAGATGTGCGGCCTGAGGCCGAACTGTTGCAGCCCGATGACGCCGTGCGGTTCAGACCGGACAACGCGCCCTTTGACGCGGAGCAGCATGCCCGGCCGGACATTTCCCCGACGCTGGAGCAGGCTCGATCCAACGTTACCGGTGATGCCGGACACGGAAAGCCGTCGCCCGGCATTAGTCTGTTTGTGCGCAGGCGTCGGGCGAAGGCGCCGAAGCGCGACAAGGTCGAATCGCGCGGTGAAGTAACCGCGGAGCGCGGCCGCAAGAACCGCCGGCATCCGTTTGCATTGACCCTCTCGGCCGCCGTTCTGATAGCGGCGATCGGCATTGGCGCCTGGTGGGTCTGGAGCACCGGCGCCTATCGAGGCGCCGATGAGCGCGACACCGGCGTGCCGAACCCGCCGGCGACGCTCAATGAGGAGACCTTTGGGCCTGACACCGGAAGCGCAGAATTTGCGGATGCGATCACGGTGTTCTCACCCGATGACCTGACCGGCGTCGCGCCGCTGGGGGATTCGACCGCCGATCTCGTCAGCGACGCCGGTGCTTCGGTCTTGCGCATTGAGGGGCGCTCGGCCGGCGGAGGCGTTGAAATCGAGGTTCCCGAAGGAATACTGCTGCAACTCTATGGGGGTGCGGCGATATTCTCGGTCACTGCAAAGGCGGTTGAAGGCGATGCGCAGGTGGTCGTTACCTGCGATCTCGGTGGTCTCGATTGCGGGCGGCGTCGTTTCACGCTCGCCGACACGCCATCCGACCAGATTTTCGAAGTGGACATGAGCGACGGAGCGCCGAAGGCCACGGGCGTTCTGCGCATCGAGCCGGTCTTGGACGACGGCAGGCCGGCGCGGTTCGATCTCCTGTCGATCGCCGTCAAATCCTCGGCACTGTGACCGGTTGGCGCCGGCGCCGATGGCGCTTGAGCCTCGGGCGCACAGCCCGGATCTGAAGGGCAGTTTCCTCCTCCGTGACGCGGGTCAAGAAGCGGCCGAAGCGGGAAAAACCTGCCGCCAGACTGCTCCAATTTGTTCGAACAACGCTCTAATCCTGATCGAAGGCCTTGGGGCCGACGCCGACGATTTTCGGGTTGGCTTCAAGGAATGCTCCGGCATTGCGCCCCGGAAACTCGATGGACCTGAGAATTGTCCGGAGCACTTCGAGGCGCGCGCGCCGCTTGTCGTTGGAGCGGATCACCGTCCAGGGGGCGTGCTTGCTGTTCGTCGCTGCAAGCATCCGGTTGCGGGCTTTCGTGTAGTCGTCCCACTTTTCCATGCCGGCAATGTCGATACCGGACAGTTTCCAGTGCTTGAGCGGGCTGTGCCGACGGTCGTGAAACCGCTTCAACTGCATCTCCTGGCCGATACCGAGCCAGAATTTGAAAAGCAGGATGCCTTCGTCGACGACGGTTTTCTCAAAGCGCGGGGTCTCGGCGAGGAAATTTTCGGCCTGCTGCGGCGTGCAGAACCCCATCACGGGCTCGACGCCTGCCCGGTTGTACCAGGAGCGATCATAACTGACCAATTCGCCGGCTGTCGGGAAATGGGCGACATAGCGCTGGAAGTACCACTGCCCGCGTTCCGTCTCGGTTGGCTTGGAAAGCGCAACATTGCGCGCCGTTCGGGGATTGAGGAATTCGTGCAATGCCGAAATGGATCCGCCCTTGCCGGCAGCGTCGCGCCCCTCGAAAACGGCGATGATCCGATGGCCGGTTTGTTGCATCCAGACCTGCAGCTTCACCATTTCGACCTGCAGCGCCTCGATCGTCTTTTCGTACTCGTCCCAATCCATCTTCCTGTCATACGGATACCCTCCGGACTGAAGTGCCTTCTTGTCGATCCATTCGGGCAGGTCGGGCTCGTCGATATCGAAAACTCTTTCCTTTCCGTCGATGGTCAGCTTGACGGGCCGGATATCTTCATCGGACATTTCTTGAACTCCCGCGCCGCCGAATTGAAACTGTCATGTGCGGCTTCTATCGGCATGCTAGAAACAGAAAACACCTCCGTCCAGCGGTGAAATCGATTCGCCGCCGGTCGGTGCTTCAGGGCAGAAACGTTCATGTCATCCGGGCTACGCGATGCAAGTGATCAGGAACGCATGCGGCGGGAAGCGCCGACCA
>CALMYO010000244.1 GCA_937873685.1 uncultured Paracoccaceae bacterium
CGGCCCATGGGCTGGCGCGTAACGCCCTGCGGGTGGACGAGGTCGCAAACGATCCAGGCTCTTGTCGACCAGCGCCGGCCGAGCAGCGTCCGCGACTCCGGGTCGTGGATGACGCCGCGGTTACCGGTGAAGAGGCAGCGCGCCGCGACGGCGTTGATGGTGCCGAAGGGATCGACCCGGCTCTGCAGCGGCATCTCGCCCTCCCTTTGCGCTCCGCCGGGGGCATGCTATCGCTCCGGCTTCTCCTGTCACGCCCTTTCGCGCGGAGCCTTCTTCGATGCGGGTCCTCGTCGTCCAGAACTACGACAACACCGGCCTCGGCCAGGTCGGCGCTGTGCTCGCCGAGGCCGGCGCCGAGCTCGACATCAGGGTCGCACACCGAGGCGATCCGCTGCCGGCCGATGCCTCAGGCCATCACGCTGCGGTGATCCTCGGCGGCGGCCAGAATGCGCTAGCCGACGACGACTACCCCTATATCCCTTCACTGCTCGACCTCGTCCGCGACTTCGACCGCCGTGACCGGGCCCTGCTCGGCATTTGTCTCGGCAGCCAGTTGATGGCGCGAGCCTTCGGCGGCACCAATCAGATCGGCGGTGCCAGCGAGTTCGGTTGGCAGAAGGTCGGTCTGACTGATGCGGCGCGCAAAGACCCCGTGCTCGGCGAACTGCCGAGCGAGTTCTCCATCTTCCAGTGGCACGACGACACCTTCACGCTGCCGCCGGACGTCGTGCACCTGGCGTCGAGCGCGGTGGCCGCCAATCAAGCGTTCCGCGTCGGCAGGGCGGGCTATGCCGTCCAGTTCCACTTCGAGGCCGATCGCCGGTTGGTGCGCGAATGGAACGGGCTGTTCGCCGACTACCTTGCTGAGCGGCAGCCGGACTGGGCGGTCCGCCATTCGGTGGATGAAGCGCGCCACGGCCCGGAGGCCGACGCGGTCGGCCGAGCCATCGCCCGCGCTTGGGTTCGGCAGATCTGAGCAGCTTGCCGGCGCGAAAAAGGCCCGGATCGCTCCGGGCCCCCTTCTCCGTGCCGTTCGTATCAGGCGCGGCGGGCGTCGATCGACATGCCGCCCGGTCCAGCGACCGACAACGCCAGGAAGCCACCGGCGATGGCGAGGTCCTTGAGGAACTGTGTCATCTCGTTCTGGTCGGCGAAGTTGTTGTGGCCGATGAGGGCGGCGCCGACCGAGAAAGCGGCGAGCGCGTAAGCCGCGTAGCGGGTCTTGAAACCAAAGACGATGGCGATACCGGCGACGATCTTGAGGATCACGACCAGCCAGACGACCAGCCCGGGCGCCGGGATGCCGAGGCTGGAGAAGTAGCCGGCGATGCCGCCCGGCATTGAGGCCATGCCAGCGCCGGATACGAGGAAAAGCAGCACCAGCATGATGCGGGAAACGAGAAGGACGAAGCTGTTGGACACGATATTTCTCCAGGGAACGACGGAAACTCCGGTTACAGAGTTTCGTCGTCCACGAGGAGCCGTCTTGTGCCGAACGCTACGTTCTCAAATAGTGAACGACTTATAAAATCACGTTCACCGATTTGTGATATCAGCCCGGCCGGGTCATGTCTTCCGGCCGCACCAGCCGGTCGAACTCCGCATCGGTGACGTATCCGCCGCCCACTGCCTCTTCGCGCAGCGTCGTGCCCTTCTTGTGCGCGGTCTTGGCGATCTTGGCGGCATTGTCGTAGCCGATGGTCGGCGCCAGCGCGGTCACCAGCATCAGCGAATTCTCGACGCCCTTGCGGATGTTGTCCTCGCGCGCCTCGATGCCGACGACGCAGTTGTCGGTGAACGATACCGCGGCGTCGCCGAGCAACTGCACCGACTGCAGGAAATTATAGGCCATCATCGGATTGTAGACGTTGAGTTCGAAATGGCCTTGGCTGCCGGCGAAGGTGATCGCCGCCTGATTGCCGAAGATGTGCGCGCAGACCTGCGTCATCGCCTCCGACTGGGTCGGGTTGACCTTGCCGGGCATGATCGACGAGCCCGGCTCGTTCTCCGGCAGGGACAGTTCGCCGAGGCCGGCGCGCGGGCCGGAGCCGAGGAAACGGATATCGTTGGCGATCTTGAAGCAGGCCGCCGCAGCGGCGTTGATGGCGCCGTGGGCGAACACCATCGCATCATGGGCGGCTAGCGCCTCGAACTTGTTCGGCGCGGTTATGAAGGGCATGCCGGTGATCTTGGCGATCTGCTCTGCGACCTTCTCGGCGAAGCCGATCGGCGCGTTGAGACCGGTGCCGACGGCGGTACCGCCCTGGGCGAGTTCGAGCAGGCCGACCATCGATTCGCCGATGCGCTTGATCGCCGAGCGGACCTGGGCGGCGTAGCCGCCGAATTCCTGGCCGAGCGTCAGCGGCGTCGCGTCCTGCAGATGCGTGCGGCCGATCTTGACGATGGAGGCGAAGGTGCCGGCCTTGGCGTCGAGCGCCGCGCGCAGCCGCCGCGCCGCCGGCAGCAGGTCGCGGGTCGCGCCAAGCGCCGCCGCCAGATGCATCGCGGTCGGGAAGATGTCGTTCGAGGACTGGCTGGCGTTGACATGGTCGTTCGGATGCACCGGCGTCTTGGAGCCGATCACGCCGCCGAGTGCTTCGATCGCCCGGTTGGCGATCACCTCGTTGACGTTCATGTTGGTCTGCGTGCCGGAGCCGGTCTGCCAAACCACGAGCGGAAAGTGGTCGTCCAGCCGCCCCTGCGCCACCTCGCCGGCCGCCTTGTCGATCGCGTCGGCAAGCGCGTGATCGAGCACGCCAAGTTCGGCGTTGGCGCGCGCCGCCGCCTGCTTGCACAGCCCGAGCGCATGGATCAGGGCGGTCGGCATGCGTTCCGTGCCGATCGGGAAGTTCCGGCGGCTGCGCTCCGTCTGCGCTCCCCAGTACCGGTCGGCAGCAACGTCGATTTGGCCGAGGCTATCGCTTTCGCGTCGTGTCGCGGTCATTGCGCAGTCATCACGCCTTCGGGCTCGACCGACTGCACCCCTTCAACCTCGGCCTGCGCCTTGTCGGCCTGTTCGGCTTCGCCGGACACGACCAGCGTGTTGATGAAATCGAGCCGGTCCTCGACCTTCAGCTTGCGCGTCTCAAGCGCATGGGCCACCGATTCGGTCGAAGCCTTCGACGGGTCGATGACGACCACGTAGCGTCCGGTGGCGCTCGGTTTCACGGTTTTTCCGGCCATGGCGGCCTCCTTTTCTGCAGAGGCGCGGGCACGTCACGCCCGCGCTTCCTGTTCAACTGGCGTATCGGGCCGCCAGGTTCAAGCCGTGTCGCCGTTCACGACTTGCGACTCTTGCCCGCCTTGCCCCGAGGCGCGCCGGTTGCTTTTGCAGTGGGAACGTCGCCCTGGCCCTGGAAATGCCGGTTGAACCAGTACCACCACCAGGGGCGCGGCGGGACCGCGCGCCGCCACGGCGCCTGCACAAGGCCCGCGCCGACATGACCGGCAGGCTGCCCGCCGATCGCTTCCGCCGTTGCGATCAGCCGCTGCCACAGCGCCGCGCCGCGATGGGCGGCGTTGGCCTGCGCATGCAGCGCCGCGATGCCCGCGACATGCGGCGTCGCCATCGATGTGCCGGACATGGATCCGTGCGTGCCGAAGGCCACCGGCACAGACGAGAACACACCGACGCCCGGACCGGCGATGTCCACCTTGCCGTGCGGCGCGTGAAAGGTGACATTGGAGAAGTCAGCCCGTGCGAGGTTCTGGTCCACCGCGCCGACCGCCATGATCGACGGGCAGTTGGCCGGACGCCCGACCGGCTTCAGCCCGAAGCGGGAATCGTTGCCGGCTGCGGCGATGATCAGCGTGCCGGCGGCAAGCGCGGCCTGTGCGGCATTCTCGTAGGCTTGCGAGAACCCGCCATCGTTGATCGAGACCGGTGAACCCAACGACATCGAGATGATCTCGCACTTGTTGGCGATCGCCCAGTTAATGCCGCCGAGGATGCCGCCATCGGCGCCGCTGCCGCCATTGCTCAGAACTTTGCCGGCAAAAATCTCGGCCTCGTACGCCACGCCGTACCGGTCGACGCCGGCCGGCGCCTTCGGTCCGCAAGCGGTGCCGATGCAGTGGGTGCCGTGCGAATGGCCATCCTGCACAGCTTCGCCGGAGATGAACGAGCGGCTCGTGATGGCGCGGCCGGCGAAATCCGGATGGTTGAGGTCCATGCCGGTATCGAGCACCGCTACCCGGATGCCCTTGCCGGTACGATCCTGCACCAGCGGGGCGGAGACCACGACGCGTGTCTTCTGCAGCCCCCAGGTCGCTCCGGCGACCAGCGCCGTCATGTCCTGCGGTGCAAACGGCGCTTCGGCCACGCCGCCGCTGCCGGCGCCTCTTTCATAGCGATCGGCGAGCGCGTTGGCGGCGTCGCGAAAGCCGCGCAGGTAGTCGCCGAAATCCTCGCCGAGAGCATACATCATCTGCTCCGGCTCCAGCATCGGCCCTCCGGCGGCCGCGCCGACCGATTCGGCCGCAGCGACGCGGTCGAGTTGTTCGGCATCCTGCGCCGAGATGACGGCGATGCCGATCTCGTCAAAATAGACGCCGTCGGTTTCTTCCAGAGCCTCGCTGGTCACCGCCTGTTCGTCGAAATCGCGCGACGAGGCGATGTCGAGGCCTGCGGCGTCGCGAAGGGTCGAAAGGGTTTCCTTCGACGCATGCGGTTTGCCGACAACCAGAAAGCGGCCGGTGAATTGCGGTTCCTGCGGAATTGCTGTCGTTTCCATGGCGAACACTCCTGTCGCCGAAACGCGCCATGCGCGGCGTCCGCGCCTGCGCGCCCGGATAGCCAGCCCCATGTGGTGGTTGCCCGCATCGTGGCTGCCTTGGCGGCTCGCGCCGCCTGTGTCTGTGCCGATGTGCGAGCGAAGAGAGGATACGCCTGGTCGCCGCGCGGGTCAATGCGCGGCGCGCCCTGTGGTAAAGATTGCTACCACCAGCATTTGATCAGCACCGAGCCGCGAGGTGCGGGATCGTCCTGCCATCAGCGAAGGCTCCGCTGCGCCGCCCTCAAGCGTAGGTGAAATCGGTCCAGAAATCGATATCGGCCAGCGTGACGCCGGAAAGCAGGATCGAGCCGGAGCCAAGCGACAGGAACACGCCGTCCGGAACGTCCCAGGCGTTGGCCGCAACCACGTCCGGCCGCATGTCGGTATGGGTGAAATCGATGCGGTCGACACCGATCTCGAAATCGAACACCGTGTCCCGGCCGTTACCGTAATCGAAGCGGATCACGTCGGCCCCCGCGCCGGTGAAGATCGCGTCGTCGCCTTCGCCGAGCACGAAGAAATCGTTGCCCGAACCGCCCGTCATCACGTCATCGCCGCCATCGCCAAACAGCAGGTCGTCGCCTTCCCCGCCAAAAAGGTAATCGGTATCGTCGCCGCCATGCAGCGCGTCATTGCCGGCTTCGCCCGACAGCACGTCGACGCCCTCACCGCCGGTCAACACATCGTCGCCGCCGGCACCGAACACCGCGTCGTCGCCGGCATTGCCGAAGAGCGAGTCGGCGCTGCTTCCGCCAGCAATGTGGTCGTTGCCGCCGCCGCCGCTGACAACCGATCCCGACAGCATGTCTGCGTGTGCCGAGCCGCGCAGCGCTTCGATGCCGACGAGCACGTCGCCATCGGCCTCGCCCATGAAGCCGCGGCCGGCAAACAGGCTGACGCCGACGCCGGATGGCGCATCGTCATAGGCCGCCGTGTCGAAACCCGCGCCGCCCGCCATGCTGTCGGCGCTCGCGCCGCCGAACAGCAGGTCGTCGCCGGCCCCGCCAACCAGCGTGTCCTTTCCAGCCTCGCCGAACAGCACGTCGTTGCCGTTCACGCCGTCGGCATAGTCGTTGCCGTCGCCAAGATAGACCGTGTCATCGCCGCCACCTACACGGATGCGGTCGTCGCCTCCAAGCGCGAAGACGACATTGCCGCTGTCGCCATAAACGATGTCATCATCGCCATCGGTCGGGCCGCTGACCAGAGCCGCGACAGAAACCGTGCGGTCGTCGAAACTGACCTGTTCGATTTCGGTGAGCAGGATCTCGGTGTTTCCCTTGGTCAGTTCGACGCCGCCCGACCAGGTGGCGACCGCCCAGGTTGCGGAGTGGCCGGGCAGGATCACTGTGTCGGCGCCATCGCCGCCGATGATTCTCGCCGTCTTCTGCGACAGCCCGCCCGCAAGTGTGACGGTGAAGATATCGTCGCCGCCATAGCCATTGGCGACAGGCGCGGTGAAACCGAATTCGCCGGTGGAAAGGCCGATTGTGTCGTGGCCCGCCAGCATGGCTGCATAGCCGGATTGGCCGGCGATGAAATCGACAACGGGAATTGAAAAGCCCGAGATCGATATGGAGCGCGGTGGACCGGAGACCGACGTGCCGCCTGCAGAGGCGGAATACCCGGTCATGACGCCGCTCAAAACCGCCTTGTCGTAGCCCGGTTCGTCCGACGAATAGGTGAAACCGCTTCCCGTAAACGCGTATGTCGAACCGAGGCCGCCGCCGAACCGGTTCGGTTCCATAAACGAGATGTACAGGCCGGAAAGCGAGTTCGGCCCGACGCTGTCGAGGTTCCAACCGCCTGAAATCGTTACATTTGCCATCATACGCCCCTGGAGTTACGAACCGGGAAACTCATCGCAGATTGTTTCCGTCACGGCAACACTGTGTTTAACGATTGGTAAACGCAGCCCGTCACTAGCGCGCGCGCCGACAAGCCGCATCCGGGTCTTTTCGCTGTGTCAGAACAGCGCCAGTTGCTGGCCGGGCAGGGGACGGATTTTCCGCTCATGCGCCAGCAGCGCCCGTTTCAGCGCAAGCCCGCCACCGAAGCCGGTCAACGAGCCATCCGCGCCGATCACCCGGTGGCAGGGAATCACGACCGGCAGCGGATTGGCGCCGCAGGCCGCGCCAACCGCACGGCTGGCCGAGACATCCTCGCCGATTGCCCGCGCCAGCGCGCCATAGGAAACGGTTTCGCCATAGGGAATGGCGCACATCCCTTGCCACACCGCTTCCTGCAGTCGATTGCCGGCAAAGGCGAGCGGCAGGTTGAAGTCGAGAAGCTCTCCGGCAAACCAGGCGTGGAGCTGTGCGACAGCCTCGCCAAGCGGCGCACCGTCAGGCAACCAGTCGTGCCGGGGCTTCGCCGGTTTGCCGTTCTCGGCAAACAGCACGAAGCGCAGCGCCGTATCATCGCCGGCCAGCAGCAGCGGGCCGATGAAGGTGTCGATATGCGTGAAGGCGAGAGCGGCCATGGCCGGAGTGTGGCGCAGGGCCGGCGCCGCGTCCACCCGGTTTGCGGCTTGCCCACTGGCGGGGAACGGGCGACGCGCGACATCGAAAAGACAGGTATACCAAAACAACAAACCGCCGGCGTCACCGCCGGCGGTTCCTCAATTCACGAAACTGCCTATCAGTACGGGCAGTTGTTGTCGCTCATGTAGTCATGCACGGCGATCGTGCCGGCGACGATATCGGCCTTGGCCTTTTCCACCGCAGCTTTCATGTCGTCGTTGACGAGCGAAGCGTTGTTGTCATCGAGCGCCCAGTCGACGCCGCCCTCGGCAAGACCGAGATTGTTGAAGCCGACAGCGAAGCTGCCGTTCTTGCCGTCCATGAAGGCGTTGTAGACGGCGACATCCACGCGCTTCAGCATCGAGGTCAGCACCTTGCCCGGATGCAGGCCGTTCTGGTTGGAATCGACGCCGATCGACAGCTTGCCGGCATCGGCCGCCGCCTGCAGCACGCCAACGCCGGTGCCGCCTGCCGCGGCGTAGACCACGTCGGAGCCCTGGTCGATCTGCGACTTGGCGATTTCGCCGCCCTTTACCGGGTCGTTCCAGGCCGCGGGCGTGTCGCCGGTCATGTTCTGGATCACCTCGGTTGCGCCGGCCGCTTTCGCGCCGCCGACATAGCCGCAGGCGAACTTGCGGATCAGCGGAATGTCCATGCCGCCAACGAAGGAGACCTTCTTGGTCTGCGACGCCATCGCGGCTGCGACGCCGACGAGGTAGGAGCCTTCATGCTCCTTGAACACCACGGAGCGCACGTTCGGCGCATCGACCACCATGTCGATGATGGCGAACTTCGTGTCGGGGAATTCCTTGGCGACGGCCTCGATGGCCGGCGCGAAGGAGAAGCCGGCAACGACAATCGGCGAGTTGCCATCCTGCGCGAACTTGCGCAGCGCCTGTTCGCGCTGGGCGTCGTTCTGGATCTCGAACTCGCGGTATTCGATGCCGGTTTCGGCCTTGAACTTCTCGGCGCCGTTGTAGGCGGCCTCGTTGAACGACTTGTCGAACTTGCCGCCAAGGTCATAGACCATGGCCGGCTTGTCGTCGGCGGCCTGCGCGGCGAAGGAAAGGGCGGTGGCGGCCATCAGGCCGAGGAAGATACGCTTCATGGTGTCAAACCCTGTTCGGTTGATCTTTTCGCTCCCGTCATGCCGGGCGCACAGCGCGCGGCATGCGTGGCGGAGACGCGATTGCGCCCCCGCGCTGGCCCGCACTGTTGCACGGCTGCAATCGGATTTCACCAAAAAAAGCAGCGTCCATGCGCCCTTCCGGGCGACCGGCGCCGATCACTCGGCGGCGACCGGCGCGCGGGGCAACACACAGGCCACGCCGGTGCCGCGCAAGCCGCAATAGCCGGCCGGATTTTTGGCCAGGTACTGCTGATGGTATTCCTCGGCCGGGTAGTAGACCGGGGCGGGCCCGATCTCGGTGGTGATCTTGGAGGACTGCCCCGCCTTCCTGAGCGCCGCTTGATAGGCGTCGCGGCTCGCCAACGCTTCTGCCAGCTGGTCGTCGCCGGTGGTGTAGATCGCCGAGCGGTAAGTGGTGCCGATATCGTTGCCCTGGCGCATGCCCTGCGTCGGGTCGTGCTCCTCCCAGAAGATCGTCAGCAATTCGGCAAACGAGATCGCGGCCGGATCGTACACGACGCGCACCACCTCGGCATGGCCGGTCAGCCCGGTCACCGTCTCCTGGTAGGTCGGGTTCTTCGTGAAGCCGCCGGCATAACCGACCGAGGTGACCCACACGCCGGGTGTCTGCCAGAACAGGCGCTCGGCGCCCCAGAAGCATCCCATGCCGAAGAACACCTCGCGCATGGTGCCGGGGAAAGGCGGCGCAAGCGGACGCCCGCTGACGAAATGCGTCGCCGCCGTCGGGATCGGCGTGTCGCGTCCCGGCAGGGCAAGGCCGGGCTCCGGCATCGTCGTCTTCTTGTTGAACATGTCGATCAGGAACATGGCGTTTCTCCAACAGGGGCGGTTTCAGCGCGCAGCAAATCGGCCGATACGCTGGGCGGGCTTGCGCCCGAGAAGGTAGAACAGGAACGCAAGCGCGAAGAAGGCGGCAAAAGCCGGGGCTGTCAGCAGCGTCTGAATGCCGGGATCCCAGATTGCCGGATGCAGATATCGCTGCACCAGCGCTTGCACCAGATTGAGCGATCCGTTGTCGATTTCGTACCAGAGCGCGCCAAGCGGCGTGAATATCCATTGCGAGACGCTGATCGAGCGCGTTGCGTCGACGATCAGCGCTATGATCGCAACAGCGAGAAAGACCGCAGCGACGAAACGAAAAAGGAAACGGAACATGGCGACATGCGTTCCGGAGGTTGCGAGTTGATCTGTTGTTTCTTTCCTGCCGGAAGATAAGTCGAATGCCGCGGCAGCGCAATTGCGGTGACACGCTCGTGATGCGCCATGAGCGCCCGCTTTTCAAGAACGCGTGCGGTACACAAAAGCCGGCGCGGCGCGGGGCTTATGATCGTCGGCGCGTTCAACCCCGCGCCCGCTGCCGCGCGTTCGATCAGCGCGGCTCCTTGCCGAAGACACGAACATATTCATCGCGCCCGCCACGCGCCAGCGCATCGGCCTGGCGCACCCATTCCTCCCGTTCGATACGACCGTGGAAGCGCAGATGTCCGTCGACCCAATTGCGCTCCTCCGCAGTCCAGGCGGCGATCTGCGCAAAGGTCCAGATGCCGAGACCGTGCAGAATGCCCTCGATCTTGGGACCGACTCCGGCGATCAACTGGAGGTTGTCCGGTCGGGCAGGCTTGGCGGCGCCTACTGGCGCTCTGTCGCCGACCGCAGCCGTCGCGGCCGCTGACGTTCCGCCTGCCACCCTGGCTGGTGCGGTAGCCGCTTGGGACGCTTCGCCCTGCGGCGGTTTCCGCCTGGCTTCCGATCTCGCGCCGGTTTGTGCGGCGCCGCCAGCCGATGCAGTCGTTCCTGTCGCTTTGCGCGAGGCCGGTGTCGCGGATGTTCCCCTTGCGCCTGCTCCGCCGGCCGGCGCGCCTGCTGTCCCGGTTGTCGCGCCTGCGGTCTTGCCGGACGAGGTTTTCGTTGTAGCGGCGGCCGCACTCCCGCCCGCCTTGCCTTTCGCCGCCGCATCCCTGCCGGCGCGCGATCCGTCGGACGCCTTCGCTTCCGGCGCACCCTCTCCGGCGGTGGGCGTTTCGTCCGCGCCGCCAGCCGATGCAGTCGTTCCTGTCGCTTTGCGCGAGGCCGGTGTCGCGGATGTTCCCCTTGCGCCTGCTCCGCCGGCCGGCGCGCCTGCTGTCCCGGTTGTCGCGCCTGCGGTCTTGCCGGACGAGGTTTTCGTTGTAGCGGCGGCCGCACTCCCGCCCGCCTTGCCTTTCGCCGCCGCATCCCTGCCGGCGCGCGATCCGTCGGACGCCTGCGCTTCCGGCGCGCCCTCTCCGGCGGCAGAAATCCCGGCTGCAACATCGGAGCGGCTTCGTTTTGTTGCGCTGGTCGATCCGGTCTGCAGGCCGCTATCGGTCGCGCCACCCGGATCGCCTGTTTGCATCCGCCCGGCGCTGCCGGAACCCGAAGGACCGGGCGCGGAACCGTCACGGCAAACCGGGCCGGGGGCGAACTTGCCCCCGCCATCGCCGCCACGGCGGTTGCCGCTATCGTCGGAAGTCTGCGCGCCGCCCGCCAGCAGAGGCATCGCGCCGTCCGTGTCCATGGCTACCGCAGCGCCGCCAAAGCTGTCGCCGCCCATCGCCTGTACCGCAGGCATGTCGTCTTTGGGCCGCCCCTCGAAGCTGATCACCGGCTCCATCGACAGCATCTTCTCGCGCGAAAGATGGCACTTGACGAAATGGCCCGGCTCCATCTCCACCTGTGGCGGAACCTCCCGCTCGCAGAGGTCGCCCGACACATGCTTCTTCCAGCGGCAGCGGGTCTGGAACGGGCAGCCGGGCGGCGGGTTCATCGCCGAGGGGATGTCGCCTTCCAGCACGATGTGCTTCTTCACCACGGACGTGTCGGCGATCGGGATCGCGCTCAGCAGCGCCTCGGTATAGGGATGGTAGGGCGGCGAAAAGATCTGGTCGGTCGTGCCCTGCTCCACGATGTGGCCGAGATACATCACCACCACGCGGTCGGCGATGTAGCGCACGACCGAAAGGTCGTGGCTGATGAACAGCATCGTCGTTTTCGATTCGCGCTGGATGTCCATCAGCAGTTCGGTCACCGCCGCCTGCACCGAGACATCGAGCGCCGAGACCGGTTCATCCGCCACCACAACCTTCGGCTTGCCGGCGAAGGCGCGCGCAACGCCGATTCGCTGCTTCTGGCCGCCGGAAAGCTGGCGCGGCATGCGGGTCTCGAACGCGCGCGGCAACTTCACAAGGTCGAGCAGTTCCAGCATGCGTTTGCGCCGCTCGTCCTGGCTGGACCCGATGCCGAATTTCTCCAGGGTGCGGATGATCTGCGAGCCGACCGAATGGCTGGGGTTCAGCGTGTCGAACGGGTTCTGGAACACCATCTGGATCGCCGAGATGGTTTCCGGGCCGCGATTCTGGATCTCGATCGCCTCGATGTTTTTGTTGCCAAGCTTGACGGTCCCTTCGGTTGCCGTCTCCAGCCCCATCAGCACCTTGGCCAATGTCGACTTGCCGCAACCCGATTCGCCGACAATCGCCACCGTTTCCGCCTCGCGCGCAGTGAAGCTGATCGTCTCGTTGGCCTTCACCGTGCGCGTTTCGCCGCCGCCGAAGATGGCGTTCGCCGCGACTGCATAATATTTCTTCAGGTTGTCGATCTGCAGCATCGGCTGGCCGGGCTTGATCGGCTCGTTGGCGTGCGCGCCTTTCGGCATCGCCGCCCAGTCGATTTCGGCGAAGCGCTCGCAGCGACTGTCATGCCGGTCATGGCCGGGAACTGAATGCATCGGGATTTCGCGCGCGTTGCATACGCTGTCGACAAAATGCATGCAGCGCGGACCGAAATTGCAGCCCGTCGGCCGCTCGTGCGGCAGCGGCAACTGGCCGGGAATGGCGATCAGCGGCCGGGCGTTCTTGTCGGCGCCGGGTAGCGGGATCGAGCGGAACAACCCCTGCGTATAGGGGTGGCGCATCCGGTCGAACACGTCCTTCACCGAGCCGGTCTCCACCGCCTCGCCCGAATACATCACCGTGATGCGATCGCAGGTTTCCAGGATCAGCCCGAGATTGTGGCTGATGAACAGCATCGAGGTGCCGAACTGCTTGCCGAGATCCTTCACCAGTTCGACGATGCCGGCCTCCACCGTCACGTCGAGCGCCGTGGTCGGCTCGTCGAGCAGCAACAGCGCCGGCTTCGACAGCAGCGCCATGGCGATGACGATGCGCTGCTGCTGGCCGCCTGAAAGCTGGTGCGGGTAGGAACGCAGCATGCGTTCGGGGTCGGGCAGGCGCACCGCCGTCACCATCTCCAGCGCTCGCTTCCACGCCTCTTCCTTCGAAGCGCCGTCATGCAGCATCGGCACTTCCATCAGCTGCTGGCCGACCTTCATCGCGGGGTTCAGGCTCGCCATCGGCTCCTGGTAGATCATGGCGATCTCGTTGCCGCGCAGGTGGCGCAGCTCGGCATCCGACATGGTCCCCATGTCGCGGCCCTTGAACTTGATCGTGCCGCTCTTGATGCGGCCGCGATTGCCCATGTCGCGCATGATGCCGAGCGCGACGGTGGACTTGCCGCAGCCCGATTCGCCGACGATGCCCATGGCTTCGCCCGGCATCACCTTGCAGGAGAAGTCGATCACGGCCGGGATTTCGCCCGCCCGCGTCCAGAACGAGATGTGCAGGTTCTCGATTTCGAGGATGGGTTCAGTCATCGCTCTTCCCTCCTCAGTCTTTCAGTGATTCTTCGCGCAGCGAATCGGCCAGCAGGTTGAGGCCGAGCACCAGGCTCATCAGCGCCACGGCGGGCGCCACCCCTTGCCAGAAATACAGCCGCAGCTGCGCCACCTGGCTGCCGTCCTTGATCGCGGTGCCCCAGTCCGGGCTTTCCGGCCCCATGCCAAGGCCGAAGAAGCCGAGCGTGCCGAGCAGGATAGTGGTGTAGCCGATGCGCAGGCAGGCATCGACGATCAGCGGCCCGCGGGCATTCGGCAGGATCTCCCACAACATGATGTACCACGGGCTTTCGCCGCGGGTCTGTGCGGCGGCGATGTAGTCGCGCGTCTGGATGTCCATGACAAGGCCGCGCACGATGCGGAACACGCCAGGCGAGGACGCAAAGACGACGGCGATAAAGATGTTCAGTTCGTTCGGCGCGATCGCGATCAGGCCGAGCGGGTCGTAGCGCAACACCAGCGCCACCCAGATCCACGCTCCGACAACGAGGGTCACCGCCAGATACGGCCACAGGCGTTCCGGCCGCAAGTCGTAGCGGGTCCAGAACAGCGTGGCGAAGAACAGGATCGGGAACAGGAACAGCACGCCTGCCATGGCGTAGGGAATGGCGGTGTCCATGATGCCCGGCGTCACCAGCAGGTAGAACAGCAGGATGACCGGGAAGGCGAGCACGAGGTTCGCCAGGAACGACAGGAAGGCGTCGATGCGCCCGCCGAAATAGCCGGCGGGCAGGCCGAGCGTGATGCCGACCATCAGCGCGATCAGCGTTGCCGCCGGCGCGATGGTGAGCACGATGCGGGCGCCGTGCACGACGCGGCTGAACACGTCGCGCGCCAGATGGTCGCCGCCGAGCAGGAACACGATCCCGCTCTCCGGTTCGATCGCGCCCGGCACTGCGTTCTTCATGATCGCCACCTGCACCCGCGGATCGAGCGGGGCGACGACGGTGGAGAAGATCGCTGTGAACAGCCAGAACAGGCAGATCATCACGCCGACAGACCCGACCCAGGTGTCGAACAGGCGGCCGAAGATGCCAAGCCGCGGCTTCCACAACCGCACCGTTGCGCCAACTGCGATCATCGCGATCCAGACCGGCCAGAAGCGGGCGATGATCCCGAAGACGATTCCGAAGAAACCGGCGTTTTCCATCTCCCGCCCCCTAGCTGACGCGAATGCGCGGATTGAGGAAGGCGTAGCCGATGTCGGAAATCAGCTGGGTGAGCAGCACCAGCGCCACGGAGATGATCCCGCAGGCGAGCACCATGTCGATGTCGTTGTTGGCGGCGGCTTGCACCAGCAGATAGCCGAAGCCCTTGTAGTTGAACATCGTTTCGACCACGACGACGCCGGTGAGCAGCCAGGGGAACTGCAGCATGATTACCGTGAACGGCGCGATCAGCGCATTGCGCAGGGCATGCTTGACGACGACCTGCCTGAAACTCAGCCCCTTCAGCCTGGCGGTGCGGATGTATTGCGCCGTCATCACCTCGGCCATCGAGGCGCGCGTCATGCGCGCGATGTAGCCGATGCCGTAGATCGCCATCGTCATCACCGGCAAGGTGAAATTGTAGAAGCTGACGCCCTTGGAGATGGCGGTGGCGGCAGACCCGTTCAGCACGCCGAGCCACGACGCGAACAGGGCTGTGAAAATCACGCCGGAAACATATTCGGGCGTCGCGGTCGAGGCGATCGAGGCGACGGAAAGCGAGCGGTCGAGCCTGGAACCCTCCCGCATGCCGGCCAGCACGCCGATCAACAGCGATACCGGCACCATCACGATCATCACCCAGAACATCAGGATGCCGGTCGCGGCGAGCGCCTCGGGCAGGCGCTTGGCGACCGTGGTGCGAAACGCCGTCGAACAGCCGAGATCGCCTTGCAGCACGCCCGAATATGTGGCGACCGCAGGCTCGTCGCAGAAGCGGAAGCGCGGCACCGGTTCACCTGTCGTCACGTCCTTCACCGGTTGCTTCGGCATCAGGCCGATCCAGCGGCCGTAACGAACAAGGAAATTGTCGCGGTAGCCGTTACGCTGCAGCCAGCTTTCCTTTTCCGCGTCGGTGGCGCGCATTTCCGTCTGGAAGGTCGCCAGCTTGGTCAGGTTCGGTTCAAGATTGACAAAGAAAAAGACGATGAAGCTGAGGCACAGCATGGTCAGCGCCATCACCCCCAGTCGCCGCGCTATGAAACCCAGCATGTCCGCCCCTCCCGCATGCTTCGATCTTGCCGGATTGCCTTTCGTTGTGCCGGCGGGCGTCGGGAGGGGCGCCTGGCCCCTCCCGCTTGGTACGACATCACTTGTCGAGCCACACTTCCTCGAGTTGCACCTCGAAGGTCTGGTGCATGAACATGCCCTTCACATAGGACTGCGAGTGACGGTAGATCGAGCGCCAGAACGGCTGGATGAGAATGCCGTCATCCTGCAGGATCTGCTCGATGTCCTTCATCATCTCGCGGCGCTTGTCGGCGTCGGCGACGGCGAGCGCCGCGTTAAGCTTGGCGTCGAAGTCCGGGTTGGAGTAGGCGGC
>CALMYO010000245.1 GCA_937873685.1 uncultured Paracoccaceae bacterium
CCGGAAATCACCGTCATCTGCCGCATCGATCGCTCTCGTGACTGCTCCAAAGAGCCGCATCAAGAGTACGCGCAAGCAATCGCCGCAAGGCGGCCCTCGCCGGAGGGGTACCCAGTGGCGCCCGATTACCGCAAGGCGACCTGCGACGGCGGGGTACGATTGGGCCAACTCCTGCACGCTTTGGTATCAAAGCGTTGTCCGGACAGAATGGAGCAGGTCACCAAGGGCGTCCGGATGCCATGTCAACTCGCCTCACGCAGCAACTCCGCCGCCCGCAGGTCAACGCTGACCAATTGGCTCACCCCCTGCTCGGCCATGGTGACGCCAAAGAGGCGGTCCATGCGCGCCATGGTGATGGGATTGTGGGTGATGATTACAAAGCGCGTCTCGGTCTGGCGCGCCATTTCGTCCATCAGGTCGCAGAACCGTTCGACATTGTGGTCGTCAAGCGGTGCGTCGACTTCGTCGAGTACGCAAATCGGCGCCGGGTTGGTAAGGAAGACGGCGAAGATCAGCGCCATCGCCGTCAACGCCTGTTCGCCGCCTGAAAGCAGCGTCATCGTCTGCGGCTTCTTGCCCGGCGGTCTTGCGAGAATTTCAAGGCCCGCTTCCAGCGGATCGTCACTCTCGATCAGTTGCAGCTCCGCAGTGCCGCCGCCGAACAGATGCGTGAACAACTTGCGGAAATGCTCGTCGACCTCGCCGAAGGCCGCCATCAGCCGTTCGCGCCCCTCGGCATTGAGGCTTCCGATCGCCTCGCGCAGCTTGGAGATCGCATCTATCACGTCGACGCGCTCGGTCACGATCGTTCCATGGCGTTCGCCAAGTTCGGCCACTTCCTCCTCGGCGCGCAGGTTCACCGCCCCGAGCCTCTCGCGCTCGATGCGCAGTCTCTCCAGATTGCGCTCCACCGGTTCGAGATCGGGAAGCGGCCTAGCGGCGTCCAGCTCGGTCAACCTGAACGCCTCATGCGCGGCGCAATGCAGCGCGTCGCGAATGCGGGTCTCCGTTTCTGCGCGACGTTCCTCGGCGGCGAGTTGGCGCTCCTCGGCGCGACCACGAGCCTCGCGCGCCTGGGCAAGCGCGTTCAGCGCGTCGGCAGCCTTGCGGTCGGCCTCTCGCGAAGCGGTTTCGGCGTCGGCAAGCCGGTCTGCGGCGGTTTTCCGATCCTGCTCGGCGGTGCGAATGGCAACGCCGAGTTCGCGTTGCTTGCGCTCAAGTTCTTCGGGTTGGTCGGCGAGATCGGCCAGTTCTGCTGCGGCCTCGGCCTCGCGCGCAGCAAGAGCGGCGATCTGCTCTTCGGCGTCGGCGGCGCGCTTCACCCAGCTCTCGCGCTCGGTTTCGATTGCGGCAAGACGCCTTGCGCGCGCGTCGCGTTCGCGCGCGAGATCCTGTGATGCGGCGCGCGCTTCGGCAAGCTGTCCGCGTGCTGCGGCGTTCTCGCCATTCGCCTCACCAAATCGGGCGTCGAGTGCGGCGGGATCGGGCGCCTGGGCCAGCGCCGTCTCGTGGGCGCTCAAGGTCGCCGCAATCTCGGACCGGTCGGAACCGGCGCGCGCGGCTTGTTCGTCCAGAACGGCGCGCCGCTGCGCCAGTTCGCCGCCGGCCCGCTCGGCCGCCGTCACCGCTTCGCCTGCCCGGGCATAGGCCGCTTGCGCCGCCTTTGCCGCCTCGCGCGCCGCCCGGTCCAGATCAGCGGCCGCGCGCATCGCCGTCTCGGCATCGCGGGCTGTCGCCTCCGCTTTTGCGAGCGCGTTGCGGGCGGCGGCAACTTCGCCGTCCAGCTCCGTCAGACGGTTCTTTTGGGCCAGACGCTGCGCGGCCGGCGTCGGCGCATCGGCCCGCACGGTCACGCCGTCCCAACGCCACATCGCGCCGTCACGGGCGACCAGACGCTGGCCGGGCCGAAGCAGCGGCTGCAGGCGCGCGCCATCGCCGGCCTCCACCACCCCGGTCTGCGCCAGACGCCGCGCAAGCGCCGCCGGCGCATCGACGAAATCAGCCAGTCTGGCGGCGCCCTGCGGCAATGCCGGATCGGCGTCCGCTGGTTCGACTTCAGCCCAGAAGGCTGGCGCATTTCGATCTGTTGAGAGCTCGAGATCCTCGCCAAGCGCCGCGCCCAGCGCCGTTTCGTATCCGCGCGCCACTTTCATGCATTCCACCACCGGCGCAAAAAGGCCGGGATTGGCGGCGTTCAGGATTTTTGCGAGCGTGCGCGATTCGGTCTCGACGCGATTCAGAGCCGCGCGGGCCTCGGCTAACGCCGGGCGTGTGGCGGCTTCCGCGGCGCGGGCGGCCTCCAGCGCGGTTTCGGCTTCTGCGGCGCGCTGTTCCGCATCGCCAACCGCCTTTGCCGCCTCCTGCGCCTGCGCCTGGCGCGTCGCAACATCGGGAAGCCGGGACGCCTGCGCCGCAAGCGCTTCCAACTGCTGGCGGATGGTGTCGGCTTCGATGTCGAGTTTCGCCAGACGCTGGCGCATTTCGCCAATCAGACGCGCCATTTGGTTGCGTGTGGCGGCGGCGGCCGCGCGTTCGGCCGTGACAGCTTGCAGGGCGGATTCGCACGCGCGGGCCTGCAACTCGGCCTGCTGTAGCGCTAGGGCGATGACCGGCGCCTTTTCTGCAGCGTCCGCCTCGGCGCGATTCAGCGACGCTTCCTCCTGCGCCAACCGGTCGAGCGCCCCGGCATTGTCGTTGAGCAGAGCGCGCTCGCGCCCTGTATCGGCGGCGAGTTGCTGCGCCCGGCGTTCCAGTTCGGCGCGCCGGGCGGCAAGGCGACGGGCGTCTTCCTCAAGCTGCGCGCGCGCGATCGTCAACCGCTGCAAGGCGGCAGCCGCCTTTGCTTCCTCGTCGCGCAATCCCGGCAGGCGATGAGCGGCGACAGCCTGGTCTTTCGCCGCGGACATTTGCGTCTGCGCGTGTTCGGCGACGAGGCTTGTCGCCTGCGCCAGTTGTGACTTCGCTTCGGCTTCCTGCGCCTTCGCCGCGGTCCAGCGTAGATGCAGCACGGTTGCTTCCGCCGCGCGAATATCCTTCGACAGCGCCTTGAAGCGCGTGGCTTGGCGCGCCTGCCGCTTCAGGCTTTCGATCTGCGATTCCAGTTCGGCCACAACATCGTCGAGTCGGGAAAGGTTGCTCTCAGCGGCGCGCAGGCGAAGCTCCGCCTCGTGTCGGCGCGAATGCAGGCCGGAAATGCCGGCGGCCTCTTCCAGCAGGGCGCGCCGCGCCTGCGGCTTGGCCTGGATCAACTCGCCGATACGCCCCTGCCCCACCATTGAGGGCGAACGCGCGCCGGTCGACTGGTCGGCGAACAGAAGCTGCACATCCTTGGCGCGCGCCTCCTTGCCGTTGATGCGGTAGACCGAACCGGCTTCGCGCGCAATGCGCCGCGTCACCTGGATCTCGTCTGCGTCGTTGAAGGCGGCCGGCGCGGTACGGTCCGCATTCTTCAGGAACAGCGCCACTTCCGCCGTATTGCGCGCCGGGCGCGTGCCCGAGCCGGAAAAAATCACGTCGTCCATGCCCGATGCGCGCATGTTCTTGTAGGAGTTCTCGCCCATCACCCAGCGCAGCGCCTCGACAAGGTTCGACTTGCCGCAGCCGTTCGGACCGACGACGCCCGTCAATCCGCGCTCGATGACGAAATCGGTCGGCTCCACGAAGGATTTGAAACCGGTGAGCCGGAGCTTTTCAAACCGCATGACGCCCTCGCGGAGCGCAACGCCGGGCGCACGTCACCTGGCGCGATAACGCACCGTCATGAATTGGGATCCTTGAACGCCGACACTCATTCAACGTCAGGCGGCTCCGTGTCTTGTTTGCAGGCAGCCACACCACGCGGCAGTTCCGCGAAAACCGGCCACAATTGCACGCTTTCGTGCGCTCGACATCACCGCCAACCCGGCATTTCGTCAAGCGCCGGGCGCGCATGACCTGTGCAAAACCGGCTGCGGCAGGGCGTGGCCCGACGGCGCGCCGCCACTCAGCCGGCCGAAGCGCCAATCTCCGCTGTCGCCTCGATCTCCACCAGCGCCTCGTCCTCGATCAGCCCGGCGACCACGATCACCGACATCGCGGGGAAATGACGACCCATCACGCGACGATACGCTTCGCCGACCTCGCGCTGCATTGCCATGTATGCGCGCTTGTCGGTTATGAACCAGGTCAGGCGCACGATGTCGGTCACCGTCCCGCCGGCCGCCTCGACGATGGCCGCGATGTTGCGCAAGGTCTGCTCGAACTGCCCGACGAAATCTTTTGCCTCGAAGCGTTGCTCGGGGTTCCAGCCGATCTGCCCGCCGGTGTAGAGCCGCCGCCCGTCGACCAGCACGCCGTTGGCGTAGCCCTTCGGTTTCGCCCAGCCGGGCGGATTGATGCTGTCGATCATGATCGGAATTCCCTGTTCCCCATGCCTTCACCCGCCCTGGCGCAGCCGGAAGCGCTGGATCTTGCCGGTCTGGGTCTTCGGCAGCGCGTCAGTGAAGACGATCGAGCGCGGATACTTGTAAGGCGCGATCGTCGCCTTGACGTGATCCTGCAGACGTTTCACCGTCGCCTCGTCGCGCGCGACGCCGGAAACCAGCACCACATGGGCTTCCACGATCTGGCCGCGCGCCTCGTCCGGGCGGCCAATCACGGCGCATTCGGCGACATCGCCGTGGGCGAGCAGCGCCGCCTCCACCTCCGGTCCGGCAATGTTGTAACCGGCCGAGATGATCATGTCGTCGGAGCGGGCGGCGAAGTGGAAATAGCCCTCTTCGTCCTGCACGAAGGTGTCGCCGGTCAGGTTCCAGCCGTCGCGGACATAGCTCTTCTGGCGGGCGTCGGCGAGGTAGCGGCAGCCGGTCGGGCCGCGCACCGCAAGCTTGCCCGGCGTGCCGCGCGGCACTTCGTTCATGGCATCATCGACGATCCGCGCCTCGTAGCCGCTCACCGGTTTTCCGGTGCAGGCGGGACGGGAATCGCCGAAGCGGTTGGAGATGAAGATGTGCAGCATCTCGGTCGAGCCGATGCCGTCGAGCATAGGCTTGCCGGTCTTCTTCATCCAGGCCTCGTAGACTGGAGCAGGCAAGGTCTCGCCGGCCGAAACCGCGGCGCGCAGCGAGGAGAGATCCGCCCCCTCCTCCATCGCCGCCAGCATGGCGCGGTAGGCGGTGGGGGCGGTGAAGCAGACGGTCGCACGGTATGTCTGGATGATCTCGATCATGTTCGGCGGCGTCGCCTGCTCGAGCAGCGTCGCCGCCGCGCCAAAGCGCAGCGGAAAGATTGCAAGGCCGCCGAGCCCGAAGGTGAACGCAAGCGGCGGCGAGCCGACGAACACGTCGTCGGGCGTCACCCCGAGCACCTCCTTCGCATAACCGTCGGCGACGATCAGCAGGTCGCGATGAAAATGCATCGTTGCTTTCGGTTCGCCGGTCGTGCCCGAAGTAAAGCCGAGTAGCGCAACATCGTCGCGCCCGGTCCTGACGCATTCGAACCGCACCGGCTTGCGCAGCGCCAGACGATCCAGTTCGGCATCGTGGTTGGCGGTTCCGTCAAAGCCGATCACCTTCTCCAGAAAGCGGCTGTCCTTGGCGCAGGCGACAAGTTCGTCCATCAGGCGGGTGTCGCACAGCGCAAGCGCGATCTCGGCCTTGTCGACGATCTTCGCCAGCTCGCCGGCGCGCAGCATTGGCATCGTGTTGACCACCACGGCTCCGGCCTTGGTGGCGGCAAGCCAGGCGGCGACCATCGCCGGATTGTTGGCGGAGCGGATCAGGATCCGGTTGCCCGGCTTCACGCCGTAATCCTCCACCAGCGCATGGGCGATGCGATTGGTCCAGTCGGCGAGTTCCTTGTAGGTCCGGATGCGCCCGTTGCCGATCAGCGCCGTGTGGTCGCCGAAGCCCCTGGCCACCATGGCGTCGGTCAATTCGTGCCCGGCATTCAGCCAGTCGGGGTAGTCGAAGCCACCCAGCAGAAAGTCCGGCCACTCATGGGACGGCGGCAGGTTGTCGCGTGCGAAGGTATCGGTGTGGCCGGAAGGTCCGAGCGTCGGAACCGCCATGTCATCCTCCCGCCGATTGCAGCGCCTGGCGCGCGATGATCACCTTCTGCACGTCGGATGCGCCTTCGTAGATGCGCAGCGCCCGGATCTCGCGATAGAGGCTTTCCACGATCGAGCCCTTGCGCACGCCGTCGCCACCATGCAGCTGCACCGCCTTGTCGATGACCTCCTGCGCGCGGTCGGTGGCAAACAGCTTGGCCATCGCCGCCTCGCGGCTGACGCGCGGCGCACCGGAATCCTTCAGCCACGCCGCGCGGTAGACCAGCAACGCTGCGGCGTCGATATCGAGCGCCATGTCGGCGATGTGACCCTGGACCATCTGCAGGTCGAACAGCGGCGCGCCGAAGAGTTGCCGCGACGTTGCGCGCGCGAGGCTCTCGTCGAGCGCCCGGCGGGCGAAGCCAAGCGCCGCGGCCGCGACCGTGGAGCGGAACACGTCGAGCACGCCCATCGCAATGCGAAACCCCTCGCCCGGCCGGCCGATCATCGCGGAAGCGGGCACGCGGCAGCCCGAGAACGAAAGCCGCGCCAGCGGGTGCGGGGCGATCACCTCAATGCGTTCTGCGACGGCGAGACCCGGCGTATCTGCAGGCACGAGGAAGGCAGAGAGCCCCTTGGCGGCCGGCGCCTCGCCGGTGCGGGCAAACACGGTATAGACATCGGCGATGCCGCCGTTCGAGATCCAGGTCTTTTCGCCGTCCAGGATGTAGTCGGCGCCGTCGCGCCGTGCGGCAAGCGAAAGGTTGGCGACATCGGAGCCCGACGCCGGTTCGCTGAGCGCAAAGGCGGAGATCGCCTTGCCGGCGCGGGTCAGCGGCAGCCAGCGCCGCTTCTGCGCATCCGAACCGAAAAGCGAGATTGCGCCCGTGCCGAGGCCCTGCATGGCGAAGGCAAAATCGGCGAGGCCGTCATGGCGCGCCAGCGTCTCGCGCAGCAGGCAGAGGCTGCGCACATCGAGGCCGGAATTCGGGTCATCGGGATCGATAGCCGTCAGCTTCAGCCAGCCGCCGGCGCCGAGCGCGGCAACCAGCGCGCGGCAGGCGGCATCGGTGT
This sequence comes from uncultured Paracoccaceae bacterium, assembly GCA_937873685.1. Classification (GTDB taxonomy): domain Bacteria; phylum Pseudomonadota; class Alphaproteobacteria; order Rhizobiales; family Rhizobiaceae; genus CALMYO01. The sequence goes on from CALMYO010000245.1 coordinate 7,100, forward strand.
CGGCGTGATCGATCGCCGCGAGGTTCTGTGCGGCCCAGGCATCGGCGGCGGCGGCGAGGTCGCGATGGCGGGCCTCGAAAAAGGGCCAGTCGAGGAAGCTCTTGTCGGACATCAGTTCCCCTCGAACACCGGTTTGCGCTTTGCGGCGAACGCCTCGTAGGCGCGGCGGAAATCGGCGGTCTGCATGCAGATCGCCTGCGCCTGCGCCTCCGCCTCGATCGCCTGCTCAAGGCCCATCGACCATTCCTGCGCCAGCATGGTCTTGGTCATCATGTTGCCGAAGGCAGGCCCCTCGGCGATGCGACCGGCAAGCGCACGCGCTTCCATTTCCAGGTCGACTGAATCGACGAGACGGCTGTAGAACCCCCAGCGCTCGCCCTCCTCCGCACTCATGGCGCGGCCGGTGTAAAGCAGTTCGGCCGCCCGGCTCTGGCCGATGATGCGCGGAAGCATGGCGCACGCGCCCATGTCGCAACCGGCAAGGCCAACGCGATTGAACAGGAAGGCCGTCTTGGCTTGCGGCGTGGCGATGCGGATATCGGACGCCATGGCGAGAATCGCCCCCGCCCCTGCTGCAACGCCATCGACCGCGGCGATCACCGGCTTGCCGCAGGCGATCATCGCCTTGACCAGGTCGCCGGTCATGCGGGTGAATTCGAGCAGCCCCTTCATGTCCTTGTCGAGAAGCGGGCCGATGATCTCGAACACATCGCCGCCCGAACAGAAATTGCCGCCGTTCGGCGCGAAAATCACCGCCTTGATGTCATCGCGATAATGCAGCGCGCGAAACCAGTCGCGCAGTTCGGCATAGGACTGGAAGGTGAGCGGGTTCTTTCGCTCCGGCCGCGCCAGCGCCACTTGGGCGATCGCACCATCGATGTCGAGCAGGAAATGCTGCGGCTTGCCCGTTGTCATTTCGCTTCCTTTTCCCCGCTGCGAAGTGCTTCCATATGCGCAGTCGCCTCGGCCGAAATGCGGTCGAGGGCACGCCCGAGTTCGCGCGCCTCGCCGGGGTCCAAGCCGCCAAGCAGCCCGTCGACCCAGCCCTCGTGCTCGCGCGCCAGCGCCTCGAAGATCTCGAGGCCCTTCTGCGTCAGCCGCACCACCATGGCGCGGCGGTCGTTGTCGACCGGAACGCGCAGGATCACACCGTCGCCGACAAGCCTGTCGACAATGCCGGTGACGTTGCCGTTGGAGACCTTCAGCTCGGCGGAGAGTTCGCTCATGCGCAGGCCCTGCGGCTTGCGGGCAAGCGCCGCCATCACGTCGAAACGCGGCAGCGTGGTGTCGAATTGCGAGCGGAAGCGTTCGCGCAGGTCCGCCTCCATCAACCGCGAGGCCTTGAGCAGTTTCAGCCACAGCCGCAGCCGCTCCTTGGAGTCGGCCGATGCGTTTTTCGTTGCGGGTTCCACACGCTTGACACTCATCCGGCGCCCCCGTCGATGACGAGTCCATGGCCGTTGACCATCGCGGCAGCGGGAGAGGCGAGGTATAGCACCGCGGCGGCCACCTCTTGCGCCTCGACGATCCGGCCGGCCGGCGTGTCGCCGAAGACGCGGGCCGCTGCCTCTTCGCGGCCGATCCCGAAGCGTTTCATCGCTCCCTCGACGGCGGCATCGGCCATGGGCGTATCGACCCAGCCCGGGCAGACGGCGTTGCAGGTGATGCCCTTGCCGGCGACCTCCAGCGCGAGCGAGCGCACCAGCCCCATCACCCCGTGCTTGGCGGCGCAATAGGCGGCGACATTGGCCTCGCCCTTCAATCCGGAGACCGAAGCAATCGCGATCAGCCGCCCGCCCTGCCCCATGCCGGAAAGCGCCTCGCGAAAGGTCAGGAACACGCCGGTCAGCGTCACCGCAAGTGTCTGGTTCCACAGCGCAAGCGAGGTGTTGGCGACCTTGGAGGCGGCGCCCATGCCGGCATTGGCCACCACCACGTCATGGGGTTCGTCGAAAAGCGCCTTCACCGCCGCCTCGTCGCAGACATCGGCGATGCGGCAGGTCATGCCGCGGCCGTCGTCGGTTTCGCGCAACGCATCCATGCGCCGGCCGGAAATGGTGACCGCGTCGCCAGCCTCGGCGAAGGCCCGCGCCGTCGCCCGGCCAATGCCGGAGCCGCCGCCCGTCACCAGCACCCGTCTCATGCCCGAAGCTCCTGTTCGGCGGCGCGCTCGGCGAGTCGCCACATCTGGTCGCGACCGGCGAGATACGGTTCTGGCCATCTTTCATCATGATCGCCGAGCGCGGCGGCCGCGTGCAGCGTCCAGTACGGGTTGGCCAAGTGCGGCCGGGCCAGACAGACCAGATCGGCGCGGCCGGCCATCAGGATGGAGTTGACATGGTCCGGCTCGTAAATGTTGCCGACCGCCATGGTCGCCATTTTCGCCTCGTTGCGGATGCGGTCGGAAAACGGCGTCTGGAACATGCGGCCATAGACCGGCCGCGCCCGCTTGGAGGTCTGGCCGGCCGAGACGTCGCAGATGTCGACACCGGCGTCGCGCAGCATCATGGCGATGCGCACGGCGTCCTGCGGCGTCACGCCGTCCTCGCCGACCCAGTCGTTGGCGGAGATGCGCACCGAGACCGGCTTTTCGCGCGGCCAGGCCTCGCGCACGGCGTGGAACACCTCCAGCGGCCAGCGCATGCGGTTTTCGAGACTGCCGCCGTATTCGTCGGCGCGGCGGTTGGTCAGCGGCGTGATGAAGGATGACAGCAGGTAGCCATGCGCCATGTGCAGTTCGATCATGTCGAAGCCGGCGCGCCCTGCCATTTCGGCGGCCGCAACGAACTGGTCGCGCACGAGATCCATGTCGGCGCGGCTCATCGTCTTCGGCGTGGCGTTCTTCGGCGACCATGCGACGCCGGACGGCGACAGCAGGTCCCAGTTGCCGGATTTCAGCGGCGCGTCCATCTCTTCCCAGCCAAGCTGGGTGGAGCCCTTGGCGCCGGAATGGCCGATCTGCATGCAGATCTTCGCGTCGGTTTCGGCGTGGACGAAATCCGCGATGCGCTTCCACGCCGCCTCGTGTTCCGGCGCGTAGAGGCCGGGGCAACCCGGCGTGATCCGCCCCTCGGCCGAGACGCAGGTCATCTCGGTATAGACCAGCGCCGCGCCGCCCTTGGCGCGTTCTCCGTAGTGAACGAGGTGCCAGTCGGTCGGGCGACCGTCGACCGCCTTGTATTGCGCCATCGGCGAGACGACGACGCGGTTCTTCAACTCCATCTCGCGCAGCCTGAACGGCGCAAACATCGGCCGGCGCACCGGTGCGTTGCCGGCAACGCCCGCCTGGCGCTGGAACCATGCTTCCGCATCCTCAAGCCAGGCCCTGTCGCGCAGGCGCAGGTTCTCGTGGCTGATGCGCTGCGAGCGCGTCAGCAGCGAATAGGCGAACTGCACCGGATCGAGATCGAGATAGCGCTCCACCTCCTCGAACCACTCGAGGCTGTTGCGCGCCGCCGATTGCAGCCGGAGCACCTCCAGCCGCCGGTCGGCCTGATAGCGCTCGAACGCCTGCTGCAGCGACGGTTCCGAATGCAGGGAATCGGCGAGCGCAATCGCGCTGTCGCAGGCCAGGCGCGTACCCGAGCCGATCGAAAAATGCCCGGTCGCCGCCGCATCGCCCATCAGCACCACGTTCTCGTGGTGCCAGCGCTCGCAGATTACGCGCGGAAAATTCATCCACACGGCGGAGCCGCGCAGGTGGTTGGCGTTGGAGATCAGGCTGTGGCCGCCGAGGTGCCGGGCAAAGACGCGCTCGCACGCAGCGATGCCTTCTTCCTTGCTCATGTGCTCGAAGCCGAAGGCGTCCCAGGTCGCCTGCGTGCATTCCACGATCACGGTCGCCGTTTCGGCGTCGAACTGGTAGGCGTGGATCCACATCCAGCCGTGTTCGGTCTCTTCGAAGATGAAGGTGAAGGCGTCGTCGAACTTCTGCTTCGTGCCAAGCCAGACGAACTTGCACAGCCGCATGTCGATGTCCGGCTTGAACACGTCTTCGTATTCGCGGCGCACCAGCGAGTTGATGCCGTCGCAGGCGACGACCAGGTCATACTCCTTGCGGTATTCCTCCGCCGACTTGAATTCCGACTGGAAGCGCAGGTCGACCCCAAGTTCGCGCGCCCGCTCCTGCAGGATCAGCAGCAGCTTCATGCGGCCGATGCCGGCGAAGCCATGCCCGCCGGAGACGCTGCGCTGGCCGCGATGGACGACGGCTATATCGTCCCAATAGGCAAAGTTGCGGGTGATCTCGTCGGCCGATTGCGGATCGTTGGCGCGAAGGCGGCTCATCGCGTCGTCGGACAGGACCACGCCCCAGCCGAACGTGTCGTTGGCGCGGTTGCGCTCGAGCACGGTCACCTCGTGCGAGGGATCGCGCAGCTTCATCGAGATCGCGAAGTACAGGCCGGCCGGCCCGCCGCCGAGGCACAAAACGCGCATCACGCTTCCTCCCGCATGCTTGCCAAGCAAGGAGATGATAGCGCGGCGCGCCAAATTTTCAAGCATGAATATTTTAAGTTTGAATTTATTTCCGGTCGCCGTGAATGGGGGCGAGCTGGGGTTTGGCGCATTGTTCGATCAAACCGGTTTTTCAAACGGGAATGTGCGTCCAAGCAATGAGTGGATCGCGACGGGGCGCCAGCGGTTCGCGATGGTGGCAAGCGCGCAAGAGACCGAGTCCGAGCGATCGAGTACCGCATAAGGATTCCAACGCCGCCGAAGCGCAAAGAGAACCGCCATGTCTGGGCGATCAAATCATTGTTTTGGTTTGCAAACTGAAACAATGGCTCGGCTTACCCCGCTTGGCGTTCCTTTCAGCTTCCGCCCTTTCGGTGTTCAGTCAGCGAAACTTTCACCGGACGTTTCGCATGGCAATGCCCGGCTAACCGCCCTCACCGTTGAATTCCTCGCCGAGCCGAAAAAATCCTGCCGGCAGACTGCTCCTGTTTGTCCGAGTGAGCCTCAAGCTGCCCGACCGGTTGCTCCCGCCAGCCGGGATGCATGCCGATCGAATGGTGGAGAAAACAGGCCGGCGGCGGCTGCGCGCGGTTTTCGGTTTAGAGCACTGTTCGGTCAAACTGAAACGTTTGGCGATCACTCGCCATGCAACCGGGGTGATTTTTCCGGCAACAATCCGGAACGGTAGCGCTGCAACACGAACTGCAGCAGCAAACCGACCAGCAGCATGCGGATATAGGAGGAGCGGGAAATCCATTCCGGCGGCAGGCGGTTGGTGAAGATTTCGGTCGCCGACCAGATGAACCAGATCGTCAGCGCGCCGAGGATCGCGCCGCGATTGTTGCCGGAGCCTCCGGCCATCAGCATCACCCAGACGAGGAAGGTGACCAGCAGCGGTTCGGTCGCCGAAGGCGACAGGGACTTGTAGAAATGCGCCGACAACGCCCCCGCCACGCCCATGATCGCGCAGCCGATCACGAAGGTCTGCAGGCGAAACGATTCCACGTTCTTGCCGACCGCCTGCGCCGAGGCCTCGTTGTCGCGGATGGCGCGCAGCGTGCGGCCCCAGGGGCTGACATAAAGGCGTTGGCAGATGATGTAGACGATCAGCACCGTCAGCCACACCACGCCGAGCAGCGCCAGATCGGACTGACGCCCGGTAAACGTCTCGCCGAATGGGCGCGGAATGCCGGAAATGCCGAGGCTGCCATTGGTAAGCCAGGCCTCGTTGACGATGATGAGGCGCAGGATCTCGGCAATGCCGACCGAGGCCATGGCGAGATAGTCGCTCTTCAACCGCACGCAGATGCGCGCGACCGCGGCACCCGCAATGCCCGCCAGCAGCGCAGCCGCCAGCACGCCGACGACGATCGGCATGCCGAAGCCGCCGAGATGGCGGCTGCTTTCGGCCGTGGTGACGATGGCCGAGGTATAGGCGCCGACGGCAAAGAAGCCGGCAATGCCGGCATTGAAGAGACCGCCCATGCCCCATTGCACATTCAGCGCCAGGCACAGGATTGCGTAGATGCCGCCGGCGATCAACACCGAGACGAGGTAGAAGAACAGGCCGGTCGGATCCATCAGAGCAGCCTTCCCTTGAACAGGCCCTGCGGGCGGAAGATCAGCAACACGACCATGATCGAGAAGGCGACCGCCGACTTGTAGGAGGGCGAGATCAGCGGTTCGGCGCCGAACCAGGGATAGGTCATCGTCTCTTCGGCGACGCCGATGATCAGGCCGCCCGCAATCGCGCCCATCGGCTTGCCGATACCGCCGAGAATCGCGGCCGCGAACATCGGCAGCAACAGGTTCCAGCCGAGATTGGGGTGCATGCTGGTGTCGGCGCCGGCAAACACCCCGGCGGTCGCGGCGAGCGCTGCGCCGATGATCCAGGTCCAGCGGATCACCTTCTCGGTATCGAGGCCGGCGATCGCCGCAAGCTCCGGATCGTCGGAGACTGCGCGCATGGAGCGCCCGGTTTTCGAGCGGGTCAGGAACAGGTGCAGTGCAATGGCGATCACCACCGTCAGCACGATTGCCTGCGCATGCAGCGCGGAGATGCGAAAGGTGTCGAAAAGCACCAGCGGCTTGCGCACCCCGGACTGGAACACCTGGTTGCCCGAACTCCAGACAAGCTGCACTGCCGCCCGGAAGATCAGCGCCACGCCGAAGGACGAGATCACCGTGTAGATGGTCGGCAGGTCGCGCAGCGGCCGGTAGAAGAAGCGGTCGACGGCAAGTGCGCAGACAATCGACAGCGCGATGCCGAAGGGCAGCAGGAACAACGGGTTGACCGGGATCAGCGCGATCGCCGCCAGCACGCCGTAGCCGCCAATGGTCATCAGGTCGCCATGGGCGAAATGGGCGAAGCGCAGGATCCCGAAGATCATCGAGATGCCGACGGCGCCGAGGGCATAGATCGAGCCGATCACCAGCCCGGGGATGAGGTAGAGGTTGATGAAAGTGACGAGCTCGTTCATCCCGCGCCTCCGAGGAACGAGCGCCGCACAGTCTCGTCGGCAAGCAGTTCGCGTCCCGGGCCGGAGACGAAGTTCTCGCCATTCACCAGCACATGGCCGGTATCGGCGATGCGCAGCGCCTGCTTGGCGTTCTGCTCCACCATCAGGATGGTGACGCCGGCCTTGCGGATATCGAGCAGCAGGTCGAAGATCTTCTCCAGATAAGCCGGCGAAAGGCCGGCGGTCGGCTCGTCGAGCAGAAGCAGTTTCGGGGCACTCATCAGCGCGCGTCCCATCGCAACCATCTGGCGCTGGCCGCCCGAGAGTTCGCCGGCCGGCTGGCGCAGCTTCGGGCGAAGATCGGGAAACAGCGCGATCACCCGCTCGAACGCCGCGGCGCGGTCGGGCGGTGGAGCGGCATAGGTTCCGATGTCGAAATTCTCTTCAACCGAAAGTGTGGGAAAGACGTTGCGCGATTGCGGCACGGCCGAAATGCCGAGCGGGACCAGCGCCGCGGTCTTCAGGCCCTTGATATCGCGCCCGGCAAACGCGATCGCGCCGGAAGCGATCTTCGTCAGCGCAAAGATCGTCTTCAGCAAGGTCGACTTGCCCGCTCCGTTCGGACCGATGATCACGGCGATCTCGTTTTCCGCGACATCGAGGTGGATGCCGCTGATGATCGGCGCGCCGCCATAGCCGGCGGTGAGGCTTGTCACCGACAGCAGCGCGCTCATGCGCTCGCCTCGTACTTGCCGCCGCCGAAATAGGCCTCGATCACGCGCTCATCGCTGCGCACGGCGTCGACCGTGCCTTGCGTCAGCAATTGCCCCTGCGCCAGCACCAGCACGTGGTCGCAGAGCTTGGAGACGTAGTCGAGATCGTGCTCGATCAGGCAGAAGGTCAGCCCCTGCTCGCGGTTCAGCCACAGGATCTTGTCGGACAGTTTGGCGAGCAGCGTGCGATTGATGCCGGCGCCGATCTCGTCGAGCAGCACGATGCGCGGCTTGCGCATCAGTGCGCGGCCGAGCTCGAGCAGCTTCTTCTGCCCACCGGAAAGGTTGCCTGCCTGCTCGTCGCGCACATGATCGATCTCGAGAAAGGCGATCATCTCGCGCGCCGCCCGGTAACTCTCGCGGGTCTCGACTGCATACGCGCCGCGCCGGAACAGCACATTGAACACGTTCTCGCCGCGCGGGGTGGCGGCGGCGACCATCAGGTTCTCCAGCACGGTGAGGCGGGAAAACTCGTGCGGAATCTGGAAGGTGCGCGCCAGTCCGCGGGAGGCGCGCTGGTGCGGCTGAAGGGCGGTGATGTCCTCATCGGCAAGGCGGATGTGGCCGGCAGTCACCTTCACATGGCCGGCGATTGCGTTGAACATCGTCGTCTTTCCGGCGCCGTTCGGTCCGATCAGCCCGGTGATGCGACCGGCGGAAATCTCGAACGACACGTCGTCCACGGCCTTCAACCCGCCGAAGCTGACGCTGACATCGTTGACGGTGATCATGACGAGCCGGATGAACGTTCGGTGCGATTTCGGTGACGACTTTCCAAGCTAAGGCAGCGGGCGCAAAGATTGAGCCGTGTGGAACCGGCGCGTTGCGACACGGGGACTTTCCCTCCCCCTTGTGGGGAGGGTCCGGCCGAAGGCCGGGGGTGGGGGTAGGCGTCTGTCCACAAACCGATGAATTCCCATCACTTTTTTCGGAAGTATGTTGCGACGCCCTCACCCCCACCCGTCGGCTTCGCCGACACCCTCCCCTCGAGGGGGAGGGAAAGTCCCCGTGTCGAAGCACTTCGCCGAACTACTCCAATCGTTCCGCAACCTGCTCGGTCCGGACAAACTGCAAAGCACCGTCTCTTTGGAGTTACTGTGCGATCGCGGTCTGTTTGTACTTGTCGCCGTCGACCACGAACTTGCCGATAAAGCCGGTCACGTCGCCATTGGCGTCGAAATCATAGGCCCCGCCGGCGCCGTCATAGTCGATATCCTTGCCTTCGGCGATCAACTGCCTGGCCTTCGCCCATTCGCCGGGTCCGACCTTCTCGCCCGGGGCGGAAGCGACTTCGCGCAGCGCCGCCGCAATTTTCGCGCGATCGGCGGAGCCGGCCTTTTCCACCGCCAGCAGCGTCAGGAAAGTTGCGTCATAGGTCTGGTCAACGAAGGGCTTGTCCGCGCCTTCGCCATACTTGGCGTTGAAGGCGTCGTGCAGGGTCTTCTGCGCCGGATTGTCGGCCGGCGAGGTCGGCGAGGAGAAGAAGGAGGTCGCCAGCGCCTCGGCGCCGATGTCCTTGATCAGCGCCTCGTCGCGCAGGCCGTCGGTGCCGATGAACTTACTGAACAGGCCGCCCTCAAGCGCCTGCTTGACGATCTTGCCGCCGGAATCGCCCGCATACGCAATGACCACCAGCGCTTCCGCGCCGGATTGCGACAGGGTCGCCAGTTCGGAGCGGTAGGAATCCTTCTTTTCCTCGTGCTTGACTTCGGCGGCCACCTCGCCGCCCGCCGCCTTGTAGGCGTCGATGAAGGTCTGGCCGATGCCGACGCCGTAGTCGTTGTTGACATAGGTGACAGCGACCTTCTTCAGACCTTCCTCCAGCACCATGCGCGCCAGCACGGCGCCCTGGTAGTTGTCGGACGGCACGATGCGGTAGAGCAGGTCGTTGTCCTTGATGCCCGTCATCGCGGGCGATGTGGCGGTCGGCGAAATCTGTACCACGCCGGCCGGGATGATCGAGGCTTCGGCGGCGGCGATCGTCGTCGACGACATCAGCGCGCCCATGATGATCGGCACGTTCTCGACGTTGACCAGCTTGCTCGCAGCGTCGACAGCGCCTTGCGTCGAACCCGTGGTGTCGCCGTAGACGGCGACTGCCTTGCCGCCGAGCAGGCCACCCTGCTCGTTGACCTGGTCGACGGCGAGGTTCGCCGCGTTCTGCAGCGGCGGGATGAAGCTTGCGATCGGCCCGGTGATGTCCATCAACACGCCGATCTTGGTGTCGTCGGCCTGTGCGACCGTCGCAGCCGCAAGCACGGTCGTTGCGGCGAGGATTGCAGTGAGTTTACGCATGTTTCTTCTCCCTGTTTGGTCGGGCGTTGGCCGGCCCGGAATGCCCTGTTCCCGTTATCCGGCGATTTCGGTCCTGAAATTGCCAGGTAGCGAAACCTCCATCAGTTCCAGATCGGCGCTCGCCTCGCTGTAGCGCGTCGCCATGCCGGGCGGCGCCACGAAAGCGTCGCCCGGCGAAAGCCGGTAGGGTTCCTTGCCCTCTCCCTCCAGCAGCATGCCGCCGCGCATGACGAATGTGAAGAGGATATCGCCGTCGTGGCGCGTCCAGGGCGCGGGCGCGCCGGTCGGGCGGGCGACCATCACGGACGCCACACCTTTCGTGTTCTCGTTGATGGTGGTGTCGCGTGCCTCGAAGCCCGGAATGCGGAACGGTTTGAACACGCCCTCCGCACCGATGCTGTGCACGAAACGCTGCCCGTCCCATTCGCGGTCGGGCCGTTCCTCCGGGGTCGGCAGCGTCATCGCGTGGTCGATCTCGGTGATGTGCTCGGCCGGCACGCCGATCTCGATCACCTCGATATTGTCCTCGGCATGCAGCACCTTGTGACGGATCTGCGGCGGCTGGATGAAGCAATCGCCCGCATGCAGCCGCCGCGGCCCGCCCTGGTCTTCGTAGAGCACGTCTACCCAGCCGTTGATGCAGAAGATCAACTGGAAGCCTATCCTGTGGAAATGCACCATGTCCGGCACCGGCCCGTCCGGCACTCGGATATGCGAGGCTA
>CALMYO010000246.1 GCA_937873685.1 uncultured Paracoccaceae bacterium
CTCGGTGATCGCCGCCGTCGGCGGAATCCTGCTGGTCTGGCAGAACGCGCAGATCTCGCCCGGCACCGCCGGCATTCCGGCGGCGATCGACATTCTGGTCATCGCCGTCGTCGGCGGCATCGTCCGGCCGATCGGCCCATTCATCGGGGCGCTGATCTACGTACTGCTCCGCGCCTTCACGCCCGATGTTCTCACCGCCTTCGGCATGTCCGGCGAGCGCTTCAAGTTGCTTGTCGGAATCGGCTTCCTCGTCATCGTCTATTTCTCGCCCGACGGCGTCCTGGGGCTCTGGGACCGCTGGCGCGCCTCGCGCAACCGCGGCGTCGATCCCCTGACGGGGGCCGAGCGATGAACGCACCGGTGACCCAGGCCATGTCGCAGGCGGGCCTCGCCAGCACCGCCTTCGCCGGCAACGCGCTCGAGCTGCGCGGCGTCACCAAGACTTTCGGTGCGCTCGCCGCGCTGACCGACGTGACGTTGACGGTAAGGCCCGGCGAACGGCGCGCCGTGCTCGGTTCCAACGGAGCCGGCAAGACGACCCTGTTCAACTGCGTCACCGGCGACTTCCTGCCCACTTCCGGCGCCCTCCGCCTGTTCGGCGAGGATGTCACCCGCTATCCGGCGCACGAGCGCATCCGCCGCGGCCTGCGCCGCACCTACCAGATTTCGCTGCTGTTCGCCGGCTTGACCGTCACCGAGAACGTCTACCTCGCCTGCCGGGGCGTCAGCCGCGCCCGCTTCTCGCTGCTCCGGCCCGGTCGCAGCGACGTACTGATGGCGCGCGCCTATGAACTGATCGAGGCCGTCCACATGACGGCGGCCCGCGACACGAAAGTCGCTGAGCTCTCCTATGGCCAGCAGCGCCAACTGGAGATCGCGTTGGCGCTCGCCGGCGCGCCGCGTCTGATCCTCTTTGACGAGCCAGCTGCCGGCCTGTCGCCGGCCGAGCGCGCCGACCTCGTGGCCATCCTCACCGGCCTGCCGTCGCATATCGGCTTCATCATCATCGAGCACGACATGGACGTGGCGCTGCGCGTCGCCGAGACCGTGTCGATGATGCACAACGGCCGCATCTTCAAGGAAGGCACGCCGCGCGAGATCGAGAGCGACGCCGAGGTCCAGGAACTCTATCTCGGAGGCGGACATGGCTGAGCGCCGCGCCTCCGCACCCGCCCTCGACATCCGCGGGTTGAACGTCTTCTACGGCGCCAGTCACGCGCTGCAGGGCGTCGACCTCCATTTGCATGGCGGCGTCCTGTCGGTGGTCGGGCGCAACGGCATGGGCAAGACGACGCTGTGCAAGGCGATCATGGGGCTGATCCCGTCAACGTCGGGCTCGATCCGCCATCGCGGCGAGGAGTTACGCGGCCGTTCGCCGGCCGAGATCGCCCGCCTCGGTGTCGGCTACGTGCCGCAGGGGCGGCGGCTGTGGCGCTCTCTGACCGTTGACGAGCACCTGCGCATGGTCGCCGCCAGCCATAAGGGGCCATGGTCGGTCGATCGCGTCTACTCCACATTCCCGCGGCTGGCGGAGCGGCGCGGCAATGGCGGCGGGCAGCTTTCCGGCGGCGAGCAGCAGATGCTGGCGATCTCGCGCGCTCTGCTCACCAATCCGAAGCTGCTGATCATGGACGAGCCGACCGAGGGCCTCGCCCCGGTGATCGTGGCGCAGGTCGAGGCGATGCTGACCCGCCTGACCGACGAGGACGGCATCGATGTGCTGGTGATCGAGCAGAACATCGGCGTGGCGACGCAGGTGTCGCCGCAGGTCGCGATCATGGTCAACGGGCGGATCAACCGCACCATCGATTCCGCCCAACTGTCGGCGGATCGCGACCTGCAGCAGCGCCTGCTCGGCGTCGGCCGGCACGCCCATGACGAGACGCCGGAGCCGCAGGCCGGCGCGGCGCGCGCGGCGCGGGCGCAGGAGCGCGCGGCCGGTCCGGTGCGTATCTATGTTTCGAACCCGACCGTACCGAACCGCTGGACGCCGGCCGTGCCGGTGCGCGTCATCGAACAGGCTGCGCGCACGGTCTCGTCGGCCGCTCCCGCAGGCGGCGCACGCACCTTGTCCGACCCCACCTCCACCGAGTTGCGGCCGCTCGCCAGCCCCGGCGAAGCCGTGGTGCTGGTCGCCGGCACGCTCGACACCAAGGGTCCGGAACTGCGCTTCATCCGCGATTGTCTGCGCGAGCGCGGGCTTGCCGTGCGCATGGTCGATCTTTCGACCTCCGGCGGCCATTCCGGCGCCGAGGTGCCGGCCCATCTCGTCGCCGCCTTCCATCCGCGCGGCGCTTCCGGCGTTTTCGTCGGCGATCGCGGCCAGGCGGTGGCCGGCATGACGCTCTCCTTCGAGCGCTGGATCGAACGCCAGACCGGCATTGCCGGCATCATCGGCGCGGGCGGGTCAGGCGGCACGGCGATTGTCGCTCCGGCGATGCGCACGTTGCCCGTCGGCCTGCCGAAGGTAATCGTCTCCACCGTCGCGTCGGGAGACGTGTCGCGTTATGTCGGGCCGTCCGACATCATGATGTTGCACTCCGTCGCCGATGTGCAGGGGCTGAACACCATCACGCGTGCGGTGCTGCGCAATGGCGCGAACGCGCTGGCCGGCATGGTGGAGGCAAGGCGCGACCAGGCGCGCAAGCCGGCGCCGGCGTCCGAGTTGCCGGCGGTCGGCCTCACCATGTTCGGCGTCACCACGCCCTGCGTCCAGCAGGTCACCGAGGCGTTGAAGAAGGACTGGGATTGCCTCGTCTTCCACGCGACCGGCATCGGCGGCCGCTCGATGGAAAAACTTGTCGATTCAGGCCTCATCCGCGCCGTCATCGACATCACAACCACCGAGATCGCCGACATGATGGTGGGGGGCGTGTTTCCCGCAACCGAAGACCGTTTCGGCGCCATCATCCGCGCGCGCATTCCCTATGTCGGGTCGCTTGGCGCGCTCGACATGGTGAATTTCGGCGCGCCCGACACCGTGCCGGAAAAATTCCGCGGCCGCCTGTTCTACCAACACAATCCGCAAGTGACGCTGATGCGCACGACGCGCGAGGAAAATGCCGCCTTCGGCCGCTTCATCGGCGAGCGCCTGAACCTGATGGAAGCGCCGGTGCGCTTCTTCCTGCCCGAAGGCGGCGTCTCGGCGCTCGACCGGCCGGGTCAGCCGTTCCACGACCCGGCGGCAGACGCCGCGCTGTTCGAGGCGATCGAGCGCTCCGTGCGCCAGACCAATGCGCGCCAGCTGATCCGTCTTCCCTTCAACATCAACGATCCGGCGTTTTCGGCGGAAGTGGTGCGGGCGTTCCGCGCGCTGCACGGCGGCAGCCGGCCGCAACGTCGCGCATCGGGAGGATGAGCATGGCCTTCGATCGCAAGAGCCTGCTGGAGAAGTTTCACGCCATGAAGGCGCGCGGCGAGCCCATCGTCGGCGGCGGCGCGGGTACCGGGCTCTCGGCTAAATGCGAGGAAGCCGGCGGCATCGACCTGATCGTCATCTACAATTCCGGCCGCTACCGCATGGCCGGGCGCGGCTCGCTCGCCGGGTTGCTGGCCTATGGCGACGCCAACGCCATCGTCGTCGACATGGCGCGTGAGGTGCTGCCGGTGGTCAAGCGTACGCCGGTCCTTGCCGGCGTCAACGCCACCGACCCGTTCCGGCTGATGGATGTATTCCTCGACGAGTTGAAGGCGATCGGTTTCTCCGGCGTGCAGAATTTTCCGACGGTCGGGCTGATCGACGGCGTGTTCCGCGCCAACCTGGAAGAGACCGGCATGGGCTACGGCCTTGAGGTCGAGATGATCGCGACCGCCCGCAAGAAGGACATGCTGACCACGCCCTACGTGTTTGGCGAGGAGGATGCGGCAGCGATGGCCAAGGCCGGCGCCGACATCATCGTCTGCCATCTCGGGCTGACCACCGGCGGCTCGATCGGCGCCTATACGGCGCTGAAGCTTGAGGATTGCCCGGCGAAGGTGGATGCCTGGGCCGAGGCTGCGCTCCGCATCAAGCCCGACGCGCTGGTGCTGGTTCATGGCGGCCCGGTGGCCGAACCGGACGACGCGGCCTTTATCCTCGCCAACACGAAGAATTGCCACGGTTTCTACGGCGCCTCCTCGATGGAGCGGCTGCCGACGGAAATCGCGCTGACCGAACAGACACGCCGCTTCAAGGCGGTGAAGGGGAAGACGCCGTGACGGACACAAACGGACGCGACGCGGGACGGGGAGGACATCCATGCAGGTGACCGGACAACTGATCGGCCAACTCATCCTCTGGCTCATTCTGGCGGTCATCGTCATCGCCATCATCTACTGGGTGATGAACTGGCTCTACCGCCGCTCCACCAAGGAAATCGCCTTCGTGCGCACCGGCTTTCTCGGCGAGAAGGTGGTGATTGATGGCGGCGCCTTCGTGTGGCCGATCATCCACGACATCACGCCCGTCAACATGAACACGCTGCCGCTGCCGGTGGTGCGCAACAAGGAACAGGCGCTGATCACCCGCGACCGCATGCGCATCGACGTGGAGGCGGAGTTCTATGTTCGCGTGCGCCAGACGCGGGAATCGGTGTCGATCGCCGCCTCAACGCTCGGCAAGCGGACGCTTGAATCGGAAAACATCCACGGCCTGCTGTCGGGAAAGTTCGAATCGGCGCTGCGCGCAGTGGCCGCCGAGATGACCATGGCGGAAATGCACGAACAGCGCGGGACCTATGTCGCCCGCGTCAAGGAGATGGCGCAGGAGGATCTGTCGCGCAACGGTCTTGAGCTGGAATCGGTCGCCATCCTCGACATCGACCAGACCGGGCTTGAATTCTTCAATCCCTCCAATCGCTTCGACGCCGAGGGCCTGACCGAACTGATTCGCGACATCGAGGAGCGGCGCAAGCTCAGGAACGACATCGAGCAGGAATCGATGATCCGCATTCGCGCCCGCAACCTGGAGGCCGAGAAGCAGGCGCTCGGCATCGAGCGCGAGAGCGAGGAGGCGCGGCTGATCCAGGAGCGCGACATCGAGTTCCGCCGCGCCCAGCAACGCGCCGAACTGGCGCGCGAGCGCGCCGAGCGCGAGACCGAGGCGGAACACGCCCAGATCACCGCCCGAGAGGCGATCGAGCGGGCGCGGCTGACCAACGACCAGCTGATCGCCGAGACCCGAATCTCGACCGAGCGTGAGATCCGCCAGCGCGAGATCGAGCGCCAGAAGCTGATCGACGCCGCCGAGATCAAGTCACGCGAGGAAACCGAAAAGGCGCGCATTGCGCAGGAACGCGCCGTCACCGAGGCGCGCATCGCCAACGAGCAGGAGACGCAGTCGCGCGAGATCGCACGGCGTCGCGCCGTGGAAGAGGCCGAAATCGCTGCACGCGAGACGACCGAGCGCGCCCGCATCGCCCAGGAACGCGCTGTCACCGAAGCGCGCATCGAAAGCGACCGCGAAACCCGGGCGATGGAGATCGCCCGCCAGCGCGCCACCGACGAGGCCGAGATTTCCGCCCGCGAGGCGGTGGAGAAGGCCAGGCTTTCGCAGGAGCGCGCGGTGACCGAGGCGCGCATCGCCACCGAAGAGGAAACGCGCCGGCGCGAAATCGCTCGCACGCGCGCCATTGAGGAAGCGGAAATCGCAGCACGCGAAGCGACCGAGAAGCTGCGCATCGCCGAAGCCGCAATCGTCTCTGAAGAACGCATTTCGACCGATCGCCGCATCCGCGAACTGGAAATCGAGCGCCAGAAGGTGATCGAGGAAGCCGAAATTGCCGCCCGCCAGGCGACTGAGGCCGCCGGCATCGCCCGCGAAAAACGCATCGCCGCCGAACGCATCGCCTACGAACAGGACATGCGCGAGCGCGAGATCGCCCGCAACCGCGCCATCGATCAGGCCGGCATCGCGGCCCGCGAAATCATCGAGGCGGCGCGTCTTTCCGTCGACGCGAAGATCGACGCCGAGCGCATTGCGCGCCGCGAGGAAGTGCAGTTGCGCGAGACCGCATCGGCCGAGGCGACCGAAAGGGCGCGCATTGCCCAGACGCAGGCGCTCGACGCTGAACGCATCGCCGCCGAGCAGGCGACGCGATCGCGCGAAATCGAACGCAATCGCGAGGTTTCGCAGGCCGATATCGCCGCCCGCGAGGTGATAGAGGCGGCGCGCATTGCCGTGGAAGCGAAGATCGATGCTGAGCGCATCGCCCATCGCGAACAGGTGCAGTTGCGCGAGACGACGGCCGCTGAAGTCACCGAAGCCGCACGCATTGCCCAGGCGCAGAAACTGGACGCCGAACGCATCGCCGCCGACGAGGCGACCCGCAGCCGCGAGATTGCCCGCAACGAGGCTCTGGAAACCGCCGAGGTTTCGGCGCGCCGCATGATAGACCGCGTCCGCATCGAGAAGGAGGCGGAGACGACGCGCGAGCGCATTTCGCGCGACGAGGCGATCCGCGCCTTGGAGATTGCCCGCAACCGCACGCTCGACGAGGCGCAGGTCGCCGCCGACGAGGCGGTGGAAGCCGCGCGCATCGCCCAGAAGAAGGCGCTCGACGCGGAACGCATTGCCGCCGAGAAGGAAGTGCGCGCCCGCGAGATCGAGCGCAACGAGGCAATTGAGTCGGCGGAAGTCTCGGCCCGCCGCATCATCGACCAGATCCGCATCGAGAAGGAAATCGAGACCTCGAAGGATCGTATCGCCCGCGACGAAGCGATACGCACTGCCGAGATCGCCCGAAACCGCACGCTCGACGAGGCGCAGGTCGCCGCCGACGAGGTGGTGGAAGCCGCCCGCATTGCCCAGAAGAAGGCGCTCGACGCCGAGCGCATCGCAGCCGAGCAGGCAGTGCGCGAACGTGGCATCGCCCGCGACGAGGCGCTGGAAGCGGCCGAAATCCGCCGCCGCGAGGAGGTCGAGAAACAGCGTATCGCCGCCGAACTGCAGTTGGAGCAGGAGCGCATCGCCTCGCAGAAGACGCGCGAGGTGGTCGAGATCGACCGCAAGCGCACGGTGGAGGAAGCCGACCAGATCCGCATTATCGAACTTGCGGCAAAGAAGTCCGAGCGCGCCGAGGCCGACGCCAAGGTGCGCCGCGCCGAAATCGCCGCGCAGCGCGATGTCGAGACCGCCGATGTGGAGCGCGAACGCGCCATCGAGGCCGCAAGGCTGGAGCGCCGCCGGTCGATCGAGCAACTGGAGATTGCCCGTGTGCAGGCGTTGCGCGAGGCCGAGATCGCCAGCCGCGAAGATGTCGAACGCAGCCGCATCGCATCCGAGCGTGGGCTGGACGAGGCCCGTATCGGTCACGAGACCGAGCGTCGCCGCCTCGAGGTGGAGCGCGAGCGCAACGTCGAAACCGTGCAGATGGAAAAGGCGATCGCGCTCTACAAGAAATCGCTGGAGGAATCGGCCGCCCGCGCCGAGGCCGATGCGGCGCGCGCCCGCGCTGCCGAGGCCGAGGAGCGCGTCAAGACCACCCGCGAGACCGAAGAGGCCAACCGTCGTCGAAGCGTCGACGTGGTGATGGCGCAAAAGCGCGCCGAGGAGGAGCGTATCGCCGCCGAGGCCGAGCAGGTGCGCAAGGCGGTCGAGGCCGAGGCGCAGCGCCTCATCAACGAGGCGGAGAATGTGCTCACCGACGCAGCCCGCGCCTCGCTGTTCAAGCGCAAGCTGCTGGAGCATATCGAGGGCATCGTCTCGGCCTCGGTCAAGCCGCTGGAAAAGATCAACGACATCCGCATCGTGCAGATGGACGGGGTCTCCAACAACCTCGGCGGCGATCGTGGCAGCCCGACCGACGAGGTCATCAACTCGGCGCTGCGCTACCGCGTACAGGCGCCGCTGATCGACTCGCTGCTGTCGGACATCGGCATCGATGGCTCCAACCTCGCCAAGCAGGGCGGGCTGATCCGCGAGGCTTCGGACATGCAGCGTGTCGCCAGTGACGCCGCCAAGGCGCGCGGAAGCGGCGGCGCCAAACCCGGTGGCGAAAGCAGCGGCGGCGGCAAGTCCGGCGGCGACGGCGGCAAGGGGGCGTGACGATGGCGCGGGTCTATGTTTCGAGCGTTATCAATGCGCCCGCGACCCGGGTGTGGGAGCGCGTGCGCGATTTCAACGGCCTGCCGCGCTGGCATCCGCTGATCCGCGAAAGCCGCATCGAGAACGGCGAGCCATCGGACAAGGTTGGCTGCGTGCGCGACTTCCGCCTGCAGAACGGCGATCGCATCCGCGAGAAGCTGCTCGGACTGTCCGATTATGACCTGTTCTGCACCTATTCGATCCTGGAAAGCCCGATGCCGCTGACCGGCTACGTCGCCACGCTGCGGCTGACCCCGGTGACCGACGGCAATCGCTGTTTTGTCGAATGGAGCGCGGATTTCGATTGCGCGCCCGAAGTTGTCGACGATCTCGTCGGCAATATCGGCGCCAACGTCTTCCAGGCCGGTTTCGACGCGCTGAAGCGCCATTTCAGCGGGTGAGGGTGATGAAGGATGTTCTGTCGAAAGATTGTAGTGTGAATCGCCGCATCCCGCAGCGGCGTGAAGCATTTCGTATTCCGGGCGGCGGATATTTACGTCGATACGAAGGCGCAGCGATTTTGGACGGCGCATGTGTTACGAAAGACGCCTCACTCCGCTACGACTCGCCTTTACCCCCACCCCTAACCCCTCCCCTCAAGGGGGAGGGGGACTTCGGCGCAACGCACTGCCGGCACGGATTAGCGCAGGTTTCAACGGGGAAAGACACGGCACTGACGTCTCCATCCCCCTCCCCCTTGAGGGGAGGGGTTAGGGGTGGGGGTAGCACCGGAGTGGCGGCGTCATGGTGAAAATCGTCAAATCCACCATCATCGACGCCCCGGTGGATACCGTGTGGGCGGTGCTGCGCGATTTCAACGGCCATGACCGCTGGCACCCCGCGGTGGCCGACAGCGCAATTGAGCGCGGCCTGCCGTCGGACCGGATCGGTTGCGTGCGCCGGTTCCATCTCGCCGACGGTTCGGAACTGCGCGAGCAACTGCTGACGCTGTCCGACGCCGACATGGCCTTTACGTATTGCCTGCTCGATACGCCGGTGCCGTTGTTCAACTACGTCGCCCATGTGCGGCTTTTGCCGGTGACCGACGGCGACGCGACCTTCTGGCACTGGGAATCGCGCTTCGACACGCCGGCTGGCCGCGAGGACGAACTCGCCACCATGGTCGGCCGTGACATCTATGAAGGCGGGTTCTCCGCCGTCCGCGAGCACATCGCCACGGCCGAGACGGCCGAAAGGAGGCACTGATGCCCGTGCGCGTCGAAACCTGCGCCAGCGTGGACGAAGCTGCGCGCGCGCTCTCCGCCAACCGCGGCGCGCGCGTGTTCGGTGGCGGCACGCTGCTTATGCGGGCGCTGAACGAGGCCGACCCTGCCGTTTCGGTGCTGGTGCGCGTCACCGACCCGGCGCTGCGCCGCATCGACATCCAGGGCGACCGCATCGCGATCGGCGCCGGCGTGACGATGGATGACATCCTTCACAACCGCGATCTTGCCTTCCTGCATGGCGCGGCGCGGGCGGTCGGCTCGCCTGCCGTGCGCTCGGCGGCGACGGCCGGCGGCAACATCTTCGCGCCCGCGCCCTATGGCGAGTTCGCCAATGCGCTGCTGGCGCTCGGCGCGTCCGTGCGCTTTGCCGGCGGCGGGTCGGAACAGGGCATCGAGGACGTGCTGCGCGGCCGCGAGCGAGATCCGGGCCGGTTGGTCACCGCCGTCATCTGTCCGCGCCCGGCCGATGCGGACGCATTCCGCTTCGCCAAGATCACCCGCGTCAAGCCGAAAGGTGTGGCGGTGATGTCGATTGCGGTGCTTGCGCCCCGCGGCGGGCGTGGCGGCTGGCGCGTCTCTTTCGCCAATATGGGGCCGACGCCAATGCGCGCGATTGCCGCCGAGCGTGCGCTCGAAGGCGCAAGTCTGGATGACGCCGGCCTGACGCGGGCGCTGGCCAACGCGACCGAGGGGCTGAACCCGGCCGACGACGAGGTGGCGACCGCCTGGTATCGCCGCGAGGTCGCGCCGGTGCATCTCAAGCGCCTGATTCTCGGCCGGAATTGATTGGATCGAAAATGATTCTGCGTTCCCTCCTGCAAACCCAAAGCCTTACGGGCCGCCACACTGAAGTTACCTACGCGCCCCAACGAAGGACGCTTGGCGATAGCCCTGTTACCCCCACCCCTTGCCCCTCCCCTCAAGGGGGAGGGGAATGCCCCGGCCTGAAAACGCGACCCGCCAGGATGGCCGGAGGAGCATCTGGGGAGCGGCAACACCGGGAACCCCCCTCCCCCTTGAGGGGAGGGGCAGGGGTGGGGGTCATATTCAAACGCCATAGGCCAAGTCAGCGCTTGTTGCTGGCGTTCCTGCCTGAAACGAAGCCTGACGGGAGGCACTGATGGCCAGGAAACCGGTGCAGTTTCACCTCAACGGCGCGGAAAAGGCGGCGTTCTGCGACGATGGCCAGAACCTGCTCGACCTGCTGCGGCGCGGCGTCGGTGACCTGACGCCGAAATACGGTTGCGGCCAGGGCACTTGCGGGGCGTGCACCGTCATCATCGACGGCAAGCCGCATCTTTCCTGCCTGACGCTCGCCGAAACCATCGATGGGCGTTCGGTCGAGACGGTCAACGGCCTGTCGGCTGGCGCGCGGCTGCATCCGCTGCAGGAAACCTTCATGCGCAATTTCGCCGCCCAGTGCGGCTATTGCACGCCGGGCATGCTGATGGCCGCAAAGGCACTACTCGATCGCGAGCCGCGCCCGACCCGCGAGGCGGTGGTGGAGGCGATCGGCGGCAATGTCTGCCGCTGCACCGGCTATGAGGCGATCATCGCCGCGGTGCTGGAAGCGGCCGGCGCGTCGCAGGCCAACAGTCACGGACGGAGCTGACCATGCCGGTTGAACTGCGCAAGGACCTGTTCGCCAACGAACGCGACGACAATCTGAACGAGATCGGCAAGCCGACGCAGCGACAGGACATGGCCGGCCATGTCACCGGCCGCTCGCCCTTCTACGACGATCACCTGTTCGAGGGCCTGCTGCATCTGCGTTGCGTACGCAGCCCGCACCACCATGCCCGAATCCGCCATATCGATGTGTCGGCCGCCGAGCGCATGGCGGGCGTGCGGCGCGTCATCCTTGGCCGCGACGTGCCGAAGAACCTCAACACGCTGCTCAGCCTGCTCGATTTCGGCCTCGATGACGAACCGCTGATCTCGGAGAAGAAGG
>CALMYO010000247.1 GCA_937873685.1 uncultured Paracoccaceae bacterium
CACCCAGCGCCGGCTGGTGAAGGTGGGCGACGCGGTCGCGGCCGGCGACATCACCGCCGACGGTCCCTCGACCGATCTCGGCGATCTTGCGCTCGGCCGCAACGTGCTCGTCGCGTTCATGCCGTGGAATGGCTACAACTACGAAGACTCCATCCTGCTGTCGGAGAAGATCGTCTCCGACGACGTGTTCACTTCCATCCACATCGAGGAATTCGAGGTGATGGCGCGTGACACCAAGCTCGGACCGGAGGAAATCACGCGCGACATTCCAAACGTTTCGGAAGAGGCGCTGAAGAACCTAGACGAAGCCGGCATCGTCTATATTGGCGCCGAAGTGCAACCGGGCGACATCCTGGTCGGCAAGATCACGCCGAAGGGCGAAAGCCCGATGACGCCGGAAGAAAAGCTGCTGCGCGCGATCTTCGGCGAAAAGGCCTCCGACGTGCGCGACACATCCATGCGCATGCCGCCCGGAACCTTCGGCACCGTCGTCGAGGTGCGCGTCTTCAACCGCCACGGCGTGGAGAAGGACGAGCGCGCGATGGCGATCGAGCGCGAGGAAATCGAGCGTCTGGCCAAGGACCGCGACGACGAGCAGTCGATCCTCGACCGCAACACCTACAGCCGCCTGTCGGGCATGTTGAAGGGCCAGGAAGCGATCGCAGGACCGAAGGGCTTCAAGAAGGGCGTCGTGCTGTCGCAGGACGTTCTTGACGCCTATCCGCGGTCGCAGTGGTGGCACTTCGCCGTCGCCGACGAGGCGCTGCAGTCCGGTCTGGAAGCGCTGCGCAACGCCTATGACGATTCCAAGAAGCGTCTCGAACAGCGCTTCATGGACAAGGTGGAAAAGGTGCAGCGCGGCGACGAGATGCCGCCCGGCGTGATGAAGATGGTCAAGGTCTTCGTCGCGGTGAAGCGCAAGATCCAGCCCGGCGACAAGATGGCCGGCCGCCATGGCAACAAGGGAGTCGTGTCGCGCATCGTGCCGGTGGAAGACATGCCGTTCCTCGAAGACGGGACGCATGTGGACATCGTGCTGAATCCGCTCGGCGTGCCGAGCCGCATGAATGTCGGCCAGATCCTCGAGACGCATCTCGGCTGGGCCTGTGCAGGCATGGGCCGGCAGATCGGCGAGATGATCGATGCCTATCGCAAGGGCGGCGACATCAAGCCGGTGCGCAAGACGCTTGAATCGATCTTCCCGGACGACGACCGCAACGAACCGGTGCGTCGCATGGACGATGACGGCGTGCTGGCGATCGCCGACCAGATGCGACGGGGCGTCTGCATCGCAACGCCGGTCTTTGACGGCGCCAACGAGTCCAACATCAACGCGATGCTGGAGCAGGCTGGGCTGAAGACGTCGGGTCAGTCGACGTTGTATGACGGTCGCACGGGCGAAGCCTTCGATCGTCAGGTCACGGTCGGCTACATCTACATGCTGAAGCTGCACCATCTGGTGGACGACAAGATCCACGCCCGCTCGATCGGCCCGTACTCGCTTGTCACCCAGCAGCCGCTGGGCGGCAAGGCGCAGTTTGGCGGCCAGCGCTTCGGCGAGATGGAGGTCTGGGCGTTGGAAGCCTATGGCGCGGCCTACACGCTGCAGGAAATGCTGACGGTGAAGTCGGACGATGTCGCCGGCCGCACCAAGGTCTACGAGGCGATCGTGCGCGGCGACGACACGTTCGAGGCGGGCATTCCCGAATCGTTCAACGTGCTGGTCAAGGAAATGCGGTCGCTTGGCCTCAACGTGCAACTCGAGGCGCTCAAGGGCGATCAGCAAACCGAACAACAGGCGCTGCCCAACGCAGCCGAGTAAGGCGTTCGGCCCCGCCGTGCAGATACGCGGCGGGGCGTTTCACCGGGCGCGACGCCCGGGCAAGGGTTTTCGCAAGGACTGTGCGCACCGCCATGGCGGCCGCTACGGCGAACTAAGGGCGTCAAACCGCCCGCAAAGGAGAACGGCATGAACCAAGAGGTCATGAATCTTTTCAATACCCAGCAGCCGGCGCCGCACTTCGATTCCATCCGGATATCGATCGCCAGCCCTGAAAAGATCCTCTCCTGGTCCTACGGCGAGATCAAGAAGCCGGAGACCATCAACTACCGCACGTTCAAGCCCGAGCGTGACGGCCTGTTTTGCGCGCGCATCTTCGGTCCGATCAAGGATTACGAGTGCCTGTGCGGCAAGTACAAGCGCATGAAGTACAAGGGCATCATCTGCGAAAAATGCGGCGTTGAGGTGACCCTGTCGCGCGTGCGTCGCGAGCGCATGGGCCACATCGAACTGGCGGCGCCCGTCGCCCATATCTGGTTCCTGAAGTCGCTGCCGAGCCGTATCGGCACGCTGCTCGACATGACGCTGAAGGACATCGAGCGCGTCCTGTACTTCGAGAACTACATCGTCACGGAGCCGGGCCTGACCGCGCTGAAGGAACACCAGCTTCTCAGCGAGGAGGAGTACCTGATCGCCGTCGATGAGTATGGCGAGGACCAGTTCACCGCGATGATCGGCGCCGAGGCGATCAACGAGTTGCTCGTGTCGCTCGACCTGCCGACGATCGCTGGCGAACTGCGCGAGGATCTTGCCACCACCACCTCTGACCTGAAGCAAAAGAAGCTGATGAAGCGGCTGAAGGTGGTCGAGAACTTCATGGAATCCGGCAACAAACCGGAGTGGATGATCCTCAAGGTCGTGCCCGTGATCCCTCCGGATCTGCGCCCGCTGGTGCCGCTGGATGGCGGCCGCTTCGCAACTTCTGACCTGAACGACCTCTACCGTCGTGTGATCAACCGCAACAACCGCCTGAAACGGCTGATCGAACTGCGCGCGCCCGGCATCATCATCCGCAACGAAAAGCGCATGTTGCAGGAATCGGTCGATGCGCTGTTCGACAACGGCCGGCGCGGCCGCGTGATCACCGGCGCCAACAAGCGCCCGTTGAAGTCGCTTTCGGACATGCTGAAGGGCAAACAGGGGCGTTTCCGCCAGAACCTGCTCGGCAAGCGCGTCGACTATTCCGGCCGCTCTGTCATCGTCACCGGTCCGGAACTGAAGCTGCATCAGTGCGGCCTGCCGAAGAAGATGGCGCTCGAACTGTTCAAGCCGTTCATCTATGCGCGGCTCGACGCGAAGGGCTATTCGTCCACCGTCAAGCAGGCCAAAAAGCTGGTCGAGAAGGAAAAGCCGGAGGTCTGGGATATCCTGGACGAGGTGATCCGCGAGCACCCGGTGCTGCTCAACCGAGCGCCGACGCTGCACCGCCTCGGCATCCAGGCGTTCGAGCCGATCCTGATCGAGGGCAAGGCGATCCAGCTGCACCCGCTGGTCTGCACCGCGTTCAACGCCGATTTCGACGGCGACCAGATGGCGGTGCATGTTCCGCTGTCGCTGGAAGCGCAGCTGGAAGCGCGCGTGCTGATGATGTCGACGAACAACATCCTGCATCCGGCGAACGGCGCGCCGATCATCGTGCCGTCGCAGGACATGGTGCTTGGCCTCTACTACCTGTCGATCATGAACAGCAACGAGCCAGGCGAGGGCATGGCGTTCGCCGACATGGGCGAACTGCACCATGCGCTCGAAACCAAGGCCGTGACGCTGCACGCCAAGATCAAAGGCCGGTTCAGGACGGTCGACGCCGAAGGCAAGCCGGTGTCGAAGATCCACGACACCACGCCCGGCCGCATGATCCTCGGCGAATTGCTGCCGAAGAACGCCAATGTGCCGTTCGAGACATGCAACCAGGAAATGACCAAGAAGAACATCTCCAAGATGATCGACACGGTCTATCGCCACTGCGGTCAGAAGGAGACGGTGATCTTCTGCGACCGGATCATGCAACTCGGCTTCAGCCACGCCTGCAAGGCCGGAATCTCGTTCGGCAAGGACGACATGGTGGTGCCGGATTCCAAGACGAGCATCATCGGCGCCACCGATGCTGTCGCCAAGGAATTCGAGCAGCAGTACAATGACGGCCTGATCACCTTCGGCGAGAAATACAACAAGGTGGTCGACGCCTGGGCGAAATGCGACACCCAGCTTACCGACGAGATGATGAAGGAAATCTCTTCGGTGAAGTTCGACGACACCGGACGCCAGAAACCGATGAACTCCATCTACATGATGGCGCATTCGGGCGCGCGCGGATCGACCCGGCAGATGAAGCAGCTTGGCGCAATGCGCGGCCTGATGGCCAAGCCGTCGGGCGAGATCATCGAGACGCCGGTGATCTCCTCGTTCAAGGAAGGTCTGACCGTGCTGGAGTACTTCAACTCCACCCACGGCGCCCGCAAGGGTCTGGCTGATACAGCGCTGAAGACGGCGAACTCGGGCTATCTGACCCGCCGCCTTGTAGACGTGGCGCAGGACTGCATCGTCATCGAGCCGGATTGCGGCACCGACAAGGGGTTGACCATGACCCCGATCGTCGACGCGGGTCAGGTTGTGGCTTCCATTGGCCAGCGCGTGCTCGGCCGTACGGCGCTTGAGGAGATCCTGCACCCGCAGACCGGCGAGACGATCGTCGCGGCCGGGCGCATGATCGACGAGCGCGATGTCGATGCAATCGAAAAGGCCGGCATCCAGTCGGTCAAGATCCGCTCGGCGCTCACCTGCGAAACCCGCATCGGCGTCTGCGCCGTGTGCTACGGCCGCGACCTTGCGCGCGGCACACCGGTCAATCTCGGTGAGGCGGTCGGCGTCATCGCCGCCCAGTCGATCGGCGAACCGGGCACGCAGCTCACCATGCGCACGTTCCACATGGGCGGCACCGCGCAGGTGGTCGATTCCTCGTTCGTCGAATCCTCCTACGAGGGGACGGTGAAAATCCGCAACCGCGCCGTGGTCCGCAACTCCGACGGTCACCTGATCGCGATGGGCCGCAACATGTCCATCGTCATCATGGACGAACAGAACAAGGAACGCGCCACGCACAAGGTGCAATACGGCAGCCGCATCCATGTCGACGAGGGCGATCAGGTGCGTCGCGGCCAACGTCTGGCGGAATGGGATCCTTATACCCGTCCGGTGCTGACGGAAGTTGAAGGCCTTGTCGCCTACGAGGATCTTGTCGACGGCCTGTCGGTGCAGGAAACGACCGACGAGTCGACCGGCATCACCAAGCGCGTTGTGATCGACTGGCGCACGACCCCGCGCGGCGCCGATCTGAAGCCGGCGCTTGCGATCAAGGACAAGGATGGCAAGATCCTGAAACTGGCGCGCGGCGGCGACGCCCGCTTCCAGCTTTCGGTCGATGCCGTGCTTTCCGTGGAGCCGGGCGCTCATGTGAAGCCGGGCGACGTCATCGCCCGCGTGCCGCTGGAAAGCGCCAAGACGAAGGACATCACCGGCGGTCTGCCGCGCGTGGCCGAGTTGTTCGAGGCGCGCCGTCCGAAGGATCACGCCATCATCGCCGAGATCGATGGCACCGTCCGCTTCGGCCGCGACTACAAGAACAAGCGCCGCATCATCATCGAGC
>CALMYO010000248.1 GCA_937873685.1 uncultured Paracoccaceae bacterium
TTTCGGCCCACCCTCGCGCTGCACCCAGCCGAGGCCGGCGACGACGATAAGCGTCTGGCCGAGCGGGGGGGTGCGCCACGCCGTCCGCGCGCCCGGTTCGAAGGTGACGCAGTTGCCGGCAACGCGCGCCGGATCGGGGGCGGAAAACAGCGGGTCGATGCGCACGCGACCGGTGAACCAGTCGGCCGGGCCGGTGGTGGAGGGGCGGGCGCCGTTGCGGTGGATGTGCATGGGGATTTCCGTTTTCGGGCGTCGGGGGCTGTTACGTGTTGTACGAGATAGGCGAGCGACGCGGACAGGTATAGGGTGCAGGAATTAACAGTGGACCGTCGACCTATCGATGGGTGTAAAGTATTACCTGTTCGGTTGTGATAAAGGTGTCATCTGACTCCGATAATTCAGCGACTTGGGAATTGTAAAATCTCGCGATGAAAAATGTCGGATATGTTGCCCTTGTGATATTTACAACGTCAGCGACTCTCAACTACTAAAAACGTGCCAAAACTCACGGAAGTTTTGCCAACGGTTTTTGGATCATTTTTTCTCAGAAATTCGCGAGTCCTTTCGTTCGGCGGCAAAAACGACCGTTTTTCACGCATAGGTTCTGGCAGGGGGGGTGTCCGATGTGCGGACGAAGCTGACTTCGCCGCACACTCCCCGACGGCAGCTGTTGGCGCATCGTCGTGGTGTCATGGCCAGAAACCCCAGATATCGGCTCACATGGCAGGCGTTTGCCATCGGAATATGCCTTTCGCGAGCTTGATGCCGGAAAAAACCGACAAAAACAAAATCCAGTTAAACCCCTTGATCGATCTGATCCGTTCTGCAGCATCGTACCACCACTCAGACGCGATGACCGCATCGCGCGCTTCAATGGATGTGTCATATTCTGCAGCGATCCTGCACATCCTGTCCTTCGAGGCACCTTCCAGCCCGGGTGTCTCGCAGAGATTGCCGCGCCAAGGCGACCTGTGCGTGCCGACAAGATACGGCTGGCGGATTTGCATTTCCATCTGCAACCGGAAATGCTTGTACCTATTGCATTCCTCGAGATGCGCGTCATGCCTAAATGACGGATCTTCGGGGTCGGACGTCAGATCCACTCTGTTTGCCGATGTCCTGAAATACCCCGCGCACTGGTCAGTGTCCCGGCTCTGAACACACTGAAGACAGAACTCGTCGAAGTCTTCGAGATTCAAGATGATCCAAGCGAGATCATCGTCCACCTCAGCACTTAGGTTCGCAACATCCCGTTCGAACGAAATGACCTTGTAGTCAAGTATCGCAAAGAAGGCAGCAATCACTCCGACGATCCCTGCTATTGCATCAAGCGCCCGTTCGGTGGAGGCGACGTCGCTGGAATTCCTGTAGTCGAGATACGTGTAACCCGTGACCAACGATGCCAAGACGAGGAACTTCGTCACCTCCCAGCCCGGGAACAGGAAGAAGGGAAGTGACAGAACCACTAGCGCGGCGAGCGGGTATCGGAAGACGGTGTTTTTCAAGGCTGTCTCCGTGGGTTGTGTGCTTTAATCCAAATCGGGGGGCGGTGGACAAAAGTCATCGGAAAAACCTTTGCGGTTTGGCGGTTCTTGTCCATCCTGTCAGAGCGGCCATACCCGCATATTGCAGCATCGGTCAGAATGGGCTCCTTCCGGACCTTCGCTGCATCGCAGGAGTGCCAAAACTCAACCGTTTCTGTCAAAGGCAAAATCGACCGTTTTTGTCATCGAGCAATGTGTTGCAAAAAGGATCCCGTTCGCCACTTCCCACCTCCCCATATCCCACGGAAATCAAACGAAAAACCCTCACCCCAGATTCAACTCTTTGAAGAAATCATTCCCCTTGTCATCAATCACGATGAACGCCGGGAAATCCTCCACCTCGATGCGCCAGATCGCCTCCATGCCGAGTTCGGGGTACTCCACCACCTCAACCTTCCTGATGCAATCCTGCGCGAGGCGCGCCGCCGGCCCGCCGATCGAGCCGAGATAGAAGCCGCCATGCTTCTGGCAGGCCTCGCGCACCTGGCGCGAGCGGTTGCCCTTGGCGAGCATCACCATCGAGCCGCCGGCGGCCTGGAACTGGTCGACAAAGGAGTCCATCCCCCCCGCCGTGGTCGGTCCGAAGGAGCCGGAGGCGTAGCCCGCAGGCGTCTTGGCCGGGCCGGCATAGTAGATCGGGTGGTTTTTGAAATGGTCCGGCATCGGCTCGCCCGCTTCCAGGCGGGCGCGGATCTTCGCATGCGCCAGATCGCGCGCAACGATGATCGGGCCTGAAAGCGACAGCCGCGTCTTGACCGGATACTTCGACAGTTCGCCAAGGATTTCGCCCATCGGCCGGTTGAGGTCGATTTTCACCACCGCGCCGCCGAGATGGCTCTCGTCGATCTCCGGCATGTATTTGGCCGGGTTGGTTTCGAGTTGCTCCAGGAACACGCCGTCGCGGGTGATGCGCCCGAGCGCCTGCCGGTCGGCCGAACACGAGACGCCGAGCCCGATCGGCAGCGATGCGCCGTGGCGGGGCAGGCGGGTGACGCGCACGTCGTGGGCGAAGTACTTGCCGCCGAATTGCGCGCCGACGCCGAGCGACTGCGTCAGCTTGTGGATTTCCACTTCCATCGCAAGGTCACGGAAGGCGTGGCCGGATTCGCTTCCCGCGGTCGGCAGGCCGTCGAGATAGCGGGTGGAGGCAAGCTTCACCGTCTTGAGGTTCATCTCGGCCGAAGTGCCGCCGATCACCACGGCAAGGTGGTAGGGCGGGCAGGCGGCGGTGCCGAGCGTCAGGATCTTCTCCTTCAGGAACTCGATCAGCCGGTCATGCGTCAGCAGCGATGGTGTGCCCTGGTAGAGGAATGTCTTGTTGGCCGAACCGCCGCCCTTGGCGACGAACAGGAAATCGTAGGAGGCGTCGCCTTCCGCATAGAGGTCGATCTGGGCGGGCAGGTTGTTCTTCGTGTTCTTCTCCTCGAACATCGACAGCGGCGCGAGCTGCGAATAGCGCAGGTTCTTCTTCTCGTAGGCGCTGCGCACGCCGGCCGCCAGCGCCTCGGCGTCGCCGCCCGGCGTCCACACGCGCCGCCCCTTCTTGCCCATGATGATCGCGGTGCCGGTGTCCTGGCACATCGGCAACACGCCGCCGGCGGCGATGTTGGCGTTCTTCATCAGGTCGAAGGCGACGAAGCGGTCGTTGTCGGTCGCCTCCGGATCATCGAGGATGGTCGCCAGCTGCTTCAGGTGACCGGGGCGCAGCAGGTGGTTGATGTCGATGAAGGCGGCTTCCGACAGCAGGCGCAGCGCCTCCGGTTCGACGGTCAGCATCTCCTCGCCGCGGAACGTCTCGACCGCGACATGGTCGCCGGTGAGCTTCTTGAACGGCGTCTCGGTTGCGGCAAGCGGGAACAGGGCGTCGGCCATGGCGGGTTCCTTTCGTCGTTGCCGCGCTCATAGCGCAGCCGCGCGAAAGGGGAAATGCGGCGATGTCATCCCTTGGTGGAATCTGCCGCCCGATACCGGCTACCTCGACACTGTCGCCATTGGCAGGCCGTCCGGTTCGGGGTCGTTCGGCAGCAGGTTGGAGGCGTTCGGGGCCTGCGCGCCGACGAGTTCGATCGGCTCGACCTGCTGCGGTGGCGTCGGCTTGCGGGTGGCGATGCGCAGCACGGCGAAAACCGAGAAGGCGACGCCGATCAGCGCCACCACCAGCATGTAGGTCTTCCGCCCGAACACCGGCGTCATCGCCGGCACCGCCAGCGGCGCGACGAAAGCCGAGGACGACCACAGGATCAGCATGGTGGAGGCGAGCGTGATGTAGTCGTCGGATTTGGCGCGGTCGTTGGCATGGGCGTTGGCGACCGAATAGACGGTTTCGGTCACCCCGGACCACAGCGCCAGCAGGGCGGCGAGCAGCAGGATCTGGCCAAGCGGCATGTTGGCGACGCCGAACGCGACCGCCGCCGCCGCGACGCCGCAAAACGCCAGCACGATGCGGCGATCGATGCGGTCGCTAAGCATGCCGAGCGGATACATGACGAAGATCATGCCAACCTCGGTGAGGAACATCGTCAGCGCCACGTCCTTCTGCGGCACGCCTTCGCCGGCGAGATAGATCGGCGTGAAGCCGGCGACCAGCATGGAAAGCCCGCCGGACGCCACGACGCCGACCGTGGCGACGGGCGAGGCGCGCCATGTGCCGGCGAGATCGATGCGCGCCGCTTCCGGCGGCGGTGGCGTCGGCAGGCGGGTCAGGCCGATCGGCAGGATGGCGAGCGCCCCAAACGCTATCGCCACCACGGCGACGATGTTCCCCTCAAGCGGCAATTGCCCGAAGATGAAGGCCCCGCTGCCAAGCCCGAGGATGTAGGCCATATAAAGCGCGCTCATGGCGCGGCCGCGAAAGCTGTTGTCGGTGACGTGGTTGATCCAGCTTTGCGTAACAATGAAGAAGCCGTTTGCCGCGATGCCGTAGATCACCCGCGAGCCGACCCAGGCGAAGGCGGGCGCATCAGCGGCGATGATGGTGACCGACAGGATGGCGAGCGCAATGCAGCAGGCAAAGATGCGAGCATGGCCGACGGCGCGGATCAGCGGACCGGCGATCAGGCAACCGATCAGCCCGCCAAACGCGATGCCGGTGACGACCGCGCCCGCCACCCAGGGCGGCGCGCCGCGCGCGGCCAGCGCAAACGGCACATAGGCAAACATCATGCCGTTGCCGAGCGCGGCGACGAACATCGACAGGATCAGGCTGGAGATCGCCCAGAGCGGCGCTATCGACGACGTGCGGGTCATTCTTCGCCTCCCTGATGGCGGATTCGCTGTCAGGCTGGCACGCGATCTGCGTGGTTGCTGTCGGCGCAGCGACTTTGCAACGCCGGTATTTGCGTTGCCCAGTCCATTCGAGGTGAATAGTCTTTTGTCAAAGGGGAGAGGGGGGCAACGATGAGAACCATCACCGAATTTCCGCGCAAGGTGCGCGTCATCGAGGATCTGGGCATCGTCATGCCCGACGGTTGCCGGCTTTCCGCGCGGCTTTGGTTGCCGGTCGACGCCGAAGACAATCCGGTGCCTGTGATCCTCGAACATCTGCCCTACCGCAAGCGCGACGGCACGATCGTGCGCGACAGCCTGACCCATCCCTGGATGGCCGGGCAAGGTTATGCGTGCCTGCGCACCGACATGCGTGGCAACGGCGATTCGCAAGGGTTGATGGAGGACGAGTACACCTTGCAGGAATGGCAGGACGCCTGCGCCGTGCTGGAATGGGCGGCCCCCCAATCGTGGTCAAACGGCAAGGCCGGCATGAGGGGCATCTCCTGGGGCGGGTTCAATGCGTTGCAGGTGGCCGCACTTCGCCCGCCGTCGCTGAAGGCGATCATCACGTTGTGTTCCACGGTCGACCGCTTCGCCGATGACATCCATTTCAAGGGCGGTTGCCTGCTCGGCGAGAATTTCGGCTGGGCGGCCACCATGCTCGCCTATTC
>CALMYO010000249.1 GCA_937873685.1 uncultured Paracoccaceae bacterium
CTCGGCCGAAGGCTGAAAGGCGATCCGGGCGTGGTAGGTGCAATAGGGAGTGCTCTCTTCCGAATTGTGCCCGCAGAAATGGAAGTCCTCGTGCAAGGGATCGCCTATCGGCCACTTGCATGTCCGTTCGGTCAACTGCACCAGTTTCAGCCGACGCGAGATCGGCACTACCACCTCTTCGATCGGACGCGTGTCCGCCACGGCTTCAGCCAAATACTCGGCCTTCAATGCGGTCGCCCCGACCGTCCTTGTTACTGTACGCGTACTCATCTTCACAGTCTCGTTTTCCGTTGCCACGGTCTTGCGCTTCGGCTTTGCCGCTTGCGCCGTGGTCTTTGCCCTTCCCGTCAACTTCAGCCGGTGAACCTTGCCGATCACCGCATTGCGGCTGACGCTGCCGAGTTGCGTGGCGATCTGGCTCGCGCTGAAACCTTCGCTCCAGAGTTTCTTCAGCAGTTCAACCCGTTCGTCAGTCCAGTTCATCGGATTCCTCTTCGCCGCGCCCCAAGCAGAATCCCTCCGCACTGCTCTTTGCGAGCCTGGCAATGCGCCAACTGACGGGAGGGTGCTTTCGAAAGCGGATTTGGTATCCGCCGCTCAAAAAAACCCTACATGATCCGTTGACTCGCTGGCAAGAGTCGACAAACAAGATCGATTCGCAAACCCAAGTTTTCCCCAACTTGGGGAGCGTCGGCGGCTTTTTCAAAGGGCTGTGTCAAAACGCGCATCGTTCCATTGTCATTGACATTTTGGCCGGCGCACGGGATAGGAAGCGGCAAAGCCGCCGAACTGGCGGCCTTTTTCGTTTCGGGCGCGTCCATCCCGGATTCGTGTCCGTCATGGATAGGGAAATCGACCGATGTCGCTCGACAGACCGCTATTTGAAACCTATGCACGGGCGCCCGTCGCCTTTGAGCGCGGCGAGGGTTCCTGGCTGATCGCAGAAAACGGTGAGCGATTTCTGGATTTCGGCGCTGGAATCGCGGTCAGCCTGCTTGGCCACGCTCATCCGCATCTGGTTTTGGCGCTGACGGAACAGGGCGGCAAGCTCTGGCATACCTCCAACCTGTTTCGCATTCCCGGGCAGGAGCGGCTGGCGGCAAGGATGGTGGAGGCGACGTTTGCCGATCGCGTCTTCTTCACCAATTCCGGCGCCGAGGCGCTGGAATGCGCGATCAAGACCGCGCGCCGCTATCACTATGTCAACGGTTCGCCAGAACGCGTGCGGATCCTCACCTTCACTGGCGCCTTTCACGGCCGTACGCTTGCGACCATCGCCGCCGGCGGGCAGGAGAAGTACCTTGAGGGTTTCGGCCCGAAGGCGGCCGGTTTCGACCAGATCCCGTTCGGCGACCACGATGCGTTGCATGCCGAATTCGATGACACTTTGGCTGCGGTGCTGATCGAGCCGGTGCAAGGCGAGGGCGGGCTGCGTGCCGTTCCGGACCAGTGCCTGCGCGGCTTGCGCGAACTGTGCGACAAGCACAACGTTTTGCTGATCTACGACGAAGTGCAGTGCGGCATGGGGCGCACCGGCAAGTTGTTCGCCCATGAGTGGGCCGGCGCGGCACCCGACATCATGGCGATCGCCAAGGGCATAGGCGGTGGTTTTCCGCTCGGCGCATGCCTTGCGACTGAAGCCGCAGCTTCCGGCATGACGCCCGGCACGCATGGAACCACCTATGGCGGCAATCCGCTCGCCATGGCCATAGGCAATGCCGTGCTCGACGTGGTTCTGGCGCCGGGTTTCCTCGAGCGCGTGCAGGCGGCGGCGCTTCGCCTGAAGCAGGGGCTTGCGGCCATAGCCGACAGGCATCCGGGCGTGATCTCCGAGATCCGCGGGCGCGGGCTTATGCTTGGCCTGAAATGCGTGACGCCGAACACGGAGTTTGTTGCCGCGTTGCGGGAGCGTCACATGCTGGCAATTCCCGCAGGCGACAACGTGGTGCGGTTGTTGCCGCCGTTGAACGCGACAGATGACGACCTCACAGTCGCCCTCGATACACTCGATGAAGCCGCCGCCGCCATTGCCGCCAAGGGTGCTGCCTGACCTGCTGCCGGAGTTTCCCATGCCTCCCCGCCATTTCCTCGACATCGCGAAGGTTTCCGAACGTGAACTGCGCGGCATTCTGGATAGCGCGCGTGAAACGAAGCAGCGGCTGCGCGCAGGCAAGGCCGGCAAGCCGCTTGCGGGCAAGGCGCTGGCGATGATCTTCGAGAAGCCGTCCACCCGCACCCGTGTTTCCTTCGATGTCGGCATGCGCCAGCTTGGCGGCGAGACCATCGTGCTGACCGGCGCGGAGATGCAGCTCGGTCGCGACGAGACCATCGCCGATACCGCCCGCGTGTTGTCGCGCTATGTCGACATCATCATGATCCGCACGAAGGAGCATGACCGGTTGCTGGAGCTCGCAGACGCCGCAACAGTCCCGGTGATCAATGGCCTCACCGACGACACTCATCCGTGCCAGATCATGGCCGACATCCTCACCTACGAGGAAAAGAAGGGGCCGGTCGCCGGCGCCGCCTTCGCCTGGACGGGCGACGGCAACAACGTGCTGCATTCGCTGATCGAGGCAGCGCCGAAGTTCGACTTCTCGCTCAACATTGCCGTGCCCGAGGGCAGCGAACCCGATGCCCGCTTCCTTGATGGCATGGGCAGCCGGGTGAAACTGGGACATGATGCTGAGGCAGCGGTCGCCGGCGCCGATTGTGTCGTCACCGACACCTGGGTGTCGATGGGCAAGGAGGACAAGGCGCGCGGCCACAACGTCTTCATGCCTTTCCAGGTCAACGAAGCGCTGATGGCGAAGGCAAAGACGGACGCGATCTTCATGCATTGCCTCCCGGCGCATCGCGGCGAGGAAGTCACGGACGCCGTCATCGACGGGCCGCAATCCGTGGTGTTTGACGAGGCGGAAAACCGCATGCATGCACAAAAGGCGATCATCGCCTGGTGCCTGGGGATCGATCCTGCCGATGTCTGACCGCATGGCGACCGAACGGCCGGCGGAAGGCGCCGTCGTCGATGCCGTCGTGCCGTTTCACGTGCCGGCGCTCGACGCGCGCGGCCGCGCTGTGCTGCTCGGCGACGAGATCGACGCCATGCTGGCGGCGCATGACTATCCGGAACCGGTCGCAAGGCTGCTTGCCGAGATGGCGGCCCTGACTGTCATCCTGGGGACGTCGCTGAAGTTCAACGGCAAGCTCATCGTCCAGACACAGAGCGATGGTCCGGTCAGCCTTCTGGTGATGGATTTCTCGACGCCGGACGCCTTTCGGGGCTATGCGCGCTTCGACGCTGCAATGCTGCAGGCATCCATCGATGCCGGCGAGACGCTGCCCGAACAGCTGCTCGGCAAGGGGCTGCTGGCGCTCACGATCGACCAGGGCCCGCAGATGCAGCGCTATCAGGGCATCGTCCAGCTTGACGGCGCATCGTTGCAGGAAGTCGCAACGGCCTATTTCCGCCAGTCGGAGCAGATCCCGACAAGGATACGCCTCGCTGTCTCGCAACTGGTTGAACGCGGCGGAAACGGACCTGTGCGACGCTGGCGCGCGGGCGGTCTCATCGCCCAGTTCCTGCCCGAGGCGCCCGATCGCATGCGGCAGGCTGATCTTCCGGGCGGCGATGCGCCGCAAGGCGCCGAACCTGAAAAACCAGACGACGACGAAGCCTGGGCCGAGGTCAAGGCGCTGGTTGCAACAGTCGAGGATGACGAACTCACCGACGAGAATGTCGGCATCTATCGCCTGCTTTACCGGCTGTTCCACGAGCGTGGGGGGGGGGGGTTTCCCGTCTCCCCGGTCATCGCGCACTGCACATGCTCGCGCGAGCGCTTGCACGCGGTGCTGTCCACCTTTTCTGCAGAAGAGATTGCCGAGAGCACCCGGGACGGCCGCATTCGCATCACCTGCGAGTTCTGCTCAAGCGACTACGAATTCGATCCGCAAGAATTCGCCGCCGGTTGAGCGATCCGCCTTACGAACGCCAGAAGCTCGGCAGCACCAGCACGAGCAAGGTGAATATCTCCAACCGGCCAAGCAGCATGCCGAATGACAGCAGCCACTTGGACACCTCGAATAACCGGTACTTGTACGCGCGGGTAGCGCAGCGATGCTGG
>CALMYO010000250.1 GCA_937873685.1 uncultured Paracoccaceae bacterium
CCCGGCCCAGCCCCCATGTGCGACGAGGTTGCCCGGGCCGCCGGGCGCACATCCTGGTGGCGGGGGAGGGTGTTGGAGGTGCGGGGGGCGTGGCGGCAGCGCCCGCCGAGCGTCGATGATACCGGCTCATTGTTGCGCCGCGCCTTCAGGTCCCACAACGCAATGTCGATCGCCGAGATGCCGCGCATCTCGACGCCCGCGCCCTGGCCGCCGATTTCAGGCGTCAGCGCCATGCGCGCGCCCTCCGGATCGGCGTCGCGGCCGATCAGCTTTGGCGCCGCCGTCTCATGCACATAGGCTTCCACCGCGCGCGGGCCGAAGAAGGTCTCACCGAGCCCGGTATTGCCGGCGTCGTCCGTCACCTCCAGCCACAGCAGGTTGGGGTATTCGTCGAGGCGTAGCGTGCGGATGGAGGCGATGGCCGGCATGGGGTTTCTTTCTTGTGTTTCGCGCTTCCAACCTGATTACGCTCGCCATGCCCATTTGCAAGCGGCTTTCCCCGCATTATCGTTGCCGTTCAAGGGGAGAACGCCGCCATGCGCAAACGCGAAGTGCTGACCGACGAACAGGCCGGTTTCTACAATGAAAACGGCTATCTGGTGCTCGAGAACCGGGTGCCGATGGCGACAATCGAAGCGATCCGCGCCGAAATCGCCCGCTTCGAGGAGGAAGCGCGCGGCATGACCGCCTCCAACGACCGGCTCGATCTGGAAGACAGTCACCGGCCGGATCGCCCGCGCATCCGCCGCATCAAGCTGCCGCACAAGATCAGTGCGGTGATGAACGCGCTGCTGCGCTCCGACACCATCCTTGCGCCGGTGCGAGACCTGATCGGGGCGGATGTGCGCCTGCACAACACCAAGCTCAACATGAAATCGGCCGGCTACGGCGCGGCGATCGAGTGGCACCAGGATTTCGCCTTCTACCCCCACACCAACGACGACGTGCTGGCCGTCGGCGTCATCATCGACGACATGGGCGAGGAGAACGGGCCGCTGATGGTGTTTCCGGGTTCGCACAAGGGCCCGGTCCATGACCACCACGCCGACGGCGTCTTCACTGGCGGAATGGATCTTGCCGCCTGCGGGCTCGATGTCGCCGATGCGGTGAAGCTCACCGGCCCGGCCGGTTCGATCTCCATTCACCACGGCCACATCGTGCACGGTTCGGCGCTCAACACCTCGAATCGCGACCGCCGCCTGCTGTTCTACGAGATGATGGCGGCCGACGCCTTTCCCATCATGGGTTCGCTGACGACGTTCGAATCGATTGCCGAATACGACAGCCGCATGCTGTGCGGAAAGCCGACGCTGACGCCGCGCCTGAAGGACGTCGCGTTGCGCATTCCCCAGCCTCAGCCGGCGAAGCAATACGCCTCGATTTACGAAATCCAGAAGGGATTGAAAAATCGTGCCTTTGCGGTGGCCGATTGAATCGTTATGCGAGGACACTGAATCGGCTTGTGAACACGGGAGCGGCGACATGGCAAGACCGGCAATCGGCTTCATCGGGCTTGGCCTGATGGGTTCGGCAATGGTGGAGCGGCTGCAGTCGCTGCAGTACCCCATGACGGTGATCGCCAACCGCTCGCGCGCTGCAATCGACGCGGCGGTGGCGCGTGGCGCAACCGAAGTGCAGACCGCGCGCGAAATTGCCGCCGCGTCCGACATCGTGATGCTATGCATGGACACGTCTGCTTCGGTGGAAAGCCGCATGCTGGGGCCGGACGGGGTGATCGCGGGCTTGAAGCCCGGCGCGGTCGTCATCGATTTCGGCACCTCTCTCCCCGGCTCGACGCGCAGGCTCGGCGCGCTGGTGGCCGAGGCAGGCGGCCATTACATGGACGCGCCACTCGGCCGCACGCCCTCGCATGCGCTTGAGGGCAAGCTCAACATCATGGGCGCCGGCGATCGCGCCGTCTTCGACCGCGTCAAGCCGGTGCTCGACCACCTCGGCGAGAACGTCTTCCATCTCGGCGACCTCGGGGCAGGGCACACCGTCAAGCTGATCAACAATTTCTTCGCCATGACCACCGCCAACGCCATGGCGGAAGCCTTTGCCATGGCCGATGTGGCGGGCGTGCCGCGCGAGAACCTTTACGCGGTGATGTCGGCCGGGCCGCTGCGTTCCGGCATGATGGATTTCGTCAAGGCATACGCCATCGACGGCAAGCCCGACGTGCTGGCCTTCGCCGTGCGCAACGCCAGGAAAGATGTCGGCTACTACGCCGCCATGGCCGAGGAGGCCGGCGTGCTGTCGCTAATCTCCAACGGCACGAAACAGGCACTGACGCTGGCGGTGAGCCAAGGCCATGGCGACCGCATGGTGCCGGAACTGGTCGATTTCTATGCCGCCCTGTTTGCCGGCAAGGAGCGCGCGTGAGCCTTTCGCCCATTGCCGGCGTCGAAGACAGGCGCACCACCGGAATCGTGATGATGCTGGCGGCTTACGCCGTGTTTTCTTGCATCGACACCTCCGTGAAATGGCTTGCCGGCGACAGTATTCCACCCCTGCAACTCTCCTTTCTGCGCTATTTCGGCCACCTGGTGTTCGTGCTGGCCGCCATGGGCGTGCAGCGCGCCACGCTGGACGACCTGAAGGTGCCGCCGGTTGGCGCGGTGACCATCCGTTCGCTGCTGCTGATGGGATCGACTGTCTTCAACTTCATCGCGCTGCAATACATCCCGCTGACTTTGACCTCGACGATCCTGTTCTCGGCGCCGATCTTCATCTGTCTGCTCTCCGGCCCGATGCTGGGTGAAAGGGTTGGCGTGTGGCGCGGCAGCGCCATCGTCGTCGGCTTCCTCGGCATCCTGATCGCCATCCGCCCCTTCGGCGAATCCTTCCATTGGGCAACGCTGTTGTCGCTTGCCGGGGCAGGGTGCTTCGCGCTCTATTCGATCATGACACGGCAACTGGCCGGCAAGGTGTCCGTCAACACGATGCAGTTCTATGCTGGCGCCATTCCCTCGGTGCTGCTGCTGCCCTTCGTGATCGCCGACTGGCGCTGGCCGTCCACCGGTTTCGGCCTGCTTCTGTTCGTAACTATCGGGTTCTTCGGCTGGTTCGGGCACCAGATCCTTGTGACGGCGCATCGCTTTGCCCCGGCAACGGTGCTGACGCCGTTCTCCTATTCCTTCATCATCTACCTGACGATCTGGAGTTACGTCGTCTTCGACTACCTGCCGGATCGCTGGACGGTTGTCGGCGCAGCGGTGATCTCGGCTGCCGGGCTGTTCATCTGGTTTCGCGAGCGGCAACTTGGAAAGGCGCCGACGCCGGCGCCAGAGCGATGAGAATTCTCACGCGCACGTGATGCCTTTCCGCTTGCGGACGAGACCGCGGCACGGCAAACCTTCGCACGCGGCGGCTGTCGCCGTATCCCATGAGCGGAACCTTTCCATGACGATCACCATGTACCAGGCCAGCGTGCCGGTTCTCACCCGCGCGCTCGCCAATCTCGACGCCTACCTGAAGAAGGGCGAGGACTACGCAACCGAGCGCGGCTTCGATCCGGCCGTGCTGCTGTCGGCACGGCTTGCGCCCGACATGTTCCCGCTGACGCGCCAAGTGCAGATCGCCTGCGACCACGCCAAGAACGCCCCCTCGCGCCTTGCCGGCCGCGACCTCGTGCCGATGGCCGACACCGAGACCACCTTCGCCGAACTGCACAAGCGCATCGCAAAAGTGCAGGCGCATATCGCGACCTTCACCCCGGCCGACATCGACGGCTCGGAGGAGCGCGAGGTTGTCGTGAAGATGCGTTCGGGCGAGTTGAAGCTGACCGGCTTGCCCTACCTGCAGGCCTTTGCGATGCCGAACTTCTGGTTCCACGTCACCATCGCTTACGCCATCCTGCGCCACAACGGCGTGCCGGTCGGCAAGATGGACTTTACCGGTCGGCCGTGACTGGCGTTTGACTTGGAACAAACCGGCCCGCTGCCGTTTCGGAACAACGGGCGAACAGCCGACGTCGGGCGGGATCTTTACTCCCTTCGGGGGAGGTGGTCTGGAAGCGGCCGGAGGGGGCGGCTGTTTGCTACAGTACC
Organism: uncultured Paracoccaceae bacterium; assembly: GCA_937873685.1. Classification (GTDB taxonomy): domain Bacteria; phylum Pseudomonadota; class Alphaproteobacteria; order Rhizobiales; family Rhizobiaceae; genus CALMYO01. The sequence goes on from CALMYO010000250.1 coordinate 4,050, forward strand.
CCCGCCGCCCGAGCCTGTCATCGGGATTGCTGAACGCAAGCTCCCGCTACCGCCATAATCACGCGACAAACATGCGTTCGATCTCGCGAGCGAACTTCTTCGCAACCGCCCGCGAACCGCTCTCCTTCGGATGCAGTTCGTCATGCCAACGGGTCTTCACCGTTCCACGCAGATCGACGAGGCGCACATGCGCATTGGCCCGTTGCACCCGCGCCAGCGTGTCATGAAACCGGTCGAGCAGATGGCGGATGATGGCGGCGGCAAGCGGATCGTCATGCGCAAACCCGCGTTCGGCCAGCGGCTTGCCGAGCCAGGGGCCGTTCTTGCGTGGCAACACATAGTCATAGCCGTGGATCAGCATAAGCCCGCCCGGCATCCACACCGCCACCTCGCGGGCTATTGTGTTGTAACCGGCTTCCAGATTGGCCATGACGGCGGCGACCTTTGCCGTTTCCACATGGTCTGCCGGACTGGCCGACCCCCCGCCGGCCGGGCGTGGCTTGATCAGCGCCTTCAACCCGCCGCCGCCGATCACATCGTTGCCGCCGCCGGAGAACACGAAAACGCGGTAGAGGCCGGATTGCAGCGGGCCCTTGTACTGCTTGGCAGCAAGAATCTGCAAAAACTCGTCGCCGGGAAAGCCGATATTGCGGCTGGGCCAGGTCTCGCCAAGAAAATCGAAGAAGGTGCGCGGATAGAAGCTGAACCGGCTGAGCAGGTTGATCCAGCTATCGCCCTCGCCGCATAGCCTGACAACGAAACCGTCGGCGGTCTCTGCCTCGGCGACCAGCGGTTCCTGCGGCAGTTCGGCGGCTTCGGCGCGAGAGACCGGACGGCCGGTCGCCTCGTCGATGACGCGAAACACCAGCGCGTTGTCTGGATCGGGTTCAAGGCGGATTGTTGGGGTATCGGGATTGGCCATCGCCATTTCCTTCGCAACATTGCGCCCCGGAACATCACCTTACCAGATCGGCTTCGCCGCGCCTACTGTCCTGCAGCGCGCGCCGGCGCATCTCTCGCAAGCGCCACCGCGATTTGCGCTGCGAGACGGGCGTTGTTGCGCACCAGCGCGATGTTGGTTGCAAGACTCCGTCCTGCCGTTGCTTCGACAATTGCCGCGAGCAGGAACGGCGTCACCGCCTTGCCGGCGACCCCTTCTGCCTCGGCACGGCGCAGCGCGGCCTCGATATGAACGGTCATCTCATCTGCAGGGATTTCATCGTTTCGCGGAACCGGGTTGGCGATGAGCATGCCACCGCCGATCCCCAGCGATTCGCGGGCGCGCTGGAATCGCGCAATGCCATCAGCGTCATCGAGCCTGAGCGGCGCGGCAAATGGCGACGAACGCGACCAGAAGGCCGGCATCACATCGGTCCCGTAACCCACTACCGGAACGCCGCGCGTTTCCAGCACCTCCAGCGTCTTGCCGATGTCGAGGATTGCCTTGGCGCCGGCGCAGACGACGTTCCCCGGGGTGCGCGCCAGTTCGTCGAGATCGGCGGAGTTGTCGAAGCTCACCTCTGCGCCGCGATGGACGCCGCCGATGCCGCCGGTGGCGAAAACCGAGATCCCGGCCAGATGCGCCGCCACCATGGTGGCGGCGACCGTGGTGCCGCCGGTGCGCCCCGTGGCGACAGCGAACGCGAGATCGGCGCGCGACAGTTTCATTGGCCGTTCGGATGTCGCCAGCGCGTCCAACTGTTCGCTTGAAAGCCCGGCGCGCAACACGCCGTCGAGCACGGCAATCGTCGCCGGCACGGCGCCCGACGCACGAATGTCGGTCTCGACCGCCTGCGCCATCTCGACGTTTTGCGGAAACGGCATGCCATGCGTGACAATGGTCGATTCCAACGCCACCACTGGCGCACCGGACGAAAGCGCCTCGGCGACCTCTGGCGACAGCGTGACTGGCGGGTTCTGCATCGCGGAATTCTCCAACGGGTCGGTCATTCGATGATTTCGGCTGCGGGCACGTCCGCAAGCTGCGCTTCAAAGGCCTGGCCAGCCAGCGTTTCCGCCACGGCTTGCGGCGATTGCAGCGTCAGGCAGGCCGCCGTCACCCCGTGGCGCACTGCTTGTGCCAGGGACAGGCCGCAGGTGAGCGCCGCAATCGCCGCCCCGCACAGCGCATCGCCCGCGCCGGTCACATCGACGACCGCGACATGCGGAGGCCGAAGGCGCAATGCGTTGCCCCCCGCGAAGGCAAGCACCGGTTCCTTGCCGGCCGTAACGACAGCGGAGCGGAAACCGGCCCGGCGCAAGGCGGCGATCAATTCCGCATCGCCCGCCGCCTCGCCGGTGAGCGCCTGCGCCTCGGCGCGGTTCATGAACACACAGGCAAAGGGCGCTGCATGCGGCGCCAACCGCACCGCCTTGACCGGAGAAACCGCATTGCCGAACACCGGGCCGGTTGCCGCGTCCATGATTGCGCCGATCGCGTCAGTCGGCAGATTGGCGTCGACGAGCACCGCGCCGGCCGACGCAATCGTTGCGCGGATTGCGCTTCGGCGCAGATGTCTTGGCAAGCCGGTCTCATAAAGTGCCATGTCGGCAAGCGCGATCACCAGCCCGCCTTCAGCGTCGAGAATAGCCGTGTATCCCGGGGTCGAACGGTCGAGGAAATTGGCCGAGAGATCGGTGATCCCGGCATCACCGATTGCGGCTTCCACCGCGGCGGCGGCCAAATCGCCGCCCCGCGCAGAGACCAGCGCTGTCACAAGCCCGCGCATGCGCGCGGCGCGCGCGCTGTTGAACGCCGCGCCGCCCAGGTCTTCCCGCATCGATCCCGGATTGGAAACGCCGGGGATTGTCGCGCCGGCAATGCGGCCGCGCCGGTCCGGATGAGCACCGCCAATGACGACAAGCCCGTATGTGTGAGGCGATGCGGTGGTATTCATGGCAGCCGACGCGAATCGTCGATTGCTTGAGCGGCGCTACGGCCGGCGCGTCGCGCAGACTCGCTGCGGAGCGTGGCTGTGGCGGGGGGCGAGAGAACAAAATACGAATTCAACATGATATCAGGTACTTGGCTGACTTGCTAAAACGGAACAAATCATGTACGAATTTCCTTGGCGGCCGGATTGTCCGGAGACGGCGAATAACCTAGAGGTGCTATATCATGGCCCAGAACGTGTTGCGGCTGGTTGAGGACAAATCGGTGGACAAATCCAAGGCACTGGATGCGGCGTTGGCGCAGATCGAGCGATCCTTCGGCAAGGGATCGATCATGCGGCTCGGCGCCAACGAGCAGGTGGTCGAGATCGAGACCGTGTCGACGGGCTCGCTCGGGCTCGACATCGCGCTCGGCGTCGGCGGCCTGCCGAAGGGCCGCATCATCGAGATATACGGGCCGGAGAGTTCCGGCAAGACGACGCTGGCGCTGCACACCGTTGCCGAGGCGCAGAAGAAGGGCGGCATCTGCGCCTTCATCGACGCCGAACATGCGCTCGACCCGGTCTATGCCCGCAAGCTCGGGGTGGAACTGGAAAACCTGCTGATCTCGCAGCCCGACACCGGCGAGCAGGCGCTCGAGATCGCCGATACGCTGGTGCGTTCCGGCGCTTGCGACGTGCTGGTGATCGATTCGGTTGCCGCGCTCACACCGCGCGCGGAAATCGAGGGCGAGATGGGCGACGCCTTGCCCGGCCTGCAGGCGCGGCTGATGAGCCAGGCATTGCGCAAGCTGACCGCCTCGATCTCGCGCTCCAACACCATGGTGATCTTCATCAACCAGATCCGCATGAAGATCGGCGTGATGTTTGGCTCGCCCGAAACCACCACCGGCGGCAATGCGCTGAAGTTCTACGCCTCGGTGCGCCTCGACATCCGCCGCATCGGCGCGGTGAAGGATCGCGACGAGGTGGTGGGCAACCAGACCCGCGTCAAGGTGGTCAAGAACAAGCTCGCACCGCCCTTCAAGCAGGTCGAGTTCGACATCATGTATGGCGAAGGCGTATCGAAGACCGGCGAGCTGGTCGATCTTGGCGTCAAGGCTGGCGTGGTGGAAAAATCCGGCGCCTGGTTCTCCTACAATTCGCAGCGCCTGGGGCAGGGGCGCGAGAACGCCAAGCTGTTCCTGCGCGACAACCCGGCAGTCGCGCGTGAGATCGAACTGGCGTTGCGCCAGAACGCCGGACTAGTGGCCGGCCAGTTGCTCGACGATGCCGGGGACGGGGACATGGAAGCCGGCGGCGAGATGTGACGGTCGACCGTTGGCACGGTCGCCTGTTCTCGCTGCCCTTGCTCTGCGGTCGAGGCGCCGCTTGGCGATTGGCTGAAAGGTGGCGGTTTGTGTGGACACAGGACGCCGCCGTCGTCTATGGCTCCGCGGCGCGTTTCGGCTGGAAGCGCGGCAGTTATGCGGGTGAGTGGAGACCATGAGCGGCGTAAACGAGATCCGGTCGGCATTTCTCGACTATTTCAGAAAGAACGGCCATGAGATCGTGCCGTCGAGTTCCCTTGTGCCGTTGAACGATCCGACGCTGATGTTCACGGCTGCTGGCATGGTGCAGTTCAAGAATGTCTTCACCGGGCTCGACAAGCGTTCGTACTCGACGGCGGCGACAGCGCAGAAATGTGTGCGCGCCGGTGGTAAGCACAATGACCTTGACAATGTCGGCTACACCGCCCGCCACCACACCTTCTTCGAGATGCTGGGCAATTTCTCCTTCGGCGACTATTTCAAGGAACGCGCCATCGAACTCGCCTGGACCCTGATCACCGGGGAATACGGCCTGCCGAGGGACCGGTTGCTCGTCACCATCTATCATGATGATGATGAAGCGGCCGGCCATTGGCGCCGCATTGCCGGCTTGCCGGACGATCGCATCATCCGCATCGCCACCAGCGACAATTTCTGGTCGGCTGGCGATACCGGCCCGTGCGGTCCATGCTCGGAGATCTTTTTCGATCATGGCGAGGGCATTGCCGGAGGCCCGCCCGGCAGCGCCGATGCCGATGGTGACCGGTTCATCGAGATCTGGAATCTCGTTTTCATGCAGTTCGATCAGATCGGCCCCGACAACCGGGTCAACCTGCCGCGGCCGTCGATCGATACCGGCATGGGGCTGGAGCGCGTATCGGCGGTCCTGCAAGGCAAGCACGACAATTACGACATCGACCTGTTCCAGGCGCTGATCCGCGCGTCGGTCGAGGCGACGGGTGTACCCGCAGAAGGCAAGAACCGGGCAAGCCACCGCGTGATTGCCGATCACCTGCGCGCCTCCAGCTTCCTGATCGCCGATGGCGTGCTGCCGTCGAACGAGGGGCGTGGCTATGTGCTGCGCCGCATCATGCGCCGCGCCATGCGCCATGCCCAGTTGCTCGGTGCGCGAGAACCACTAATGTGGCGTCTGGTGCCGGCGCTCGTGCGCGAGATGGGCCAGGCCTATCCCGAGTTGCTGCGCGCGCAGGCGCTGATCGCCGAGACGCTGAAGCTGGAGGAAACGCGTTTTCGCCGCACGCTCGAGCGTGGTCTGTCACTGCTTGGCGATGCTACGTCCGATCTCTCGGAGGGCGGGCGTCTCGATGGCGAGACCGCCTTCAAGCTCTATGACACCTATGGTTTCCCGCTGGATCTCACCCAGGACGCGTTGCGCCAGCGCGGGATCGCGGTCGATCTCGACGGCTTCAACGCTGCGATGCAGCGCCAGAAGGCCGAGGCGCGGGCAAGCTGGGCGGGTTCCGGCGATGCGGCAACCGAGACGATCTGGTTTGCTCTGCGCGAAGAGTTCGGCGCGACCGAGTTTCTCGGCTACGAGGCCGAGGCGGCAGAGGGTGCGGTACGCGCGATCCTGCGCAACGGCGAACGGGTCACATCGGCTGAGGCCGGCGAAACGGTGCAAATCGTTCTCAACCAGACACCTTTCTATGGCGAGTCCGGTGGCCAGATGGGCGATACCGGAGTCATTGAGGGCGATGGGTTCAAGGTGCTTGTCGACAATACGCAGAAGAAGGCCGACGGGCTGTTCGTCCATTCGGGACGTGTCGAGAGCGGACGCATAGCTGCAGGTGCAGCTGCGCGTCTTGTTGTCGATCACGATCGGCGGTCGCGTTTGCGTTCCAACCACTCGGCAACGCACCTGCTGCATGAGGGGCTTCGCGAGGTGCTCGGTCCGCATGTCGCACAGAAGGGATCGCTCGTCGCACCGGACCGGTTGCGTTTCGATTTCTCCCATCCCAAGCCGGTGAGCGATGACGAAATCGCCCGCGTGGAGGATCTCGCCAACGAGATCATCCTGCAGAACGGCCCGGTGACCACGCGGCTGATGGCGGTGGACGACGCGATTGCGTCTGGCGCAATGGCGCTGTTCGGCGAGAAATATGGCGACGAGGTGCGCGTCGTGACGATGGGGACAGGCCTGCATGGCGAAAAAGCCGGCAAGCCGTGGTCGGTTGAACTGTGCGGCGGCACCCATGTTGCCGCGACTGGTGACATCGGTCTTGCGCGGGTCGTGTCCGAAGGGGCGGTTGCATCGGGCGTCCGGCGCATCGAAGCGCTGACGGGCGAGGCGGCGCGCCGCTATCTCGAGGAGCAGGATGACCGCGTGAAACTGGCGTCGGCATTGCTGAAGGTTTCGCCTTCCGAAATGCTTGGCCGCATCGAAGCGTTGATCGCCGAACGCCGGCTGATGGAGCGCGACCTTGCAGAAGCGCGCAAGGCGCTGGCGCTTGGCGGAGGTGGTTCGGCCGGTGTTGCCTCGGATATCCGTGAGGTAGGCGGGATCAAGTTGATGGCGAAGGTGGTGCGCGGCGTCCAGCCGAAGGACCTTAAGCCACTCGCCGATGACGCCAAGCAAGCGGTCGGTTCCGGCGTCGTCGTGTTCATCGGCGCGGCCGAAGACGGCAAGGCGAGTGTTGTGGTTGGCGTCACCGACGATCTGACCGGGCGCTACAGCGCCGTCGATCTGGTGCGCGTGGCGGCAACTGCGCTTGGCGGCAAGGGAGGCGGCGGGCGGCCGGACATGGCGCAGGCCGGTGGTCCGGATGCTTCGCACGCCGATGCGGCGATTTTGGCGGTGGAGCAGGCGCTGGTGGCATCCTGATCGGTCTTTTGCCACGCTCGGCGTGTGGTGTAGCGCGGTTCACCCGCGTTTGCGCGTAAAGCGCCAGGTTGCGTAAAGTCCGACGGCCGCGAAGGGCAGGCCAGCAAAGAATACCCAGAAAGCCACAGGGTGTGCGGTTTCAACACTGACACCGTCGCGGAAGCCGGCAGCATTGGCGACGATGCCGATCATCGCCGCGCCGAGCGCATAGCCTAACCGATGGATCGTCGGCAGCGCGCTTGCGAAACGGTCCCGCTCGCCCGCCGGCGCGCGCGCCAGAGCCCGCCGCAGGATGAACGTCCATGCAACGCCGAAGCCCGCGCCTTCCAGTGTCGCAAAAAGCGGTAAAGCCCAGAACGGCCCGTCCGGCATTGTCGCCATGAAACCGAAAACCGAGAGAGTCAACGTTATCATGCCGCCGGCGATCAGCATGGAATCATGGCGCTCCGCCGCGCCGCTTGTCGCTACCGCCGCGACCGACCAGCCGATGGAGGCGAGCGCGACCACATAGCCCGCCTCAAGCGCCGAGACCCCGTGCAGAACGGTCATCAGCAGCGGGCCATAGAGGCCGATGGCCGAGGTTGCCATTGCAAAACTCAACGCCATCATCAGCGGCGCGCCGAGAGCGGCGGCCGGGTTAAACGCCGCAGGTGGCAACAAGCGGGCATCGCCGCTCCGGCGATCCAGCGCTGCAAACAGCGCTATCAGCGCCACGCCAGCTGCAATGAGCAGTGCGGAGCGAACCGGCCGCACATCGATTCCCGCCGCAGCGATCATGATCACGCCGCCAGCCAGAATGCCGAGGCGCAGCCCGGGAAATGCGGAAGTTGCAGCGCCGTTTTCGCCGCCATGGCCGCTCGCCACAGTCCTTTCCTGCCGATTGCCGGGTAGTTCGGTCGCAAGCCCGCGTGCGAGCGCGATCCAGAGCGCCAGCAGTCCGGCCTGGACGCCAAAGAACCAGAACGCGCCGCGCCACCAACCGATTTCGGCAAACACTCCGCCGGCAAAAGGTCCGGCAAAGGCCGAAACGCCCCACAACGCCGAGATTGTCGCCATCACGCGCGGCATCAGCGCGGGCGCGAACAGCCGCCCGACCGCGACGAAGGACAGCGCCATCAGACCGCCGCCGCCGAGCCCCTGCAGCAGCCGGCCTGCGAGCATCGGCGGCATCGACGACGCGGTGGCGCTGACGATACAGCCGGCAAGATAGGCAAGCGCCGCCAACGCCATCGCGCGGCGCAAGCCGAGGCGCGTGGCGGCAAGCGCGCCGGCCGCGCCGGCGACAATGGTGCCAAGTTCATAGAGCGCGAAGGTCCAGGCAACGAGGTTGACCTGGCCGAGTTCGGCGACGATCGCGGGCAGGAGTGTCGCTACCACCAAGCTGTCGGCGGCGTGCAACCAGACGCCGAGCGAGGCCAGCGCCAGATTGCCCGCGTTTTGCCGGGTCAGCAGCGCGGACCAGCCGACGACGCTCACACCGATGCCGCCAGGCCGGTTGTGTTCTCCACTAGCGCAGGCGGCCGCTGGCGTGCGCCAGCATGGTATAGACCTTGCCGGTGTCAGAAGACAGGTAGGTCTGGGTCAGCATGTTGTCCCGGTCATTGCGACCCACATCGCGCAGCAACTTCTCGAAATCGCCGACATAGCGGTCGACCGCGCTCTTGAACTCGCGATCGGTCTCGTACTTGCGCTTGATCTCGTCGAAGGTCTGCTGGCCTTTGAGGGTATAGAGCCGGCGGGTGAAGACGTTGCGCTCGCCGCGGCGATAGCGGTCCCAGAGTTCCATCGCCGTGTCGTGATCGATGGCGCGGGCGATGTCGATCGAAAGCGAATTCAGCGATTCCACCATGTGCAGCGGCTGCCGCGTTTCGGCCGGGGCCGCCGGTCTCGGCGCCGGCTCGGACTCGGTGGAGGCGCGGCGCAACAGGTCGCTCACCCAGCCGCGGCCGCCATCGCCGTCGGAAGACCGCTGCTGCTGTTGAGCCGGCGCGGGATCGAGCGTCCCGCGCAAGGTGGGAGCGCCAGTTACGCCGGCGCGCTGGGCGGGCACCGCGCTTGCGGTTTCGAGCACCGGCGCCGGCGCTGCTGCCGTCCGGCGCGGCGCGGGCGCCACGTCAAATGCGCGCCCGGAGGTCTTCACGATACTGGCGAGGTCCTTCAGCGCGTTGATCTGCTCGGAGACCGCCCGGCGCATGGCGGCGGTGGATTCGCGCGTTTCTTCCGGCAGCGCAAACACGCCGCGGCGCAAGTCCTCGCGCGTTTCCGTCAGTTCGCTGCGGATCGTCTCCGAGGACTTGCGCAATTCCTGCGTCGCGGCATCGAAACGGCCCATCGCGTCCTCGATCGATTCGGCGACGGCCTTCGACAGGGTGCTTGCGGTCTGGCGGGTGCGGTTTTGCGCCTGATCGCCGAGTTCCGCCAGCAGTTCGGCAAGCTTTTCCATCGCTTCGCGCGAGCGCTCGGCAGAGCGGCCGGCGGCATCGTCGATCAGCGCCCCAATGCGCTCGGCTGTGTCGCGGGCGCGCTTCTGCGCCTGTTCCGACGAACCGATGATCATCGCCGCGATGCGCTCCAGCGCCTCGCGAGATTTGGCCTGCGCCAGATCGGAGGTCTCGGCAATCACATTGGTCATGTGCGCCGCCGTCTCGCGCGACTGCGCCTCGGCTTTCGAGACAGCGTCAGCAAGCTGCGAAAGAATCTCCGAAGCGGTGTCGCGGCTGCGCGATTCAGCGATGCTTACCGCATCCTGCAGCGATGTGGACAACCGTTCGGCCGTCTGGCGGGTGCGGCTGTCGGCGTCCTCGAACATGCGCGCCACCACTTGCTCGTACGTCTGCAATGTGGAGGAGATTTCATCCGACTTGCGAACCAGCCCGGCGATAAGGCGCTCCAGCGCGTCGCGGCGGCCGTCGAGCGTGGTGGCGAGCGAGGATTGCGCCTGGCCGAGCAGTTCGGACGCTGATTGCAGCACCGCGCCATGCTCCTCGAACTTGCCGGCGATTTCAGCGACCTGCGACAATGTGGAGGCCGACACGCCGTCGAGCCGACCGATATTGCCGTCGAGCGCCGAGACCGAAGTGGCGATCGACTCCGCTGCACGGCCTGCATTGACCTCGAAGCGCGAAGTCGTCTGCGATAGTCGGCTGTCGAGGGATTCAAGATTGTGCGACGCCTGCGCTATCAGATCCGAAAGCGACGAGGACGAGGCCGAGAGTCGTTCCAGGATGGAGCTGACGCCGCCAACCAACCGGCTTTCTGCGCCATCCACTTGCGCCAGGGTCTGGGCGGTCCGCGCGGTCAGCGCATCGACGAGCGCCTTGTTCTCGGAGCGTAGCAGATCTGTGGCCGATTCGGTCGCGTCCTTCAGGCGCTGGGCGAAGACCTCGCCGGAGCCGGCGAACTGGTCCACCAGCGGGCGCGCGGTTTCATCGAGCAATTGCGCGATTTCGGCCGAACGACTGGCGAGCATCGTGTTGAGTTCGGCCGTACGTTCGCCAAGCGTGCGCGCGGCTTCCGTGGAGCGGGTAACGATGGCGTCGCGGGCGAGATCGGCGCCGCGGGAGAGCGCGGTGGTCGCGGTCTCGACATCCTGCGTCAGGTTCTGCACCGTCTCTGCGGCGCGCGCCTGCATGGCCTGCGCCATTGCGGTCGTTGCGCTGTCGAAGGCCGACACCGTTTCCTGCGTGCGGGCCTTCAGGCTTTCTGATGCTTCGCGGGTGCGCGCATCAAGCGCCTTGTTCAGCGCGTCTGCGCCTTCTTCCAGAAGCGAGGCGGATTGCACCGTTTGGGCGCGTAGGGTCTCGGTCGCCTGGTTGGCGCGGGTCTCGAAGGCGTTCGCGGCCGATTCTGCGCCACGGCCGAGGGTATCGGCGATTTCCCCGGTGCGCTGGAGCAAAATCCGCGCCGCCGCGTCGCTGCGCTCGCCGATTGCGGCGGCCGCCTGGCCGGCCGCGGGGGCAAGCCGCTCGGCGGCGGATGCCGAGCCGTCGCCGAGCGTCAATGCGATCTCCTCGGTTCTGGTCTTCAGGATTTCTGCCGCCGATTGCGCACGTCCGCGAATCGCCTCCGCTGCGCTTTCGCCGACGGACTCGATCACCTTGGCGGTGCGGTCTGTGCGCTCCTCAAAGGCGTTTGCCGCAGCCTCGACGCGCGAGTTGAAGGCGTTCGTGGCGTCCTCCGTGCGCGCCTGCATGTAGGAGGCGGCGGCTGTCGCCTTGTCGCCGAGCAGGCTGACGGCCGATTCGGTTCGCGACTGCAAGGTGGAGGCGATGCGCTCCACGCCGCTTTCAAACGTGGCGGATATTGCACTGGTGCGCTCGTCGGCGAGGCGCGTCGCGGCGTCGATGCCGGTCTGCAGCCTGTTTGTCGCCTCGTTGACCCGTTCGCCGAACCCATGTGTGGCCTGGTCCGAGGCAGAAAGGATGTTCTGTGCATGGTCGCGAAGCCGCGCATCGCTTTCGGCGATGCGCGCGCCAACCCGTTCTGCAAACGCCTCGCCGTGCCCGGACAACAACTCCGCGGTCTTCTCCGCTTCGCTGCGCAGGCTTGTGTTGGTTTCCTGCACCGTCTCGCGAAGGTTGCGGGCCACTGCGCCGGCGCTTTCCTCCAGCGTGCGGCGAATGCCGTCGACGCCCATTGTCAGCGCCTTGTGCATCGTGCCGGTACGCTCGTCGATGACGCCGGTCTGCTCCGAAAACACGGAGTTGATGCGGTCGATGTTGCCGGCGATCGCCTCGGTGACGAAATGCGTGCGGTCATCCATCAATGTGGCGACGGCGCGCGCCTTTTCGGTGATGGCGTTGTCGAATCCGGCCTGGCTTTGCGCCAGCGTGGTCTCCAGTTCTTCGGTGCGCGCCGCAAGCGCCGCGGTAAGGCGATCGGATTTTTGTTCGAGCGCGGCGCCAACGCGGTCCGCGCTCGTCTGCAATGCCTGCTCAAGCTGGCCGGCGCGGGCATCGAAGGCGCCGGTCAATGTGCTGCGCCGGTCGTCGAGCGCGCCGAGCAGGTTTGCGCCGCGGTCGTCCAATGTGGCTTGCAGGGCGCTTGTGCCGGTCTCGATCGCCGACGCGATTGAACGGGCGCGCTCGTCGAAGGCGACGCCGATGCCATTGGCCCGCGCGGCCATGGTCGAAAGCAGGCTGTCGCTCTTTTCCTGCATCTGCATGGCCATGCGTTCGGCGCGTTCGTCGAGGCCGCCAAGAAGGTTTTCCGCCCGTTCGTCAAACCCTTGCGTTACCGCGCCCGCGCGCCGGTCGATGCCTTCCAGCAGGTAGGCGGTCTTGTCGTCCAGCGCCGAGGAGAATGCGCCTGAACGCATGTCGAGCGCATCGACGACCTGGCTGATACGACCTTCAAGCCCGCCGAGCAGGCCGCTGGCGCGTTCGTCGAAACCGGCGTCGGCAGCGGCGTGACGTTCGTCGATGCCAGCGAGCAGTTCGCTACTGCGGCTCTCCAGCGCATCCACAAAGGCGCCGGAACGCATGTCCAGCGCGCCCGAGACCTCAAGGATACGCTGATCGAATTCGCCGATCAGCGAGGAAACGCGCGTATCGAAACCGGTCTCCACAAGATTGCGTCTCTCGTCCAGGCCATCGAGCAGACCGGTCGCCTTTTCGTCCAGAGCTTCCGAGAAAGCGCCGGAGCGGGCGTCGAGCGCCGAAACGAGGCCGGTCGTGCGGCTGTCGAGCGTGCCGATCAGGGCCGAGGAGAGCGTGTCGAAATCGTTGCGCAAGGTCGTTGTGCGTTCGTCCATGCCGCCGAGAACCGTTTTGGCATGGGTCTCGAATGCCGACTCGATGGCGTCGGTGCGTCCACCGAGTGCGGTGTTGAAATCGCCCGCGCGGGCGTCGAAGCCATCGAGCAGGGCGCGGGAACGCTCATCCATTGTAGTGTCGAACGCGATCGAACGCTGGTCGAAGGCCGAGACCAGAGCCTGGCTGCGCGAATCGACGCCGCCGAAGAGGCGCACCGCCCGCTCGTCCAGATCGTCGCGAATCTGGCCGGCCCTTATGTCCAGACCGTCGAGCATTTGCGCGGAAGCGTCAGAAATTGTTGCGGAGAACGCATTCGCCCGTTGGTCCATCTCGCCGATGAAAGCGCTGGAACGGGAATCGAATTCGGTGGCGATACGTTCGTTGCGCTCGTCGAACCCGCCGAGAAGGCGGTCAGAACGGCTGTCGAGCGCGGTCTCGAAGGCCTGGGCGCGCGCATCGAGCGCCGATACAAGCCCGGCTGTGCTGCGGTCGAGGCCGCCGACAAGGGTTGCTGAACGCTGGTCGAGGTCTGACGCCACCTTGCCGGCGCGGTCGTCAAACCGAGAGATGAGGTTTTCCGCGCGTTCATCCAGCGCGCCTGAAAACGCCTCGACCCGTGTATCGAGCGCCGAGGCGAGGCCGGCCGTGCTGCTGTCCAGACCGCCGATCAGTTCGGTGGCCCGCTGCTCCAGATGTCCGGCGAGCGCGCCGGCGCGGTCGTCAAACCGAGAGATGAGGTTTTCCGCGCGTTCATCCAAACCGCCGAGCAATTCACCCGACCGCGCGGCAATGTCGCGGCCAAGCGCCGTGCTGCGCGTGTCTATGCCTCCAAGCAGCGCATTCGATTTCTGATCGAGTGTGTCATGCATCTGCCCGGCGCGTATGTCGAAGCCGGTGTTGAGCGCGATTGCCTTTTCGTCCCAGCCTTCGGTGAAGTCGCGCACCTGTTCGGAAAGGCCTTGCAGCAGGCTTGCCGAACGCGCCGCGAAGTCGTCGCGCAGCGAGGCTGTGCGGTCGCCCAGCGACGAGAGAAATGTGCTGGCGGACAGCTCCATGCGGCGGTTGACCTCTTCCGAGCGCTCCTCCATGCCGCCTATCAGTGCGCCGAAGCGTTCGTCGAAGTCGGTCGCCATCTTGCCGTGGCGCTCATCGAGCGCGGCGATCAGGGTGGAGCGATTCTCGCCGAGCAGTGCGCCGAACGCATCGGTTCGTTCGTGCAACGCGGCAAGCATGTCGCCGGAGCGCTTGTCCATTCCTGAAATGAACCCGCTCGCCTGGTCTTCCCACCGGCTCGCAAAGGTATCGCTGCGCGTGTCGAGCGCGCCGGTCAGCGCATTGGCCCGGTCGTCGAAGGAGGAAACCAGACCGGCCGCCCGGTCGTCCAGCGCCGACAGCAGCGAGTTTGCCGCAATCTTGAGCGAGTCGCTCATCGCGCCGGCTTTTTCGTAGATGCCGCCGATCAGCGAACTTGACCGTTCGTCGAGGGCGTCATTGAGAGCGTTGGCGCGGGAATCGATGGCACGGCTGAACTCGGAGGCGCGCTCGGCAATCGCGCCGAGGAAACTGTCCGACTTGTCGTCGATCAGCCCGGTCACCTGCATCGTGCTGTCGGATAGGCGTGTCGCAAAGTCGTTTGCCTTTTCCTCCAGAACTGCTGAAAGCGAGGTGACCAGCAGTTCGGTCTGCGCCGCAACGTCGAGCCGCGAATCGTCAAGCAGGGTGGAGATCTGCTGCGTACCGTCGCTCATTGTGGTGGCAAATTCGCGGGTGCGGTCGGCGAGTGTTTCGTTGATCTGGCGCGCGCGCGCCTCCAGCGCCTGGTTCAGCTTTTCGGCGCCGGTATCGAAGGCGGTCGCGCGCGTCTCGAAATCGGTAAGAAGGCTGCGCCCGCGCTCGCTGATCACCTTGTCGATCGCTCCGAGGCGCTCGTCGAACTCGGCGGTCAGCGTGCTTGTCGCGCCTGTCAACAGGGAGACCATGCCGCTGGCGCGCTTGTCGATCACCTCGCCTAGCCGCTCGCCGGCAAGATCAGCCTGTTCGGTCAGCCGCGCGACACGTGTTTCGAGCAGGCTTGCGACCGCCTCGCCGGAGCTGGTCAGCTTGCCGGTCGCTTCGCCGAAAATCCGGGTCAGGTCGGCGCCGACGGTTTCGGCGTCGAGGCTGATCTTTCCGAAAACCTGGCTGCTGCTGGCTGTCAGCGCGCCCGCGAGTTCCTCGGCGGCGCGTCTGGCGTTTTCGCGGATCGTGTCGACGGAAGCCGCCAGTTCGTCGCGCAATTGTTCGTTGGCGCCAAAGATGGAGGCGCGCAGGCGCTCGGCGTGATTGATGATGCCTTCGCGCTGGTGGCCGATATCCTCGATCAGCGAACGCAACCGGATTTCATTCTCCGCATGGGAGCGTTCCAGTTGGGTCACTTCGCCCTGAACCATCGCCTCCAGTTCGCTGGCGCGTTCAAGCGATTTGGCAAGACCTTCGTTCATGGCCGTGATTTCGCGGCGCACGGCCTGCCCAACCACGCCGACGCGTTCGGCTGTGGCCGCTTCCGGCTCGGCAAAACGGAAAACGATTCGGCTCATCGCATTCGCCATGTGCCGCATTTCCGAAGCGCGGCGGGAGATCACCGCGACCGTCCAGAACAGGAGCACGGGCAGCAAGGCGACTACCAGCGCAACGATCGCCTGCGGATTTTCGGCAAGCGCCGAGGCGGAACCAATACGCCAGATTTCCGGCGCATATAGGGCATGCGAGACGGCTGCGACGAGCGCGATCCAAACAAGGCTGACAATGGCGGCGATCAGGAAAGCGCCGCCGCGCGGCGCTTCCAGTTCGCGCATCAGCGCGGCATTGCGCGTGCGATCGTCATTGGCGGGCGCAAACGGTTGAGGGCGGCGCGGCGAGGCAGGCGGACCGAATGCCTGGCGTGGCTGCGCCGGAGGTGGCGTGGCGTCCTGCGAACGGGCGAGTTCCTCGGTGGCGCGCGAAACCTTGGCCTCGAAGTCGTCGAGCGCAAGCTCCTCGCTCAGTTCCAGACCTTCGGCCGTGAGGTCGCTTTCCAGCGCTTGCGCCAGGGCGTCATCAATCTCGGCTTCGGGTTTACGGGGGGTCTTGTTCACCGCCATCGCAGCGCGCCTCGCACTCTCACTCATCCCGGGATGACCGGGAACTCGCATTTATCCCTGGCCGCCATGGCGGCATTCCGCTTTGGGGAAGCGGATTTTCTGTTTCCGGCGCACCCGCCCATTTTTCCGCATCTGCGCGCGCATACCGGGCCGACTGCATCGTACTGGCACAGGGGGGCAATTGAAACAGGCAAGCGCGGCAATTCCCAAATGTTTAAAGATAAAGTTAACGATGGCCGCTTTCCGCTGAAAAATCGGCGAGATTGTGATTAACGCACAAGAAACCACAGGCGCAAATTCCCCGTCATTCAGGCGCGTCGGTTAACGCGGCCGTCACCGCCGGTCGGGATCATGCCGATCCGGGACAAGATGCGGAGAAAAAGGACGATGGGCCGAGCCTTGCAAGTGGAATACGACATGCCGGGAGGGGAGACGAACCGCTTTTCGAGTGGCAGACCGATCGACCTTGTGCATCTGGCTACCCAGACCATGGGCGATCGCGACCTGGAACGCGAAGTGCTGTCGATGTTCAGCCGCCAGGCGTTCTCTCTTTCCGAAAGCCTGCGCGGCGCGAAATCTGAAGCGCGCAAGCGGTTGGCCCACACGCTCAAGGGGTCGGCGCGCGGTGTCGGGGCATTTGGACTGGCGCAATGCGCCGAGCGCATCGAGGAGGCGCCGAGCGATCGCAACGCGATGCGCCAGCTGGAAGCGCGCGTGGCCGAAGTGCGCGACTTCATCGCGTCGATCTCGCGCTGAGCGCATGGCGACGGTCTGACTCGCAGGCGCCAGGCGTCGGCGCTCACTGGAAAATCGCGCAAAATCAGGGCCATGTACCGCAACAGGCGATGCGTGAGGGCGCTATTGCGTCGAGATTGCCGGAATGGCTTTCCAATTGCCGGACAGGTTGGGGAAGGGGATTTCCTTGACAATGCGCCGCCAGTGGCTATCTCGGCGCGAACACGCCTTCCTTTCCGCCGGATCTCCCGTTCATGACCGCCATTACAATCATCGCCTTCGACGGCACCGAATACGCAATCGACGCCGTCAATGGTTCGACGGTGATGGAAAACGCCATCCGCAACGCCGTGCCGGGCATCGAGGCCGAGTGCGGCGGCGCATGCGCTTGCGCAACCTGCCATGTCTATGTCGACGACGCCTGGACGAATGCGGTCGGCAAGCCGGAGGCGATGGAAGAGGATATGCTGGACTTCGCCTTCGACGTGCGGCCGAATTCCCGGCTTTCCTGCCAGATCAAGGTGCGCGACGCGCTTGACGGGCTCGTTGTGCGCGTGCCCGAACGGCAGGCTTGACGCGGCCGCTTTCCCCGACGCCGCATGACTTCAAGCCGTCTGCGGCCCAACCCTCATGTGATCTCCATGTCCGAAATGATTGAAACCGATGTCGTGATCGTTGGCGCGGGGCCTGTCGGGCTTTTTGCGGTGTTCGAACTCGGCCTCTATGATCTGAAATGCCACTTGATCGATATTCTCGACCGGCCTGGCGGCCAGTGCGCCGAGCTTTATCCGGAAAAGCCGATCTACGACATTCCGGCGCTTCCGGTGGTGACCGGTCAGGAACTGACGGACCAGTTGATGAAGCAGATCGAGCCGTTCAATCCGCAGTTTCATTTCAACCGCATGGTGACGAGGCTTGAACGCCAGCCGGACGAGAGTTTCATCGTGGAGACCGATGAAGGCGAGAAATTCGCCTGCAAGGTGGTGGTGATCGCCGCCGGCGGCGGCTCCTTCCAACCGAAGCGCCCGCCGATCGAGGGCATCGAGGCCTATGAGGGAAAGAGCGTGTTCTATTCCGTGCGCCGCATGGAGGAATTCCGCGACCAGGATGTGATGATTGTCGGCGGCGGCGATTCCGCACTCGACTGGACCCTGAACTTGCAGCCGATCGCGCGTTCGATCACGCTGGTGCATCGCCGGCCGGAGTTTCGCGCCGCCCCCGACAGCGTCAACAAGATGTTTGCCCTGCGCGAGGAAGGCAAGGTGCGTTTCGAGGTTGGCCAGGTGAAGAGCCTGGAGGGCGCAGGCGGCTTGCTGTCATCCGTTGTGGTCAAGGGCGGTGACGGCGATGTCGCGATCGCCTGCACTCGCATGCTGCCGTTCTTCGGGCTGACCATGAAGCTCGGACCGATCGCCGACTGGGGCCTGAACCTGCATGAAAACCTTGTTCCGGTCGATACCGAGAAATTCGAGACCTCGCAAAGCGGCATTTTCGCCATCGGCGATATCAACTGGTACCCCGGCAAGCTGAAGCTGATCCTTTCGGGCTTCCACGAGGCGGCGCTGATGACACAGGCCGCCAAGCGCATCGTCAGCCCCGGCGAGCGGATCGTGTTCCAGTACACGACATCATCGACGAACCTGCAAAAGAAGCTTGGCGTCAACTGACCGCGCAGGGTCGCTTTTCGCGCCGACGCAGCCAGGCGTCGCCGTTACCATGCTGGCAACGGACATGATGAACTGACATCGATGGCTGAGGACGCGGAACACCGGTTGTGGACCTGGAGGCTGGCGCATGGGCGCTCGCTCCTGCTTGGGCCGCGCGGCGTACTGATGGGCGTGATCAACGTCACGCCTGATTCCTTTTCCGATGGCGGGCTGTTGGATGACGCCGACAAGGCGGTCGCGGCGGGAAAGGCAATGCTTGCCGAAGGCGCCGCCATCCTCGATACAGGCGGCGAATCGACCAGACCGGGCGGGGCGCCGATCGATGCTGCGACCGAGCAGGCCCGTGCGCTTCCGGTGATCAGGCGCCTCGCCAGTGAAACCGACGCGCTGGTTTCCGTCGATACCTACCGTGCCGAGACCGCGCGGATGGCGCTCCAGGCCGGAGCGCATGTCGTCAATGACGTCTGGGGCCTGCAACGCGAGCCGGATATTGCCCGGGTCGCCGCCGATCTCGGCGCCGGGCTGGTCATCATGCATACCGGCCGCGAGCGCGAGAAGCTGCCCGATGTGATCGCCGACCAGATCGCTTTCTTCGAGGTGTCGCTGGACATTGCCGACAGGGCAGGCGTGCCGCGTGACGCCATCGTGCTCGATCCCGGTTTCGGCTTCGCCAAGGATGCTGGCGAGAACCTCGCCCTTTGCGCCCGTTTCGCCGAGTTGCAGGCGCTTGGATTTCCGTTGCTCGCCGGCGCTTCGCGCAAAAGGTTCCTCGGCGCTGCGACCGGACGCGCAAGCGCGTCCGATCGCGACATTGCCACCGCCGCCTCAACCGCGATACTGCGCATGCGGGGCGCAAGCCTGTTTCGCGTCCACGAGATCGCCGGCAACCGCGACGCGCTTGCATTCGCCGACGCCGTTCTGGCCGCGCAAGGGAGTTCAGGTCCGTGAAATACCAGATCCGCATGCGAAACTGCGCTTTCTTCGCCCGCCATGGCGTGCATGACGAGGAAGAAACCCTCGGTCAGCGCTTCTATGTCGACGCCGTGCTCGACATCTTCGCCGGCGATGCGCTCAACAACGATTCCATTACCGACACCGTCGACTACGGCACGGCTTTCCGCGTAATCGAATCCATCGTCACCGGGCATCGCCGTTTCCTGATCGAGGCGCTCGGACTGGAGATCGCAAAAGCGCTTTGCGCCGAATTCCCGCAGGTGGAGCGCGCCGAGGTGACCGTGCGCAAACCGAACGCTCCGGTTCCCGGCGTGCTCGATCATGTCGAGGTGGTGATTGGCTGGCCACAGTGAACCGTGCGAAGCGCTGCTCGGGCTGGGTGGCAATGTCGGCGATGTCCGCGCCGCGTTGGCGAGGGCGTTGCAGGCCATGGACGCGGATCCGCAGGTGACCGTTCGCGCCGTTTCGCGGCTTTGGCGCACCCCGGCCTGGGGCAGGACCGATCAGCCCGACTTCCTCAACGCTGCGGCGCTGATTGAAACCAGACTTGGCGCGCGCGACCTGCTCTTTGCGTTGCAGGCGCTGGAAACCGCCGGCGGTCGAGTGCGGCGCGAGCGCTGGGGTCCGCGCACGCTCGATATCGACATCCTGTTTTTCGGCAGCTCAAACATCGACGAGCCAGGCCTGACCGTCCCGCATCCGCAGATCGGCGCCCGCGCTTTCGTGTTGGCTCCGCTCCAGGACATTTGTGGTGACGCCCTGCCGGATGGGCGTACTATTTCGCGGATGCTTGCCGAGCTTGACACGGGCGACTTGTCGCCGCTTGTCGTGGCGCCAAACTGGTGGAAAGCCGCCTGACGCCCCAACAGGACGCACGATACAGGCGTCCAAACAATTCAATTTGATCGAACGACGTTTTAATCCTGCCGCAGCGGTCATGCCGCCTTGCGTTCGCCGTCCTGCCAAACCGGGCGTTCGCGATGGCTGCGGTGGTGGGATTGCGCGCCGCGTGCTTTATGGGCCGCGTCGTAGAAATCGACGATCCAGCGTGCGAATTCGCCGCCTTGGGCCCCGCCCTTCACGGAGTCGCGCGCCTTTGCCATGACTGCGGGGTCGATGTCGGCCTCAATGTAATCGAGCAGTCCGTCGACATAGTCCGGCGTCATTTCCGGATGGTGCTGCGTGCACAGGACATGGTCGCCAATCGAATAGGCCGAAACCGCAGCAATCGGGTCGTGGCCGAGAACGACCGCGCCGTCCGGCAGGCGCACGACCTGCTCGTTGTGGGCGCAGTAAAGCCTCAACGATTCATGGCGTTCGTCCATCCAGCCGAGATGGCGCGTGAACTTGGTCGTGGTGACGCCAAGGCCCCAACCGGCCTCGTTCTTCGCCACCTCTCCGCCGAGCGCCTTGGCGATCGCCTGATGCCCGAAGCAGGCGCCGGCGAGCGGAATGCGCCTTTCATGCGCAGCGCGGATCAGGTCGAACAGGCGCGCGATCCACGGCCGGTCGTCATGCACCGAGGCCGGGCTGCCGGTGATCAGGTAGGCATCGTAGTCGGCGATACGGGCGGGAAAGATCCCGTCCTTGACCGAATACGTGACGAAACTCCACTGCGGCCGCAAGGGCTGCAGCAGGCGGCGGAACTTCTCCGCATCGTCGGGAAAGGACCGGGTGAACGCCGAATCGTCGACGTCGGTCAGCAGGATGGCGACCTTCATGGCGGCTCCCGTCAACCCTGGCGCATCTCGATTGTGGTGAGAGCGTTGCGGCTATGGCTTACAGTACCGGGACAACCACCCGGCCGGCATAGTTCGCTATCTTTCAAGCGCCTCGATCTGAAGATCGAAACCGTGCGCTATATGATCGACGATGGCTTCCATTGCAAGGGTTGGATTGCCGGTTTCTATCGCATCCGCCAGACGCAGGTGATCCCCCAGCGACTTGGCGAGATCGAGCTTCTCGATTGCCGAGAACAGGTTGTAAGACGTCGCCCGGTTCCAGATATTGTCAAACATTTCCAGGAGGTAACGGTTCCCCGTCAATTCCACCATGGTGCGGTGGATTTTTCGGTTGGCGTGGAAGTACGCGTCCACCGACGGCGAGGAGATGTTCTCCTCGCGCTCGATCACCTCGCGCAGGCGCCTGTTGGTGGCGGCGTCGTTCCTCGAAGCGAGGATGCGCACCGACTGGCCCTCAATCGCAGCGCGCGCCTGGTAGAGTTCGCGCACCTCTTCCCTCGTCATCATGTACAGGGAAAAACCGCCGCGCGGCGAGGAAACGAGGATTCCCTCCTGCTCCAGCCGCAGCAACGCCTCGCGCACCGGGGTGCGGCTGATCTGCAGTTGCTCGGCGAGTTTCTCCTGCACCAGTTGCTCGTCGCCGGAGATATCGCCGCTGCGGATTGCCGCCAGCAACTGGTCGTACACGATATCGGCGAGCCGCTGGCGCTCCAGCTTGATGGTCTTGAGGGCCATGCGCGTTTCCCCGTCGATTAGACTGTTTTTTGTATACGGTATCCGAAGGTGCGATATACAGTATCTCTGCCCCGCCGCAATTCCGTCGATTGTCGCACAGGGTTCTTGCGCTTCGAATGGATACTGAATACAGTATACACAAAAGGATGCAGCGGGAGGAGCCCATGTGCGGCATAGCAGGCCGGATATTGACCGGAATTGGCCGGGTCGGCGCCGATCTGGTCGAACTCATGGATGCGCAGGAGCATCGCGGCGCCGATTCGACCGGCTTTGCGATCTATGGTCCGGCGCGCGACACCGGATATGTGTTGCGCGGCATGGGGTTTGACAAGAACCGCCTCGGCCGGGACATGGAGGAGTTCCGCGCGATCCTGAAGGCGCACGGGTCCGACTTCCTTGAGGATCCGACCTTCCTCACCGACGATCACAAGCATTACAGCGCCCGCATGATAATCCGCGACCCGCGCGACATCGCGCGCTGGATTCGTGACGCCGACACGATGGTGGAACACTTCGAGGTGCAATCCTGCGGCCGCTCGCTTGAAATCATCAAGGATATCGGCGGCTCGAAGGCGGTGGCCGACAAGCACGGCGTGCGCGACATGCTGGGTACACACGGCCTCGGCCATGCGCGCCTGGCGACCGAAAGCTCGGTGGTGCCGAACGCCAGCCACCCGTTCTGGGCAAGACCCTTCCCGGATGTGGCGATCGTCCACAATGGCCAGATCACCGACTACTACACCTGGCGCGACCGGCTGATGCGCAAGGGCTACCGGTTCCTGACGCAGAACGACAGCGAACTGATCGCGGTGTGGGTCTCCGACCAGATCGCAAGTGGGCTGACGCCCGCACAGGCGCTCAAGAAATCGATCACCTCCATCGACGGCGTCTTCACCTACATGATTGCCGACGCCGACGGCATCGGCTTTGCCAAGGACCGCTTCGCGATGAAGCCGCTGGTCGTGGTGGAGCAGGGCGGCGAGATGGCCGCGGCCACCGAAGAACAGGCGGTGCGCCGCATCTTTACCGGCGAATGCGATGTCATCAACCATGACGGCCCGTCGCTGACCGGCATCTGGGGCGTCGGCAACCGGAGTCTCGCGGCATGAGCGAGGTGATCGTCGAGGCGGGCAAGCGCCATATCCGCGAAATCAACGAGGAGATCCAGGCGGCTTGCGCTGCCGGCCACAAGGTGATCGTGCGCAACACGCTTTCGCGCCACAATCTCGGCGTTGGCCTGCCGGAAGGCGCGAACGTGCATTTCGAAGGCTCGGTCGGCTACTATTGCGGCGGCCTGAGCAAGGGCGCGACGGTGACGATCGAGCGCAACGCCGGCTGGGCGGTGGGCGAGGGCATGCACCACAGCCACATCACGGTTGGCGGCTATGCCGGCATGAGCGTCGGCGCCGCGATGATCTCCGGCACCATCCACGTGAAGGGCGACAGCGGGCCGCGTTGCGGTGTCGCGATGAAGGGCGGCAACATCATCGTCGAGGGCCGGATCGGCTACCAATCCGGTTTCATGGCCCATTCCGGCAAGATCATCGCGCTTGGCGGGGCGGGCCATTCCTGCGCCGATGCACTGTGGCAGGGCGAGGTGTGGGTGGCCGGCCCGGTCGACAGTCTCGGCGTCGACGTCAAGGTGGTCGAGCCGACGGCCGAAGAGGTGGCCGAGGTCGACGCAATTCTCGAACCGCTCGGGCTGGTCGATTCTTCTCGCAACTGGCGCAAGATGATTTCCGGACAGCGCCTCTGGTACTTCGAAAGCCGGGATGCAAGCGCATGGCTGATGATCTGAACACCCCTTACCAGTATCCGTTCCCGCAGCCATCGGAAGAGTCCGTCCGGTTTCGCGACGGCGCGATCGACGGCCGGCCGGCCGGCGTCCCCTCATCCTACGACGAGGGCGGTTCGACGCGCTGGACGCCGGAGGCAATCTCGGAAGTGCATGCGCTGGCGCAACTCGGGCGCTACCAGGTGCGCGGGTTCAACACCTTCAACAAGCGGATGCCGACCTTCGATGACCTGACCTTCGTGCCGGCGTCGATGACCCGCCTGCCGCTGGAAGGCTATCGCGAAAGCTGCGACACGACGACGATCCTCGGCGGCGGTCGCGGGCTTGTCGAAAAGCCGATCGAACTGAAGATCCCGATCTATATCGCCTCGATGTCGTTCGGCGCGCTTTCGGCCTCGGCCAAGGCCGGACTGGGCCACGGCGCCTCCAAGGTCGGCACCATGACCTGCACCGGCGAGGGCGGCATGCTGGAGGAGGAACGCGCCGCGTCGAAGACGCTGCTCTACCAGATGTCGCCGGCGCGTTATGGCGTTGATCTCGATCATATCCGGCGCGCCGACGCGCTGGAAATCGTGGTGGGGCAGGGGGCAAAACCCGGTACCGGCGGTCTGCTGCTCGGCATGAAGGTCAGCCCGCGCGTCTCCAAGATGCGCACCTTGCCACAGGGCGTCGACCAGCGCTCAACCATCCGCCACCCCGATTTCCTCGGCGCGGACGATCTTGCGGTGAAGATAGAGGAACTGCGCATCGCCACCAACTACAAGGTGCCAATCTTCATCAAGATGGGCGCGACACGACCGCGCTACGATGTCGCCATCGCCGCCAAGGCGGGCGCGGACGTGGTGGTGGTGGACGGCGCCGAGGGCGGCACCGGCGCTTCGCCGGAACTGCTGCTCAACCACACCGGCATTCCGACCATCTCGGCGATCCGCGCCGCGCGCGAGGCGCTCGACGAAGCGGGCATGACCGGCAAGGTCAGCCTCGTTGCGGCCGGCGGCATCCGTTCCGGCGTCGATGCGGCCAAGTGCCTGGCGCTCGGGGCCGATGCGGTGATGATCGGCAATGCGGCGATGATGGCGCTCGGCTGCAACTCGCCGCGCTATCTCGACGACTACCGTGCGCTTGGCACCTCGCCCGGGGCCTGCCACCATTGCCACACCGGCCGCTGCCCGGTCGGCGTCGCGACGCAGGACCCGGAACTGGAAAAGCGCATGGATCCGCATGCGGGCGCCGAGCGCGTGGCGCGTTACCTCACCGCCATGACGATGGAGATAACCGCGCTGGCGAAGGCCTGCGGCAAGTCTTCGGTGCACAACCTGGAAACCGAGGATCTGCGCGCCATGTCGTTCGAGGCGTCGGCCTTTACCGGGGTCAAGATGGCAGGTATCGACAAGGCGTTTTCCTGGTAGGTCCTGCCTTCATGCGCGTTGCCGTTCTCGATTGCTGCCAGCCCAATCCGCCGCGTCTGGCCGCCTGGCCATCCGTCGGCGGTGTGATCGTCGACTGGCTTTCGCCGCAGATGCCCGGAGTAGCGATCGATCGCATCGACGTATGGGGAGGCGACGCGCTTCCGTCGGTCGACGCCTACGATGCCTGGGTGGTCTCCGGGTCGGAAATGGGCGTCTATGACTCTCCGGCCTGGATGGCGCCGACGCGCGCCTTCCTCGGCGAAATCCGCACGGCCGGCAAGCCGGTCCTCGGCATCTGCTTCGGCCACCAACTGATGGCCGACACATTCGGCGGCATGGCCGAAAAGGCCGGTACGGGCTACGTGGCGGGGACGCGCCGGGTCGGTTGGGGAGAGCAGCAATTCGACGCCTATTTCCTGCATCAGGACCAGGTGAGGACCGTGCCTCCCGGTGCGGAGGTGCTGGCGTCGGCGGCGCATTGCCCGATCGCCGCGCTGGCCTATGATTTTCCGGCGCTGTCGGTCCAGTTCCATCCCGAATACGAACGCGGCTATGTGGAAGCGGTGATCGACTTGGTGGAAGGCGGCAAGCTCGATGCGGAGCGGGCGGCGTTCGCCCGCCAGTCCCTCGATGAAGGCGCTGTCGCCGGGCAGCTTTTCGCGCGGCAGGCGGCGGATTTCCTGCGCTCTGGCGTGTCGGGACGGGATTTCGCCCGGTCGATCGGTGTCATCGCCTGAACCGGTGGCAACTTAACCGGTTGTTGACTTGATCCGGATCAAGGCGCGCACCCGCGTCGCGATGTTTTCCTTTGTGCTGAAATGGAGGAAATCATGACGTCGATCCTCGAGAAGTTCCGGATCTGGGGCGAAAAGGCCAACGATCTCGATTACATTTCCCGGCAGGGCGAGTTCTTCGCGGCCGACACCGCCGTGTCGCCGGTCGATGCGCGTCGGCTCGTTTCGGCGCGCGACGATGTACGCGAGCGCATGGTGGAAATGGCGGCGCATTACGGCGTCGGCCCGGCGCGCATCGACGCCAACCGGGGCGTCGCGCTGGATGTTGCGCTCGCCTGCGCCGATTGCGGCCATGTCGGCGAGTGTTCGCGCTATCTTGACGGCGACGACAGTCTCAGCGCCGACGATTTCTGCCCCAATGCCGGCCGCTATCGCGAGATGAACGGGCAGGCGTAGTCCGGCGACTCTCACCTGCCGCTCGGGCTTTCCTTCGGCGACAGTTTCTTGCGACCGGCAATCCTGAACCGGTCGGCCGTGCCGTAATCGCGCATGCCGACGCCGGCGACGAAATCGCCGAAGACCGGGCCGTGCTTGTAGAGATGGCCGGAGCAGCCGCCGGCCAGCAGCACGTTCTTGTGCTCGGGATGCCAGTCAACGATGAAATGCGTGTCGGGTGTCAGGCTGATCTGGTTGAACTTCGAATCGACCACCGGCTGGCCGACGAGGCCGGGGAACCGCTTCTTTATGTAGGCGCGAGTGCGCGCGAGCGTCTCGCGGCGGACCAGGCGCTCGTCCTTGTCGAGGTCGATGCGGTCCGGGATGACCACCGCCGCCTTGACGCCGGACCCTTCCGCTGAGGGCAATCCGAACGAGGTTTCGCCGTGGTCGATCCAGCAGGGCATGTTCTCCTGGTCGAAGGCGGTGCTGCCGTCTGGCGTCGAGGTGTACAGCACGTTCACGCCGACAACGCGCGAGATCGGCTTGATGGTGCGCGGATACATCTCGCCCATCCAGGCGCCGGTTGCGACGACGACAAGATCGGCCTCCAGCGGCTTGCCGTCCAGCATCAGGCGTTCACGTTCGTCCGTCTTCACATGCCCGCGCTGTACGATGCCGCCGGCCTTGCGAAACAGGTCGACGGCGGTGATGACGCCGCGATGCGCCATCACCATCCCGGCTTCGGGTTCGTAGAGTGCGTAGGAGATGCCGGTCGGGTCAAATTGCGGAAACCGCACCGCGATCTCGTCAGGGGTGAAGCGGTGGAAGGGGACACCGAGCTTGGTGAAGGTCTCGGCCGTGGCGTCTTCCCAATGGCAATGGCCGGCTGTGGCGAGGATCAGCGCGCCGCACGGATAGATCAGCCGCTGGCCGGTCTCGGCTTGCAGTTCCAGCCAGCGGTTCCAGCTCTCGCGCGCCCACAGCGTATAGAATTCGTCACGGCCATGGATTGCGCGGATGACGCGGTTATAGTCTGTTGACGAAGCGCGAGAGTGTCCCGGTTCCCAGCGATCGATCAGCTTCGTCTTCACGCCCCGGCGCGCCAGGTGCAGGGCCGTCATGGCGCCCGCAATGCCGGCGCCCACCACGATCGCTTCGCTCTTCACCGCCAAACACCCTCTTGCCAAAGACCGGATATCTGCATACTGTATTCAGAATACAGCCAATCATCAAGTGGCGCACAGGGGAGGACTAAATGGCAGGCAAGGTCTACAAGCTGCCGGAAGGGACGCACACAATCGCGCTCGGCATCGGTGACCTCAACGGCATCATGCGCGGGAAGCGCATTCCGTCAACCCATTGGGAGACCACCTGCAAGTCCGGTAACGCCCTGTCGATCGCATTGTTCGCCATCGACATGACTTCCGATGTCTGGGACACGCCCTATGTCAATTTCGGCAACGGCTATCCCGACATGCACATGTTCCCGATCCAGGAACCCGTCGCCATGCCATGGGAGCCGGGCGTGGCTGTGTGCATGGGCCGTGCCGAAGGCATGGACCACAAGCCGGTGCCGCTCGATCCGCGCGAGGCGCTGCTGCGCCAGGTGGAGCGCGCGAAATCCATGGGCTACACGGTCAGTGTCGGCGCCGAGCTTGAATTCTACCTGCTCGATCCCGAAACGCTGCGCCCGAAGGACAAGGACATCCAGGTCTATTCGCTGGTGCGCGCCGCCGAGATGGAGCATGTGCTCGGCGCCATTCGCCAGCAGATCAACGAAACCGGCATCCCGATCGAGCAGTCCAACCCTGAGTACGCGCCGGGGCAGGTGGAAGTGAACATCCGCTACGCCGATGCCCTGACTTCGGCGGACCGCGTCGTGCTGTTCCGTACTCTCGTGAAGCAGTTGGCGAGTGCGCACGGCTATGTCGCGACCTTCATGCCGAAACCATTCATCGACATGTCGGGTTCGGGCTTCCACACCCATTATTCGCTGTGGAAGGACGGAAAGAACGCCTTCGCCGAAAAGGGCAAGCTGAACGCGACCGGACGCCAGTTCGTCGCCGGCCTGCAGAAGCGGATGGCCGAAACGGCGCTGTGCGGTTCTCCGACGCCGAACGGTTTTCGCCGCCGCCGTCCCTACACCTTCTGCCCGGTCAACACTTCATGGGGGCCGGACAACCGTACCGTCGGCATCCGCATCATCGAAGGCGAGGACAGCGCGGTGCGCGCCGAAAAGCGTGACGCCGGCGCCGACGCCAATCCCTACCTGCTGCTGGCGACCGACATCGCCGCCGGTCTCGATGGCATCGAGCAGGGGATGGAGCCGACGGCGGTTTCGCTCGGCAACGCCTACGAGGAAGCAGATGCTGCGCCGATCCCGACCAACATCCGCGACGCAATCGAAGCAGCGCGGGGCTCGGAGTTCATGAAGCAGGTGCTTGGCGAGCACATGTACGAAATCTACGTGCAGCAGAGCGAGCGCGAGGCCGGCTTCTTCGACAACCAGGTGACGCAGGTCGAGACCGACCGATACATCAGGAACTTCTGATCATGAGGATCGCGCGCATCACCGGCACGGCAACGGCGACGGTGAAAGACCCGAAGCTTTCCGGCCTGACGCTGCTGGTCGCCGACATCGTCGACGGCGCAGGCAAGGTGCTGGATCCGGCGGTGGTGGTGGCGGATGCCTGCTCGGCGGGTGTCGGCGATCTTGTTCTCGTCGTCTCCGGCTCGGCGGCGCGCGTTGCGGCCCGCACCGGCGGCCTTCCCGTCGACATGGTGGCTGCGGCGATCATCGATCACATCGACATCCGGGCGTGAGGCCCAAACCCGATATCCAAGGAGGAACGAACATGGCGAAACCGGTCAGTGGCCAGATGGCGCTCGGAATGATCGAGACCCGCGGCCTCGTCGCGGCGATCGAGGCGGCCGACGCGATGGTGAAGGCGGCGAGCGTCACGATCATCGCGCAGACGAAGTCTGGCGGCGGGCTTGTGTCGACGCTGGTGCGCGGCGAGGTTGGCGCCGTGAAGGCCGCCACCGATGCCGGTTCGGTCGCCGCCAACAAGGTTGGCGAAGTGGTTGCGGTGCATGTGATCCCGCGCCCGCATGACGAACTGGAAGCCATCATCGCGCGGCTCGGGCCCGGCTCGGCCGAGTAATCGTCCCGGATTGTCCGCAGCGTGACAGGGCGTCCGGCGCGAGCCGGGCCGCCGGTATCGTCAGCGGAACCAATCGCTTGCAGCCGAAAGGCGACGACGCATGATCGGATCGCAATTCGAGGAATTCGCCAGCGCGATGGCGGCGCGGCCCCGCGGACCCGAAGCGGGTTCCGCGCTGCGCTTCGACCGCATCGCCGTGCTCGGCGGCGGCGCCGATGCGCTGATGCTGGCCGCGCTCTGCCTTGCCGAAGGTGCGGCGGTGACGCTGTTTTCCGCCTACGGCGCAGAACTCGAGCAGCTGCGCCGCGCAGGCGGCGTGACGCTGCGCGGCGAAGGGCCGATCGGCACCTTCCAGACCGACCGCGACGGGGCGCCGTCGATCCGCACCACCGGCGAGCTGGATGCGGCGGTGGGCATGGCGCAAGCGATCTTCCTCACAGGTCCGGTGCACAAGCAGCGCACCTACGCGATGGTGCTCGCCGAGCATCTCAAGGACGGGCAGGTGCTGGTGATCGCGCCCGGCCGCACGCTTGGCGCGGCCGAAGCTGCATGGTTGCTCCGTGTTGGCGGCTGCAAGGCCGACATCACGATCGTCGAGGCGCAAGGGCTTCCCTTCTGGATTGACGCCAACGGTGCGAGGCTGAACCTGGCCGCTGCAGGGCCGATAGCGGCCGCTACGCTGCCCGCCGGCCGGCCCGAGGTGCTCACCGCGCTGCAGCGCTTCCTGCCGAACATCCAACCGGCCATCGGCACGATCCATAGCGGATTCATGGACGGCTCGGGTCTGGTCGAGGTTCCGGCGCTGCTGCTTGGCGGCGCGGCGATGGGCGACGGCGGGCCGGCGATTCCGATGGGCGGCGTCCCGCTCGATGAGAATCGCAGCTTTCGCGCCCTGATCGGCCCTGGGCAGGCGTCGGTGATTGCTCGGCTGGCGGCGGAGCGGCGCAAGGTTGCCGCGCGGTTCGGCGTGCGCGACCTGCCGGATGACGACACCTGGATTGCAACCCACGCCGGAGCGTCGCGCGGGCCAGGGCGTCGCCCGGTTCCCGACACGAAGGCGTCAGCCGGAATCATCCGCTGCGCCACCATCGGTTCTCTCGCGCCGCTTGCCTCTGCAGCGCGGATCGCGGGCATCGACGCGCCGGCGACACAGGCGATGATCACGCTCGCCTCGACGGTGCTGGGAGCCGATATCGGGCCGGCGGGCCGCAGGCTGGACGCGATCGGCATCGACGCCACCAACCTCGACGAGGCGCGGCGCGTGCTCGACGCCATTGCAGGGGCTTCGCGCCATGGATGATGACCTGAAGTCGATTGCTGCAGCGCGGCGCTGCGCGGAGACGGCTTTCGAGGCCTATCGGCAGTTCCTGGGGACGGATCCGGCGCGCATCAATGCGATTGTCGACGCCATGGCGCGCGCCGTCGAGCCGGAGGCAAAGCGCCTCGGAGAGATGGCGGTGGAGGAAACCGGCTACGGCAATGTCGCCGACAAGCGTGTGAAGAACCTGTTCAACGCGCTTTCCGTCGCCGACTGGCTGCGCGGCGTGACGACGCTTGGCGTGCTGTGGCGAGACGATGCGGCCAAGGTTGCGGCGATCGGCGAACCGATGGGCGTCGTTGCCGCGTTGATCCCGGTCACAAACCCCACCTCGACGATTATCTACAAGGTGCTTTCGGCGGTGAAGGCCGGCAATGCCATTGTCTGCGCCCCGCATCCGCGCGGCGTGAAATGCGGCATGGAAACGGTGCGGATCATGGCGGAGTGCGCCGAACAGATGGGCGCGCCGAGGGGGTTGATCCAGTGCCTCGACCAGGTGACGATCCAGGGCACGGCGGAACTGATGAAGCATCGCCGCACCTCGGTGGTGATGGCAACCGGCGGACCCGGCATGGTGCGTGCGGCTTATTCGTCGGGCAAGCCGACGCTGGCGGTCGGCGCCGGCAACGTGCCCTGCTACGTGCACGCCTCGAAGGCCGGCGAGATCGGCGAGGTTGCCGAGCAGATCATCACCTCGAAGAGCTTCGACTACGGCACGGCCTGCGTTTCCGAACAGGCGGTGATCGCCGACAAGGCAGTGGCGCGCGAACTACGCCACGAGCTGAAGCTGCGCGGCGCCTATTTCATGACGCCGCAAGAAGCGGACCGGCTGGCGAAGGTGATCTTCCTTGGCCGCCAGCGCATGGATCCCGAAAATGTCGGCCAGTCGCCAGCTTCCCTTGCGGGCAAGGCCGGCTTCTCGATCCCGCCGCGCACGCGCTGCCTGGTTTCCGAAGAGAGCGAGATCGGTTGGCAGAGGCCGCTGACGGCGGAAAAGCTGAACCCGGTGCTGGCCTTCTACGAGGCGCGCGATGTCGCTCACGGCATCGAACTGTCGCACGCAATCGCAAAGTTCGAGGGCTGGGGCCATTCGGCCGTCATCCATGCCAACGACCCGCAAGTGGTGGCGCGCTACGCCACGGTGCCGACGGGACGCGTGCTGGTCAACACGCCGGCAATCCTTGGCGGC
>CALMYO010000251.1 GCA_937873685.1 uncultured Paracoccaceae bacterium
GTGCTCTGCCGCTGCACCGGCTATGCCAAGATCGTCGATGCGGTGATGGCGGCGCGACGGGAATCCGAGCCTTGTCGATCGTCATCCCGGGGCTTGTCCCCGGGACCCAAAATCGATCATAGTTTGGATCCCGGGGACAAGCCCCGGGATGACGAAATCATCGGCATTGTGAAAAACGTCGGCCGCGCAATCCCGCGCCTCGACGGCGTGCCAAAGGTGACCGGCTCGGAAAAATTCGGCGCCGACATCATGCCGCGAAATGCGCTCCGCGTTCTCGTCATTCGCAGCCCGCATCACCATGCGCGGTTCCGTTTCGGCGATATCGCCGGCTGGCGCGCCGCCAATCCGGGCATCGAAGCGGTGCTGACGGCAGACGACATTCCGGGTGTCAACGCTTTCGGCGTCATTCCCGCTTTCCAGGACCAGCCGGTGTTCGCTGTCGGGGTCGCGCGCTTTCGCGGCGAGGCGGTCGCAGCCGTGGTTGGGGAAAGCGAGACGATCGGGGCGCTCGACCCGGCAGGGTTCCCGGTTGAATGGGAGCCGCTGCCGGCGTTGCTGACACCCGCCCAGGCGCTGGAGCAAGGTGCGCCAGCCGTGCGCGGCGACAAGCCGGACAATGTGCTGGTGCGCGGTTTCGTGCGACGTGGCGATGCAGCGGCGGGGCTGGCCGAAGCAGCCCATGTCGTTGAACGGCGGCTGACCACGCCGTTCATCGAACACGCCTATATCGAACCCGAGGCCGGCCATGCTGTGCGCGAGGGCGACCGGCTGACCGTCTTCGGCTGCACCCAGGCGCCGCACATGGACAAGGAGGCGCTGGAGGCGATCCTTGGCTTGCAATCCGCGCAGGTGCGGGTGCTGCCGAGCGCTTGTGGCGGCGGTTTCGGCTCCAAGCTCGACCTGTCGTTCCAGCCCTACATCGCGCTCGCCGCCTGGGTAACCGGAAAGCCGGCGGCGATCGCTTATACCCGCGCTGAATCCATCGCTTCGACCACCAAGCGCCACCCGTCAGAAATGACCGTGCGCATTGGCTGCGACGAAGCCGGCCGGTTCACCGCCTGCGCCTTCGACGGCGACTTCAACACCGGCGCCTGGGCAAGCTGGGGGCCGACCGTGGCGAACCGCGTGCCGGTGCATGCTTCAGGTCCGTACCTGATGCCGCACTACCGCGCCGCCACGCGCGCCGTGCTGACCCATTGCCATCCGTCCGGCGCTTTCCGCGGCTTTGGCGTGCCGCAGGCAATGGCCGCGCTGGAAACGGCAATCGACCTGCTCGCCGAAAAGGCCGGGCGCGACCCGCTGGAGTTCCGCCTTCTCAACGCCTTGCGCAACGGCCAGCCGACCGTGACCGGACAGGTGTTCGAACGCGGCGTCGGCATCATGGAGTGCCTTGAGGCCTTGCGGTCCGCCTGGCAGCGCGGCAAGGCCGACGCGGCGGAGTTCAATGCGGCGCATGCGGGTACGCCGCTGCGCCGCGGCGTCGGGATCGCCACCTGCTGGTACGGTTGCGGTAACACCTCGCTACCCAACCCTTCGACCATCCGCATGGGCGTGACTGCGGATGGCCGCGTTGTGCTGCATCAGGGCGCCATGGACATCGGGCAGGGGGCAAATACGGTTATCGCCCAAATCGCCGCCGATGCGCTCGGCGTGCCGGTCGAGGCGCTACAATTGATTGGCCCCGACACCGACGTCACCCCCGATGCCGGCAAGACCTCGGCCTCGCGCCAGACTTTCGTGACGGGCAACGCTGCACGATTAGCCGGCGAAGCTTTGCGTGCGCATATCCTGCGTCATGCCAATGTCGATGATACCGCAAGACTTGCGTTTTTTAATGGCAGAATCGAAATCGACGATACGACGGGGCGACGCGATCTGTTGCTAAATGCATTGCCGGTTAACGATTTTGGCTATGTTATCATGCGCGAGGAAACCTGGGACCCCCCGGTTTCGAAGCTGGATGCCGACGGGCAGGGCGCGCCCTATGCCATCTACGGCTACGGCGCCCATGTGGTGGAACTGACAGTCGATACCGGGCTCGGCACGGTGAAGCTCGATCGCATCACGGCCGCGCACGATGTCGGCCGGGCGATCAACCCGGTGCTGGTGGAAGGCCAGATCGAGGGCGGCATCGCCCAGGGTATCGGCCTTGCGTTGATGGAGAACCACATTCCCGGCCGCACCGAAAACCTGCATGACTACCTCATCCCGACCTTCGGCGACGTGCCGCCGATCGACAGCATCATTGTCGAGGTACCCGATCCGACAGGGCCTTTCGGCGCCAAAGGGCTTGGCGAGCACGTTCTGATCCCGACCGCGCCGGCAATCCTCAACGCGCTCCGCAACGCCTGCGGCGCGGAGATCGCAGACTTGCCGGCGACGCCCGACAAGGTGTTGGCGGCGATCCGGAAAGGAAGCGGTCGATGAGCGAACCCGTAAACGCCCAGGACAAGATCCGCTGCGATGCCTGTCCGGTGATGTGCTACATCGCGCCCGGCCGCGCCGGGGCCTGCGACCGCTACGCCAACGAGGGCGGACGGCTGGTGCGCGTCGATCCGCTGGTGATCCTCGAGCGCGTGCAAGGCGAGGGCGCCGAACTGGTGCCGTTCCTTGGCGAAGCCGATTGGGACGGCGAACTGGTGCGCCCGGCCGATACCTTCATCACCGCCATCGGCGCCGGCACCACCTATCCCGACTACAAGCCCGCACCCTTCATCGTCTCGCGCGAAGTGGACGGCGTCGATACGATCACGGTCGTCACCGAAGGCATCTTCTCCTATTGCGGCGTCAAGGTGAAGATCGATACCGACCGCAATCTCGGCCCCGAGCGGTCGCTGGTGCGCGTCGACGGCGAACCGGTCGGCCATGTCACAACTGCCGAATACGGGTCGCAGATGCTGTCGCTCGGCGGCGTGCACCACCTGACCGGTGGCGGCAAGAAGGAAGGCCGCGTCACCTGCGACACGCTTCTCGCCCTGTGCAATCGACAGGCGGTCGAACTGGCAGTGGACGACGGCGCCACCGTGGTCGTGCAGGCGGGAGCCGCGCCGGTGGTCAACGGCGTGCGGGAACAGCGTATGCGTGTCGGCTGCGGTTCTGCCACTGTCGGCATGTTCGCCGCGCAATGGAAGGGGCTGGTCGATGAGGTGGTGGTGGTCGACGACCACATCACCGGCGTGATCTCCGAGCATCAGGCCGGCAAGGTGATCGGCTGGGCGCCAAGCGGCATCAGGATCAAGGGCCGGCGCTCGACGCCCGGGCGCTACTTCAAGGTCGCCGAACCCGGAACCGGTTGGGGCGGCGCCAACATCGACGATCCTCTCACCATCCTCGGACCGTTCGATCCGAAGGGGGCGAAGCCCGGCCAGTCGCTGCTGATGGTGTCGACCACCGGCGAACAATTTGCGTACTACGAACTCGATGACGCCTTGGAGCCGGTCGAAAAGCCGATGCCGGACCGGCTGACGCCCTCGGTCCTGCGCATCGAGGAGAACTGCGAGCCGGCGCTGTGTTCGGTGGTGTTCATGGCGGGCGCCGGCGGATCGCTGCGCGCCGGCGTCACCGAGAACCCGGTGAGGCTCACCCGTTCGGTTAAAGAGGCGATCACCTCGATCACCTGCGGCGGTGCACCCGCTTACGTCTGGCCGGGCGGAGGAATCACAGTCATGGCGGATGTATCGCTGATGCCGGACAACGCCTTCGGCTACGTGCCGACGCCGGCGCTTGTCGCGCCGATCGAGTTCACCATGAGCCGCGCCGATTACGAGGCGCTCGGCGGTCACATGGACCATGTGGTGGACATTGCCGAGGCCCGTCGCGGCATGACCGGCAGGCAGAACGACCATGTGCTGGCCGGCCGCAAGCGTGTCGGCGCGCGCGGCGATGTTGCCTGGCCGACCGACCAGCGCCCGCGCGGGCGGCGCTGAACCGGCGAAGGCGGAGATGCCTGCCGTCGCCGCCATTTTGCCGGACGGCAAGCGGTTGCACCTGCAGCACGGGCCGATCGACCTGATCATCGCCGCCGACGGCGCGCCGGATGCGGTGCGCACGGCTTATTCCGCCGCCGCGCGGCGTTTCGCGCCACTGCTGGACGAACTGGTGGCAGAACTTGCGATGCTACGCTGCGAGGTGGAGGAGCCTTTCCTTCCCCGATCATTCGAGCCGCCATCCAGCACATTGCCTCTCAGGTCGTCATCCCGGGGCTTGTCACCGGGACCGAAATCCAGCGCCTGTTTGGGTCCCGGGAACAAGCCCCGGGATGACGGCGACCGAGATATGTTGCTGTCCGCCCACACGCTCGTAGATTCGACTTACGCGGTAAAGAACAGTGGCTTTACCCCCACCCCTGACCCCTCCCCTCAAGGGGGAGGGGGACGGCAGCCGCTATCGTCGGGAAACGCAACCGTCGACGAAGCGGAGGATCATTGTGAGGCAGGCACGGCAGCGGCCTTCCCCTCCCCCTTGAGGGGAGGGGTCAGGGGTGGGGGTAATTGCAATGCTCCTGTCAGCCCCGTCGCGCGCCGCATGGTCGAGACCGTCGCACCGCACTGGCGCGAGCGGGTGACGCCGATGGCCGCCGTGGCGGGCGCGGTGGCCGACGAAATCCTCGCCGCCATGCTTTCCGCCGCGCCTCTTGCAAGGGTCCATGTCAACAATGGCGGCGATATCGCGTTGCATCTCGAATCCGGCGAAACGCTCACCGTGGCCGGGCCGGCCGGCACGATCCGGATCGATGCCGCAAGCCCCGTTCGGGGCGTCGCGACGTCAGGATGGCGCGGGCGCTCTTTTTCGCTCGGCATCGCCGATGCGGTGACCGTGCTGGCCAAAACGGCCGCCGCCGCCGACGCAGCCGCAACACTGATCGCCAACCGGGTCGATCTGCCGGGGTCGGCGAAAATTACGCGCCAACCTGCTCGTGATCTTGCGCCGGACAGCGATTTGCGCGACCGTCCGGTGACGACCGGCGTCGGGCCGCTCGATGCGCAAGAGATCGCGCGCGCGCTGGATGCCGGCGAGTTCTTTGCCGGCGAGATGCTACGCAGCGGCCACATCCTTGGCGCAGCGCTGTTGCTTTCGGGCGAAACACGCATGGCAGTCGCAGGCTTGGCGTTGTCGCGGAAAGGGCAAGACAGGGGGGACAGGACGCATGAGTGAACCGGCAATTCGCAAGATGATCGTCTCTACGGAAGAAATCTTCCACGAATACGGACCGAAACCGGGCAAGCCGCGCCGTCGCGGCTGGATTGGCGCGGTGATCGCCAATCCCTTCGCCGGGCGCTACATCGAGGATATCCAGTGGTTCATGGACGATCTGAAGCCGCTCGGCGTGAGCATGGCCGCGCGTCTGATCGAGGCGCTTGGCGTCGAGCCTGCGGCTATTGACGGCTATGGCAAGGGAGCGATCGTCGGCGAAGCCGGCGAACTGGAGCACGCAGCGCTATGGCATGCGCCGGGCGGCTATTCGATGCGTGGGCACATCCCCGATTCGCTGGCCATCGTGCCGTCCACCAAGAAGGTCGGCGGGCCGGGTTGCCGGCTCGACGTGCCGATCACCCATGTCACCGCGTCCTATGTGCGCTCGCATTTCGATGCGGTGGAGGCAGGCATCGATGATGCGCCGCGCGCCTCCGAGATGTTGGTGGTGCTGGCGATGGCCTGCGGGCCGCGCATTCACGCCCGCTCCGGCGGGTTGGAGGTATCGGGCATCAAGGTGAGGGACGGGCAGAAATGAGCGCAAACATTCGCAAACTCGTCGTCGTGGTCGATGAAATCCTGACCGAGATGGGTCAACCGGTTTCGCCGCCGACACGCCGCGCCGCCGCGGTGGCGGTGATCGAGAACCCGTTCGCCGGCCGCTACGAAGCCGATCTGGAGCCGCTGATGGCGATCGGCGAGGAACTCGGCGACCTGCTCGGCCGCCGCGCCGTCGCAGCACTCGGCGTCGCGCCGTCGCAGGTGGAGAGCTACGGCAAGGCGGCGCTGGTCGGCGAGAACGGCGAGTTGGA
This sequence comes from uncultured Paracoccaceae bacterium, assembly GCA_937873685.1. Lineage (GTDB taxonomy): Bacteria > Pseudomonadota > Alphaproteobacteria > Rhizobiales > Rhizobiaceae > CALMYO01. The sequence goes on from CALMYO010000251.1 coordinate 6,006, forward strand.
GCACGCCGCCGCCATCCTTCATCCGCGCCTCGGCAAGCCGCTGCGCGCCGCGGTGGAAAGGGGCGCCGCGCTGGTGCCGTCGTCCAAGAAACGCAGCGGCATGGGAACGCCGCTCGACATCCCGCTCGGCCACAAGGACGCCGCCTATGTGCGCTCGCATTTCGACGGCATGGAAGTGCGCATCAACGATGCGCCCCGCGCCGGCGAGATCATGGTAGCCGTCGCCGTGACCGATTCCGGCCGGCCCCTGCCGCGCGTCGGCGGGCTGACGAAGGATGAGGTAAAGGGCGAAGACGGGTTGCGGTGAGGCAAGTTCACAAGGTTTCAGGCCAAAGGCGACTGGTATGGTAGACGCGCAGGATTTGCACGGTATCACCTTTTAAGCGATAGGGTACAATATACGGCAATCCCGTAACGACCAGTTCCCATGTTTTGTCGACGCGACCGATTCGCCCGCTTTGCGGGTACGTGGACAACTGCCCGACATGCGCGATGATACGCTCAACGAATTGGGCCGCGGATTTCGGACTGTCGATCGCGATGTAGTCATGGACATGTTCGAGATCGCGACGAGCGGTTTTCGTCCATACGATCCTGATCATCAATCAGCAGCAGCCGATCGGCTTGGCAACATCGATCCAGCCCAAGCCACCACCTCTTCATGCCCGATCAACTCACCGCGATCCGCCTCCTCGATCGCCCGGTCTATTCCCCTGACTTGCGCGTCGTGGAGTTCGAGATGATCCATAATTGCGCGGCCTGCTTCTTCATCAAGGCTTCGCTCATGGATTTGCGCCAGACGATGCAGACGGTCTTTGACTGCCGTGTCAATCTGCACGGTCAAGGTCGCGGATGTGCCCATGGTCATAACTCGTTCGATGCTACACGAGCTTGAAACATAGCATGACGACGCCTTTCCGCCAAAGGGTGACCCGAATCGCAATTCTGCCCAACAAGATTTCCGGTGCGAGAGGAGCCACAGCCCCTTCCGCATACCCCATGCCTCACCCCTTCAGCCGGAACGGATGGCCGGAGGTATCCAGCCAGGCTTTCACCGAAACCGCGGCGAGCGCGATGTCCTCCGCCCCGCCCATGCCGGTGTCGTTGAGGCCGCCCTTGACTACCTTCACCTCCACCTTGCCGAAGGGCAGGGCCTTGGCGACGGCCTCGCGGTCCACCTTGTCGGGCTCCTGAACGCCGACGGTGACCTCCACCTTCATTTCGCTTGGATGTTTCCAGGCGTAAAAAACCGTGAGGGAGGAATGGCGGATGGCGTCGGAGACGCCGCGCAGCGCCGCCTTGGTATAGTCGTGGCCGTGCACGTCGGCGCCCATGCCGAGTTCGAGAATCAACGGTTGCATCGCTCAGCCCTCCTTTTCGACGTCGAACGACACCGTCACGATGGCGTTGGCGATGATAACAGTGTTGCCGAGCATTTCGTTGTCGAGACCGCCTTCGACCGCCTCGACGCTGACCTTGCCGACTGGCGCTTCGGCCGCGACCTTGTCCAGATCGACGGCATCAGGCTTCGCCACGCCGACACGGATATCGACGAGCATGGCGTCGTAGGATAGCCCGAACGCCCTGCCGACATTCAGGAAGTGGCGATGCAAGGCATCGTGAACCGCCCGGCAGGCGGCCTTGGTGTAGTCGGCGCCCCTCAGATCGGTGCCCATGCCCATCTGAACGGCAAACTGTGTCTTGGCCATTGGATTCCTCCTTGCGCGCCAGGCCCGGCGCGCGTGTCGAAAATCCTCCCGTGACCATCGCGATCATGACGATTGGGAAGCCCACGCGTCAAGCCATGCTTCTTCAGAACAGCGGGCTTTACCCGGCATTTCCTCCGCCCACGTCTGCCGCATCCTACATGCGACGGCCTGCGCATGATTACCTTCGGTGTTTCAAAGGTTTGCGTCGACTGTCGGATTCAGTACCGGAATCGGTTCGCAATTAAAACTATTGACAGAAATCAATGAAATCCGAGTTAGAATGAGGATTAGTGATCTATGCAATGTGCGAAGCACGGCGAGTCGCCATCCGGCGGCATCGCCGGCACACAGGAAAAGGGGCTGGACCATGTCTGTCTTCAACATCACCCAACACGGCACCGCCAGCGGCGGACCTGGCGACGATACGCTCAACGTCACCGCAACCGGCAATCTTGCGCTGTTCAATATCACCGGCAACCCGGCCGGTGGCTATGACGGGCATTTCACCACCGGTTATGCCGGCGAAGGCGTCTATTTCACGGGCATCGAGAATTTCGGATTCTGGGACACAGCCTCGATCAACAACTACATCGAGACTGGCGCGGGCAACGACAATCTGAACGGCGGCGGCGGCGACGACACGCTGATCGCCTGGGCCGGCGACAACACCATTGACGGCGGGGCCGGCAATGACCGGGTCGGCGTCGACCTGTCATCGCGCGCCGAGAGCTTTACTGTGAACCTCAACACAATGTCGACGCTGTTGTCTGGCTTCATCAGCAATGCGGAAGGCTTCATCAAGTTCTACACCGGGTCAGGCAATGACCAGATCGCGGGCCACCAGGCGGCATTTCAGGCCGATGAAATCTCGACCGGCGGCGGCAACGACACCATCACGCTTTGGCACCGCAACGATGGCGATACCGTCGATGCCGGTACCGGAAACGACCGCCTTGTCGTCCATGGCGAGGGTAACCTCGCGCTGATCAACATCACCGGCAATCCCGCCGGCGGCTATGACGGGACGTTCTCCACCGGCTATGCCGGCGAGGGCGTCTATTTCTACGGCGTGGAGAACTTCACTTTCATCGACGAGGTCGCGGTCGCCAACACCATCTACACCGGCGTCGGCAATGACAGCCTTTCCGGCGGCGGCGGCAACGATACGCTGATCGGCGGCGCCGGCATCGACACCATTGATGGTGGGGCCGGGGTCGACATGGTCGGTGTCGACCTTTCTGGTCGCGCCGAGAGCTTTACTGTCGATCTCAACACTTTGTCGACCTTCCTCGGCGGTTCGATCGTCGGCGGCGAGGGCTTTGTCGATTTCCACACCGGCGCCGGCAATGATGTCATTTCGAGCCACATGACGAGTTTCGTCTCCGACTGGATCGACAGCGGCAGCGGAAACGACACCGTGACTTTATGGCACCGCAATGCCGGCGATACGGTCGCGATGGGAACCGGCAACGACCGCCTGGTGGTCCATGGCTACGGCAATCTTTCCCTTGGCGGCGTGACTGCAAACCCCACAGGCGGCTACGACGGCTCGTACTCCACCGGCTATGCCGGTGAGGGCGTCTATTTCAGCGGCGTGGAGGATTTCACTTTCATCGACGAGGTGGGCGTCGCCAATTCCATCCAGACCGGCGCGGGCGACGACAGCCTTGCCGGTGGCGGTGGCAATGACACGCTGCTCGCAGGCGCAGGCGACAACACCGTCGACGGCGGAGACGGAAACGACCTGTTCGGCGCTGACCTTTCGGCGCGCGCCGAGAGCTTTGCCATCGACCTGAACACGGTCTCGACCCTGTTGACCGGCACTGTGCGCAATGTCGAGGGCTTTGCCAACCTCATGACCGGCGACGGCGCGGACGTGATCACCGGCCACATGACCAGCCACATGGCCGATTCGGTCACTGCAGGCGGCGGCGATGACACGATCGTGCTGTGGAACCAGGCGGAGAATGACAACGTGGCTGGTGGAACCGGCAGCGATCGGCTTGTCGTTTTCGGCGATGCGCGACTGGGCCTATCCATCGCTGTGAACCCGGCAGGCGGGTACGACGGCAAGTTCGGCACGGGATACGCCGGCGAGGGTGTGCATTTCAGCGGTATCGAGCACTTCAGCTTCATCGATAACACGGACACGAACAGTTCCATCACGACCGGCGAGGGGATGGACTATATCGACGGTGGCGTCGGCAACGACACGCTGCGCAGCAATGCCGGGGCCGATACGCTGATCGGCGGCAAGGGCAACGACACGCTGGACGGCGGGACCAACCCGGAACTCGGCTCGGCCGGCGCCCAGGGCGACGTGATGCTCGGCGGGGAAGGGGATGACACTTACTACGTCGATTCCGGCCTCGATCTGGTCGACGAGGGCATCTATTTCGCCGGCTACGGCTTCGGCGGCAACGACACGATCATCTCCACCACCGATTTCTACTGGGATATCGGCTCGGTCGGCGAAACCATCCGCGTCGATGCCGCGGTCAATGACATCGGCGGAGACGGCGTCACGGTGGTCGGCGGCGTGTTCAACAACACGATGGTCGGCCATGACGGCACCGACATCTTCTTTGGCCGCGGCGGCTCCGACACCTATTTCGGCGGCAACGGGGTGGACTGGTATTCGCTGTCGCTGCTTGGCACCGAAGGCGCCTATCCGGGTATTGACGGGCCAAACGAGATCGTGGTGACGCGCCGCACGGCGGGCAGTTTCTCCTACGACATTGTCTTCGAGTTCGAGAGTGGCAAGGACAAGCTGAACGTCCACGACTACTGGTCGGTCAACGGCCTGTATGACGGCGACGATGTGCTGGCGCGCGCCTATGACGACGGCGCCGGCAACTGCTACTTCGTGCTCGGCGACGGCTTCGACTATCTCTACATGGTCGGGGTGGAGAAAGCCGATCTGGCGGCTGGCGATTTCATCGTGTGACGCCGCGCCTTCGGGCGCATGTTCCGCATCGAAGGGTTGATCCGGTGGCGCACCGCCACCGGATTTGCCGTTTCTTCAGCAATCGCGGCTATGCGCGGTTGAGTTGACGGAGACGGCGGTGACCACATTCGTGCATGACCATACCGCGATGCTGGGGCCGGACAGCTGGACCGCCGATCCCGGCACACCGACCGTTCTGTCGTTCTCCTTCGAAACGGCGGCGCTGCCGTATATCGGCGAACTCGGCCAGAGCACGGCGTTCAACGCCTCGTTCCAGCCATTCACGGAGGCGCAGCAACAGACTACCCGCGAGGCGCTCGACATCTGGGCCGCTGCCAGTGGCGTCGTGTTCATCGAAGTGGCCGCCGGTGAGGGTGATCTGCGCTTTTTAAGCACGATTTCAATCTCCACACCACCGACGCGCATTCGGCCGGCTTTGCATTCTCGCCCAACCGCTATGTGCTGGCCGAGAACATCGGCGCCAATCTGACCGCTGGCGATGTCTTCATATCCGATGTCTACGAAACCGAAGTGCCGCTGCACCTGTTGCTGCACGAAATCGGCCATTCGCTCGGGCTGAAGCACCCCCATGAGGGGGAAATCCAACTGACCGCTGCGGAGGACAACGGAACCTACACCGTCATGTCCTTCAACCAGTGGGAGGATTTCCTCGGCGCATACGATGCCGATGCAGCGCGTGCGAAGTACGGACCAGCCGCGTTCAAGCCGTCAACCACCGGCGGGTTGGAGCATTTCGCCTGGAACGAAGCCGCCCGCACGCTGACCGAACGCTGGGGCGAGGCATCCTCCACCATCGTCGCCACCAGCTTCAGCGACAGCATCGACGCAGGCGCTGGCGACGATTCCGTCGGCGGTTTCGATGGCAACGACACGCTTCTCGGCGGCGACGGCGCAGATCGCCTGTTCGGCGGCAAGGGTGACGACACGCTGATCGGCGGCGCTGGCGACGATTACATTGAGGGCACCGAGGGCAACTACGAAGGTGGCGGCAGCGACACTGTTTCGTTTGCCGGTGTTTCCGCCCCGGTCTGGGCCGATCTCGGTCCGTTGCAATGGAACGGCGTCAACTGGGCGAATGCGCGGAGCGCCGAGACCGGCGACGACCAGATGTGGAACATCGACAACGCGATCGGCGGCAGCGGCGCCGATGCTTTGACCGGCAACGTCGACGCCAACCGGCTTGACGGTGGCGACGGCGCTGACGTGCTGGTCGGCAAGTCTGGCAACGACACGCTCGATGGCGGGACCAACCCCGAACTCGGCGAGGCCGGGGCGCAGGGCGACATCCTGCTCGGCGGAGAAGGCGACGATACCTACCATGTCGATTCCGGCCTCGATCTGGTCGACGAGGGCATCTACTTCGCAGGCTACGGCTTCGGTGGCGTGGACATTGTGATCTCCACCGCTGATTTCTGGTGGGATGTCGGTTCCGTCGGCGAGATCATCCGCGTCGATGAGGCGGTCAACGATGTCGGCGGCGACGGCGTCACGGTCGTCGGCGGCCTGTTTTCCAACACCATGGAGGGCCATGCCGGCACCGACATCTTCTTCGGTCGCGGCGGTTCGGACACCTATCGCGGCGGCGATGGCGTCGACTGGTATTCGTTGTCGCTGCTCGGCACTGAAGGCGCTTATGACGGGGTCAATGGCGTCAACACGATCATTGTCGAACAAAGGACAACCGGCGCGTTTTCCTACGACATCGTGTTCGAGTTCGAGAGCGGCAAGGACAGGCTGGATCTGAGCAATTACGCCGAGGTCAACTATCTGGCGAATGGAGCAGATGCGTTCGCACTTGCGCATGACGACGGCGCCGGCAACTGCTATTTCGTGCTCGGCGACGGCTTCGACTATCTCTACATGGTCGGGGTGGAGAAAGCCGATCTGGCGGCTGGCGATTTCGTGGTGTAGTTTTTCTTGAGCGAATGGAAACAGAATTCCTGTTGACTTGGAATCAGCGAGGCGGGATAAATTCCGCGTCCGTCGCGAGTGATATTGATCTGCCCCCGTTTTGCGAAGACCAAGGCGGAGACAGCATGTAAAGAGGTGAAAGCTGCCGACTGACAGATGAGTTTCGATTTCCCGGATTTTGAAGGGATGCGTGACAATGGCGATCAAGAACGGCTCAACCGGGCCCGACGATCTCATCGGCACAGACGAGCCTGATACACTTTACGGGTTCGAAGGCGCCGACTTTTTTGTTGGCAAGGGCGGATATGATACACTGTTCGGTGGCCCGGGCGATGACGTATTCTATTTGAACAGTTTTTCGATACGGTACTTTTCCGGCAGTCCACTCGGGGAATTTGTCGACCTGATCGTCGAGTATGCGCGTGAAGGCGTCGATACCGCCATCGTCTACGCGATGTCCAGCGTGCTGTTTCCCGGCACGAAGCTGGCCAACTATTCCCTTCCGGCCAATGTTGAGATCGGAAAAGTCTTCGGTCTGGGTGAAGGGTATCAATATACCCTGACGGGAAACGAACTCGCCAATACGCTCGAGGGCAATATCGAGTCGCAAACCCTGAATGGCGCGGACGGAAATGACACGCTGTGGGGTAGGCAGGACAATGACAGCCTGCTCGGCGGCGCAGGTCACGATACAATTCACGGCGAGGACGGCAACGATACTGTCTCCGGTGGCGACGGGAACGATTCGATCTTCGGCAGCGAGTTCAATGGCGGGGCGCCGTCGTCAGACAGCGATACTTTGTCCGGCGATGCCGGTGACGACACGATCCGTGGCGGTAACGGCGACGACTCGATCTTCGGCGGCAGCGGCGCCGACAGGATCGACGGCGATTGGGGTGCGACCGGCGGCAATGACCACATCGATGGCGGCGCCGATTCCGACACGGTGAACGGGTGGCTGGGAAACGACACCTTGCTCGGCGGCGACGGCAACGACACGCTGTTCGGAGACTTCGGCTATGACGTACTTGCCGGCGGCGAAGGCAACGACACGCTCGACGGCGGCCCAAATCCTGAAGGCGCGTCGGGGCAGGGCGACTTCCTCCTCGGTGGGCCGGGCGACGACATATATCACATCGATTCAGGCCTCGACCTCGCCGATGAGGGGTTCCTTTTCCCCGCCTACGGCTTCGGTGGTATAGACACCATCATCTCCACGGCAGATTTCTACTGGGATACGCAAAGCGTCGGCGAAACGGTGCTCGTTTCTGAAAGCGTCAATGACATCGGCAATGACGGTGTCACCATTGTCGGTGGCGTGTTCAACAACACGCTGGTCGGCCACAAGGGCACCGATATCCTGTTCGGCCGCGGCGGAACGGACGTTTACCGCGCCGGCGACGGCATCGACTACATCTCGCTGTCGCTGCTCGGGCTGACCGAGGAAAACGCTTATGTCGGCGTCGACGGCGTCAACACCGTCATCGTCGAGCAGCGTAGCATCGGCGTGACTTCCTACGACATCGTATTCGAGTTCAAAAGCGGACACGACAGGCTCGATGTGAGTGATTATTCGGCGATAAACGATCTGGAATCCGGCGCAGATGTCTTGGCGCTCGCCCGAAATGACGGCATCGGCAATTGCTTCATTATTCTCGGCGATGGGCGTGATTATCTCTACCTTGTGGGTATTGAGAAAGCAGCATTGAACGCTGGCGATTTCATTGTCTGACATATAGTCGCGGCTTGGCTCCCTCATATTCGGGCGGCGGGAACGCGTCGCGGATGCCGGGAAAGGCTAGCCTTTCCCGCGGCCATCACATGCCGGTCTCACTCCCCCGCCAGATCGTCGAGGATCGGGCAGTCTGGCCGGTCATCGCCGCGGCAGGTGGAAACGAGATGCGCCAGGCTGCGACGCAACGCCTGTAGTTCCCCGATCTTGGCGTCGATGGCTTCGATCTTCGCTTGCGCCAGATGCTTGACATCGGCCGAGGCGCGGTCGGTGTCGTCCCACAGCGCCAGCAGGCGACGGCATTCGTCGATGGAAAAGCCAAGCCCGCGCGCGCGGGCGAGAAACCGCAGGCGGTGCAGTTCGCTGTCCCCGTAGTCGCGGTAGCCGTTGCCGGCTCGCGTCGGCGAAACCAGCCCGATCTCCTCGTAGTAGCGGATCGTCTTGGCCGGCAGCCCGGCGCGCCCCGCGGCCTGTCCGATGTTCACAGCTTGAGCCTCCGCAACCGCAAAGCGTTGGGGCTGACCGAGCCCGGGGACAGGCTCATCGGGGGTGCGGGGAGCGTCGGCGAAAGCAACATGCCGATAAACGGATAAAGCACGCCGGCGGCAACCGGCACGCCGATCGCATTGTAGCCGAAGGCGAACATCAGGTTCTGGCGGATATTGGACAGCGTTGCCTCGGCCAGCCGGCGGGCGCGCAACAGGGCGGCAAGATCGCCCTTCGCCAGCGTGATGCCGGCGGACTGGATTGCCACATCGGCGCCTGCGCCCATTGCGATGCCGACATCGGCTGCGGCAAGCGCCGGCGCATCGTTCACCCCGTCGCCAGCAACGGCGACCTTGCGCCCCTGCGCCTGCAGCCCTTCGACCAGCGCCTGCTTGTCCTGCGGCGACAGGCCGGCGCGCACCTCGTCGATGCCGAGCGCTCGGGCGACGGCGCGCGCCGTGCGCTCATTGTCGCCGGTCGCCATTACCAGCCGGATGCCCTTGCCGTGCAAGGCGTCGACGGCTTCTTTCGCATTGGACTTGATCTTGTCAGAGACGGCCAGCAGTCCCGCGAGCCTCCCGTCGATGGACAGGAACATCGCCGTCTTGCCGGAATCACGCAGTTGCGTTGCCTGGGCGGCCAGTTCCGCCGCATCGACGCCCTCGTCGGCCATCATGGCCTCGTTGCCGAAGGCGATGCGCTGTCCGGCGAGCTTTGCGGCGACGCCCTTGCCAGGCACAGAGGTGAACGAGGACACGTCGACAAGCGAAACGCCGCGGTCTTGCGCGGCGCGCAGGATCGCCTCGGCCAGCGGGTGTTCGGAACCTTTCTCCAGGGCGGCCGCTGCTGCCAGCAGTCCTTCCTTGCGGAAACCGGCGGCCGGAACAATGTCGGAAAGGGTCGGCCGGCCTTCGGTCAGGGTGCCGGTCTTGTCGACCACCAGCGTATTGACATGGGCAAGCCGCTCCAGCGCCTCTGCGTTGCGCACCAGCACGCCCGATTGCGCACCTTTTCCGGTCGCCACCATCACCGACATCGGTGTGGCGAGACCGAGCGCGCACGGGCAGGCGATGATCAGCACGCTGACGGCGGCGACCAGCCCGTAGACGACGCCGGGCGACGAGCCGACCAATGTCCAGACAATAAAGGCGAGAACGGCGATCGCCACCACCGTCGGCACAAACCAGGCCGCAACCCGGTCTGCCAGCGCCTGGATCGGGGCGCGGGTGCGTTGTGCGGTCGAAACCATTTCGGCGATGCGCGACAGCATGGTCTCGGCGCCAACGGCCTGTGCACGCATCACGAACGAGCCGGACTTGTTGATCGTGCCGCCGGTGACAGCGTCGCCGGGCTGCTTTTCCACCGGAACGGGTTCGCCGGTCAACAACGATTCGTCGATCGACGAGCCGCCTTCCTCGACGATTCCGTCCACGGGGACGGCTTCACCCGGTCGCACGCGCAGCCTGTCGCCCTTGCGGACCTCATCGAGCGGCACATCGGTTTCGGCGCCGCCGACGGAAACGCGGCGAGCCGTTTTCGGCGCGAGATCGAGCAGCGCACGGATCGCCGAACCGGTCTGTTCGCGGGCGCGCAGTTCCATCACCTGTCCGGCGATGACCAGCGTGATGATGACCGCCGCCGCTTCGTAGTAGACGGGCGCCGCGCCGCCGTGGCCTGCGACATCGTGCGGGAACAGCCCCGGAGCGAATGTCGCCACCAGCGACCAGCCGAACGCGGCGGATACGCCGAGCATGATCAGCGTCCACATGTTGGGGCTGCGATTGCGGATCGAGTTGATGCCGCGCTTGAAGAAGGGCAGGGCGGCCCACAGAACCACAGGCGCGGCCAGCAACAATTCAAGGAACACGGCTGTCCGCTCGCCAATCCAGTCGCGGATCGGCAGCCCAACCATCGGTCCCATCGACAGGACCAGCAGCGGTACGGAGAGCGCCGCGCAGACCTTCAGGCGGAAGGTGAAGTCGACCAGTTCGGGATTTGGTCCGGCATCAGCCGCCGGAATGCCCATGGGCTCCAGCGCCATGCCGCAGATCGGGCAATCGCCCGGCTTGTCGGTGACGATTTCCGGGTCCATCGGGCAGGTATATTTCGTGCCCGCCGGCATGGCGACGGGCGCGGGCATGTCGCCGGCGAAGTCGACGGGCGCGGCTTCGAACCGTTCCTTGCAGCGGGCGGAGCAGAAATAGAAGCGCTCGCCCTCGTGCTTGACCATGTGGACCGACGATGCGCGTTCCACCGTCATGCCGCAGACGGGATCCCTGGCCGTGCGGTACTGGTCGGGATCGGCCTCGAACTTGTCGCGGCATTTCGGATTGCAGAAACGGTAGAGCTGGCCGTCGTGTTCGAGCGTCGGCTTGTCGGCACGTTCAGGATCGACGAGCATCCCGCAAACTGGGTCGCGGGTGACGGTTCGCCCGTCTTCGGCAGTGAAAAGCTGTTCCAGTGCAGTCGCGGCGTTCATGTCAACCATCCGTTTTACCGGATGTAGAGCTTCCAGTCGCTGGAAGGTCAAGCGTCGGCCTGTCACGCCGTGCGGCCGGCCCGGAAACGTCGCGAGGGATCGAACGACCATACGGCGGCAGCGAAGAAGACGGTTCCGCAGGCGATGACCATCGCCAGCGCCAGCATGTTGGTATGGCCATGGAGGGCGAACCGGATCAGCTCCACCGCCTGGCTGAACGGGTTCCATTCGCAGATTGCCGCCAGCCAGACGCTCGATTCACGCATCTTCCACACCGGATACAGCGCGGTCGACATGAAAAAGGTCGGGAAGATGATGAAGTTCATCACGCCGGCGAAGTTCTCCAACTGCCGGATCGCAGAGGCGAGCAGCATGCCTAGCGCGCCGAGCATCAACCCGGTGAACAGAAGCGCCGGCGCGATCATCAGGAAACCGGAAAGGGGGATGTCGATATCCGCCAGACGGGCAATGACCAGGAACGCATAGACTTGCAGCAGCGACACCGCCACGCCGGCAAGCAACTTGCTCAGCAGCAGCCACCAGCGCGGCAGCGGCGTCGTCAGGAGCACGCGCATCGACCCCATTTCCTGATCGTAGACCATCGAAAGCGACGACTGCATGCCGTTGAACAGCTGGATCATGCCGATCAGCCCCGGCACGATGTAAATCTCGTAGGTGATATAGGTTTCGTAGGGCGGGATGATCGACAGGCCGAGCGCGGCGCGGAAGCCGGCTGCAAACACGATCAGCCATACCAGCGGCCGCACCAGCGCCGACAGGAAACGCTCGCGCTGGTGCACGAAGCGCAGCAGTTCGCGACCGATGACGCCGCCGGCGGCGCGCAAGGCATGGGTGGTGGGGTGGGGAGCCAGCAACTCGATCTCCGCTTTGGCTCATCTTTCTGCGCTACCCGTCTGCAATAAGCCCCGCTTCCGTCGCGGGCAATCCCGGGTTCGCAGGCGCAAGTGTGCTGATTAAGCGCCAATTCGTTTGACAATCGGCTCCTTTCGTTTTCACATGCGATCGAAAGAACCGAAAGCGAAAGGGGCTGCGATGCTGCTGTCGCCGCGCCAGAACCAGATCCTCGACATCGCCCGCGACAACGGGCGCGTGACGGTGGACGACCTTGCCGCCCAGTTCCAGGTTACGCCTCAGACGATCCGCAAGGATCTCAACGAGTTATGCGAATTGCGCCAACTGACCCGCGTGCATGGCGGGGCGCTTTTCCCTTCCGGCAACGAAAACGTCGAGTACGAATCGCGCCGGCTGATCGCGGCGGCGGAGAAACTCGCGATAGGGCAGGCGGCGGCCCGGCTGATCCCCGACAACGCCTCGCTTTTCATAAACATCGGCACCACCACCGAAGCGTTCGCCGACTCGCTGCGCGACCATACCGGGTTGATGGTCATTACCAATAACATCAATGTTGCCAACAGGTTGCGCATGCGACCCGATTTCGAGACGATCATCGCGGGTGGCGTCGTGCGCCAGTCGGACGGCGGCATCGTCGGCGAGGCGGCGGTCGATTTCATCCGCCAGTTCAAGGTCGATTTCGCCGTTATCGGGGTTTCGGCCATCGATGACGACGGCGCGCTTCTCGACTACGATTTTCGCGAAGTGAAGGTGGCGCAGGCGATCATGGCCAATGCGCGCCATGTCATCCTGGTTTCGGATTCCACCAAGTTCGAGCGCACGGCGCCGGTGCGAATCGGTCATGTGAGCCAAATCGACACTTTCGTCACCGACCGGGTTCCCTCTCCGGACTTTGCGCGTATCTGCGTTGAAGGCGAGGTCAGGCTGATCGAGGTGCTGCGCGGCGCCGGGAATGGCGAGAGCTGATTTTCAACCGTTTCAGATTTTCGTTTGACATTCGTTTGAATTTCGCTTTAACTGTAATTGCTTTCGCACTTGCAAAAAATTGTGCAATGCGAAAAGCGGGAGGAGCAATTGAGCGGCGGCAAGGCGAACGAAAGCGTCGTGGACGTTTTTGTCATCGGCGGGGGAATCAACGGTTGCGGCATTGCCCGCGACGCGGCCGGCCGCGGTTATTCGGTGTTCCTTGCCGAAATGAACGACCTCGCCTCGGGAACATCCTCCTGGTCAACCAAGCTCATCCATGGCGGCCTGCGCTATCTGGAGCACTACGAATTCCGGCTGGTGCGCGAGGCGCTGATGGAGCGCGAGGTGCTGTGGCGCCACGCGCCGCACATCATCTGGCCGA
>CALMYO010000252.1 GCA_937873685.1 uncultured Paracoccaceae bacterium
GCGCGACAGGCAGGACGGGCATTGCCGGCATTCGGGCTTGTAGAGCGGGATGACATGGACGCCGACCGCGACGCTGGCGACGCCCGCCCCGATCTCGACCACCACGCCCGCGCCCTCATGGCCGAGAATCGCCGGGAACAGCCCTTCGGGATCGGCGCCGGAGAGCGTGAACTCGTCGGTGTGGCAGATTCCGGTCGCCTTGATCTCGACCATCACCTCGCCGGCCTTCGGGCCATCGAGATCGACCTCGACGATTTCCAGCGGCTTTGCGGCCTCGAAGGCGACGGCGGCGCGGGTTTTCATGGCGTATGCTCCTCTCCATTCCGGTTTGCGCCGAACCTACCTGTTTGACGCAGCGGAGCAAGCGCGGAAATCGACCGAAAGCACATTGCCATCGTCTGAAACCGGGCGTGAGACCCGAAGTGTAGGCCGGCGTCAGGCGGCGGGTTTTTCGGCCAGCGCCTCGGCGATGACCTGTGGCGCCGCGCGGATGGCCTTCAGGTAGGCGCGCGCCGGCGCATCCGGTTCGCTGCGCTCCTGTTCCCAATCCCGCAGAGTACCGAGCGGGATCTGATAGCGGGCGCCGAATTCCTCCTGGGTGAGGCCGAGTGCTATCCGCAAGGTGCGCGACATCGGCGCGCGCCGCATGGTCGCCAGCCTCTCCGGCGTCAGTGGGGGATTGTCCGGATCCGACAGGGCGTTGGCTGTGAGTTCTTCATCCGTGAAGGCACCGACCCGCGCCCAATCAGATTTGGCGTGGTCCGGTGTATATGGCTTCTTCATATCTGTTCGCCTTCCGGGCTGAAGTGATTCTGATCCTGTCGTCTCGATCGGTGAACACGATCGCGAGCACGCCGCGCGGCCCCATCGCCAGCCACAGGCTACGAAACTCACCGTCATCGACCTCGCTGCGAAGCTCTACCGAACTCATATCGCGCAACGCACGCGCCGCGTCGTCAAACGAAACGCCGTGCTTGCGCAGGTTCTTGCGCGCTTTCGTTTCGTCCCATTCGAATTTGAGCATAGTGTATCTTGCTACGGAATACCAGTACTTTTCACGTTCGCGAAAACCCCCGATTCCGGATACATGCCGAAACCGATGCCTGAGTAGCGAAGCGGACGACTCCGATCACGTCGCGAACACGAAATCGCCCGAGCCCAGCGCCTCCAGTTGCTGGCCGATGACATAGAGATAATCCGTGCCGTCGCCGAGCGCGAAGAAACAGTTGCCGATGCCGTCGTCGAAGCCGAGTTTCTTCAGGGCCGAGATGTTGGCGATACCGAAGGCGGAGACGTCGAGCTTGTCGGTGCCGGGCAGGAAGTTCCAGACGATGTCGTAGCCGTTGCCGACTTCGAAGATCAGCCGGTTGGCGCCGGTTGCGCCAGCGGCGCGGTCGGTGAAATCGATGTGATCGATGCCCGCGCCGGCGAAAACCGTGTCGTTGCCCCAGTTGGCGTAGATGTTGTTGGCGCCCGAATTGCCGCGCAGCGTGCTGTCGAAGCCGCCGCCAACGATGGTGGAGAGGCCAACCTCCGCGCCAGTGACATCTTTTGTCGAAGCGCCTTCGGCGATCGTCAGGTTTTCACCGACCGAGAAGTAATCCCACCAGAAATAGGCAGACGAGACGATGGCGTCGACATCGGTCGGCCCGCCAAGATTGGTCGTGCCGCCGCCGCCCTCGTCGATATAGTCATATGCGCTGTCGACCATGTAGGTGTCATTTCCGGCGCCGCCGAACATCTGGTCGCCGCCCGCCCCGGCGCCGGTCTCAGGGTTCGTGCCGCCGTCAAGCGTGTCATTTCCAACGCCTCCGGTGAGGATGTCGATGCCGCCAAGGCCGGCCAGAGTTCCGCCGCCGGTGGAAAGTACGGTCAGCTTGTTTGGCGCAGCCGTTCCCAGAACCGAAACGGTCAGCGCGTCAACTGTTGCGTGTTCTATGCCCGCGAACTTGTCACCAGCAGCGGCGCCGGTGTTTTGCGTGGAATCGGAGAGATCGATGGTCGCTGCGTTTGTGGCAGTGTAGAAGAGCGTATCCTCGCCGGTTCCGCCATCGAGTGTGCTGGATACGGTAGCGCCGCCATCGGTCATAAACAGGACGTCATTTCCGGCGAGGCCGGAAAGGGTGTTGGCCCCGGTTCCGCCGATGATCCAGTTGTCAGCCGCATTGCCGATGCCTGTGAAGGCAGTGCCCTCAATCCCGCGGTACAAGAGGTTTTCAACGAAATCGCCGAGCGCGTAGGAAGAAAGGATCGTCACCACGATGTCGCCGTTTCCAAGAAATCCAAGTTCGACGCCATTGTCGGTTTCGGTGACCGTGTCGGCTGCGTTGTCGACATAATAAAGATCGGCCTGCTTGCCACCCGCCATGATGTCGATTCCGGTGGACGCAGGGGCCGAAGTAATGTTGTCGGGAATCTTGAAGAAAGCGTCATCGGTTTCGTTCGTGCCGAGAAAATCCAAACCATCGCCGCCATTCAGCGTGTTTGTGCCTTCGCCGCCTTCAAGCCGCGAACCGAAAGGAATGGAGGAACCCGGAATCGCGATCATTCCGGCGTTGAGCGTATCATTACCATCGCCACCGCGCAGGATGGCCAATCGATCGTTGCCGGCCGTCATCACGTTGTTCAGCGCGTTGCCGGTTCCCTTGAAAATGTTCGCGGGATCGGAAAGGTCAGGCGTGGCCACGCCGGCGTCGACGAGGTTCTCCACATTGTCGGGCAAGGTGTAGCGCTCCAGCACGGTCACCTGCACCGTATCGTTGCCTTCGCCGATTTCTTCGTTCACCGTGACGCCGCTATCGGAGATCAGGAACAGATCGTCGCCCTTGTTGCCGGAAAGCGTGTCTGCGCCGCCGCCGCCGTCGAGGGTGTCGTTGCCGTCGAACCCGGAGAGTCCGTTTACGCCAGCGTCTCCGGTCAGCGTGTCGCCGAATTTCGAGCCGAGCAGGTTCTCGACGCTGTTGTAGACATCGCCGGCCGCGTCGCCGGTATTGCCGCCTGGCGCGGCAAGGCTCGCCTTCACGCCGGCAAGCGCAAAGGCGTAGGCGGCCGTGTCGGTCCCTGCGCCGCCGTTCAGGGTGTCCACGCCGGTGTCCGTGCCTTTCAGGAGTTCGCCGGCGCTGCCGAAAAGGATGTCGTTTCCTCCGCCGCCAGTCAGCGTGTTGGCGCGGGCGACCGAAACGAGAGTGTTGTCGAAACTGTTGCCCGTGCCGTTGAAATCGACCGACGGATTGCCGAGATAAGTGAGCGTTTCGAGGAACACAGTTTCGGCAAGCGCGTAGCTCGGCAGATAGATCAGCGCTGTGTCGTTGCCTTCTCCGCCGAGCTCGACCACCGTGTCGTTCACGCTGTCGATCTCGATGATGTCATTGCCGATCCCGCCAACCAGCGTGTCGGCTTCGGTGTTGATCAGCGCGCCGGTCGTGTCGATCTTCACGTCGGTGCGGATGACGTTGAAATCGGCGATCAAGTCGTCGCCATCGCCGCCATTCAGTGAATCGTTGCCCGCGCCGCCGATGACGAGGTCGGCGCCGGCCATGGCGTTGATGGTGTCGTTGCCGCCAAGGCCGTTGAGTTGATCGCCCGCCCCGCCGCCGTCAATTGTGTTGTCGAGCCCATTGCCGACAGCGTTGAACGAAACCGTCTGGTCGCCGTCGTAGAAAATGCTTTCGATATTGGCGCCAAGCGTCAGTCCGCCCTGATAGCGAACAACGACCGCATCGAAACCTTCGCCGGGGCTTTCAATTGCGCTGTCGCTGAAGCTGTTGAGGAAATAGGTGTCGTCGCCAGCGCCTCCCAGCAGCACATCTGTGCCGCCAAGGCCGTTCAGTTGGTCGTTGCCGGCAAACCCACTCAGGGAGTTCGCGCTGTCATCGCCAACCAGAACATCATCGTGGGACGAACCAAAGACATTTTCGATCGAGTTGTAGCTGTCACCCGCGGCCTCGCCCACATTCTGGTTGGGGTCTCTGAGGTTGGCGACAACGCGTTCGGTTGCGAACTGGTGCCAGGCCCAATCGGATCCCGCCCCGCCGTTCAGCGTGTCCGCGCCGGGACCGCCTTCCAGCTGGTCGTCGCCGGCATTGCCGTTCAGCGTATCGCGCCCGCCGCCACCGTTCAGGTAGTCGTTGAGGTCGCCACCATTGATCGTGTCGCGCAGTGCGTCGGTGCGGATGTCGTGCGTCTCGCCATCGTCGCCAGTTGTTGTACGGGTCAGTTCCATCGTCGCGCCGCTGATGCGCCCGCCCGAACCGTCGGTCTCGCTGTCCTGCCAGGCGGCGACGAAACGGCCTTCGTTGAAGCTGGCGAGCGCCGAGGCCAGTTCATCGCTGTTGGAAAACGCAAGCGAGAATTGCGTGCCGGAACCGCCTGATTTGTTGGAAATCGCGACCGGTTCGCCGTCGGACGTGAAAACACGCATCAGGACATCGTTGTCGCCCACATCGAAGGCGTTGGTCCAACTGGCGACAATGAAGCCGTTTTCCAGCACGGTCAGCGCCGGCTGGCTTTTCGCGACACCCGGATCGGCTGTGTTAATGCGGTTGATGTCCTTGACAAGCGCGCCGGTCGGCGTGCGGATTTCCATGCCGATGTCCGGGCCGTTCACAAGACCGAGTTCGTCCATGAAGATGAAGGCGACATTGCCGTTCGGCAGCACGGCCATGTCGTAGTCCGTCATCGCGCCGGCTGACGGGAAGACTTTCAGAAGACCTGATGTTGCGGTCCCCGAAGAATCGAAGAAGCGATACGCGATGAAGCGGTTCGGCGTGGCGTCCGCCGTCTTGGCGGCGACCACGAAGCCGCCGTTTGGAAGGCTGTCGACCAAAACCTCGCTGTACAAAACCGACACGCCGCCTGAAAATGCGATGTCGAAAACACCGGCGTCCGATCCGTCGTTGTTGTAGATACGGAATGCAACATCATCAATGATTTCCCAGGCCATCACGAATCGGCCATCCGGCAGTCCTGCCGCGTCCGGCGTGTCGACATGGGTGCTTCCCAGCGTCGCCGGCGTGAAAGCCCCGACCACCCGTGTGCCATCCGGCGCGTAGATCGCCGCCCGCCCACCGTTGAGCGAAGCCACCGCTTCGTCCCACACATAGAGAATGTTGCCGTTCGACAGCGTCGTCGTGCGCGCCTGCGATACCGGATCGTTGGAGGTCACGCCGCCAGTCTCGGAGGAGACCTGTTGCGCCGTGCCAATCGGCACTCCATTCGGATTGTAGAAATCAGCGGTCAGGAAACCTGTTTCGCTGCCGTTGTGATAGAGCAGGGAGTATCCGCCATCCGGCAACGTGGTCAGTTGGGGACCGAATTGGCTGAGCGATGTTGCGGTGTTGAGGCCGGTTTCGGCGCTGATATCGAGTGTCAG
The DNA here is from genome assembly GCA_937873685.1 of uncultured Paracoccaceae bacterium. Classification (GTDB taxonomy): domain Bacteria; phylum Pseudomonadota; class Alphaproteobacteria; order Rhizobiales; family Rhizobiaceae; genus CALMYO01. Next base: position 5,372 of record CALMYO010000252.1, read on the forward strand.
TGTTGTGGTGGTGGCCACAGATATCTCTCCCATTCCCCGGAAAAACTCTCGTAGGGTCAGTGTTTCACTCAACTGACGTCTCGGCAAGGCGAAACAGCGTATCGTTTGCATTGAATTCGGCATCAGAAACGCGAGCGACCGCGCGGCCGGCCTCTTGGCGTCGCGGCGAGAAAATCCTTGCCGTCCGTCGCCCTGCGGGTCACTGTGCCGGCATGTCCGCCCGAGAGCCTGTCACTTCCTCGCCAAGCCAGTCCGTGTCCGCCGTCGATCCGGCAGTGCAGGGCATGGTGATCATGGGTGCAGCGATGATGGTGCTGCCGCTGATGGACGCCGCATCGAAAGCGCTGACGACATGGCATGGCGTCTCGCCGGGACAGGTGACCTTCCTGCGCTTTGCGTTCCAGTCGGTTCTTGCCGCGTTCATCGCCTGGTGGATGCTCGGTCCGGCCGGCCTGCGGGCAGGGCGGTTGTGGCTCAACCTGCTGCGCGGCGCTCTGATCGGCATCGCCAGCCTGTGTTTCTTCGCGGCGGTGAAGTACATGCCGCTGGCCGACGCCATGGCCGTCTTCTTCGTCGAGCCGTTCATCCTTACGCTGCTCAGCGTGATCGCGCTGAAGGAGCGCGTCGGCTGGCGGCGCTATGCCGCGATGGCGGTGGGGTTTTTCGGCGCGCTGGTGGTCATCCAGCCGAGTTGGGAACTGTTCGGCCCGGTCTCCCTGCTGCCGCTTGGCACCGCGACGCTGTTTTCGGTTTACCTCATCCTCAACAAGACGCTCGCCGCCCATGACGAGCCGATCACCATGCAGTTTACCGCCGGCATTGGCGGAACGGTGGCGCTCGGGATTGCGATGCTGGTCGGCAACGGCCTTGCCATGGAGGATTTCGCCGTCTCGATGCCGGGCGCAGTCGGTTGGTCGCTGCTGTTTGCGATCGGCGCGATTTCGACCGTGGGGCATCTCGCGGTCGTGCAGGCGTTCAAGCGCGCGCCGGCTTCGCTGCTGGCGCCGTTCCAGTATTTCGAGATCGTGATGGCGGTGTTGTTCGGTTTGCTGCTGTTCGGTGATTTCCCGTCCGCATCGAAATGGCTTGGCATTGCACTGATCGTCGCTTCGGGCCTGTATCTGTTTCACCGCGAGCAGGTGGTTTCGCGGCGTCGGCGGCAGGCCTGAAGCAAGGCATTTGCAAGCAGCCGGCTTTCGGTTATCGGCGGGGCATGCTCGCCAATCTCGCCGCCGGCACCGTCGTTATCGCCATGACCGTGATCATCCACACCTTCGGGCTGATCGCGGTGACGCACGCCATGGGACGGTTCGTCGGCATGTTCCGGGTGCACGGCCACCGCAGCCGCACAATGGCGATGATCTTCGTCGTGTTCGGCCTGTTTGCTGTTCTGACAGTGGAGGTGTGGCTGTGGGCGGCGGCGCACTTGATGCTGGGCGCGTTCGACAGTTTCGATGACGCACTGTACTTTTCAACCGTCACCTTCTCGACGCTCGGCTATGGCGACCTGCTGCCGCATCCCGAATGGCGGCTGTTTGCGGCGCTCGAGGGTGTCAACGGTTTCCTGCTGATCGGCTGGTCAACAGCCTATCTCGTGGCGGCGGGCATGCGCGTTGGTCCGTTCCGCAGCGGCGAGCATTTCTGAAACACCGGGCGCAGACACGGCGGCGCAGGTGCGAGACGATTAATCCTTTGGTGATCCTGTTTGCCGCCACCGGAGTGCGGGAAAGTTTCCGGAAAGGGATTGCCCCCAAGGTCTGCTGAAGGACACGGGACGATGACATGAGCGGAATTCTGCCGGGACTTGGTCTGCTGGTGTTGGCGGTTGCCATGTTGTGGGCGCTGATGGCGGCGCCGATCGGCACGCGGACGTTTCGCGTCCAGGCCCGCATCCGCGCCCCAAAGGCGAAGCTCTGGCAGGCGCTGCATCCGTTCGGAGACTTCGCCAACTGGTATGGCGCCTATGTCGCTGTCGAACGCATCGACGATGCACACGGCCGGGTCCAGATCAACTGGGACGGCCGCGACGGCAAGCCGATCGAACGCGAGTTCGAACTGAGCGACGTGGTCGATGGCGAGCGCTTCACCATGCGCACGACCGAGGACAATTCGCTTGCGATGAGCTTCTGGGAACACCACGCCCATTCGGTTGCGCTCGCCGGCGCAGATGGCGACGTGACCGTGACCCTGTCGGAGACCGACCGCTATCGCGGCGCAGCCTTCTTCCTGTTCCGCTATTTCGCGATGCGCCGCCAGGCCTCCAAGTTGCGGCAATGGGCCGAGACCGGAACCGTGACGCGCGGCGGCGTGTTCGAGCATCCACTGACCCAGTTCGCCATGGCGGGCCTTTCGGCGCTGATCCTCTGGCCATTCTTCGGGCTGACGCGCGAGGGCTTCCTGCTCTCGGTTGCGCTTACGATCGTTGTTGGCCTGCACGAACTCGGTCACATGGTGGCGTTCCGCATCATGGGGCACCGCTCGACGCGCATGATCTTCATCCCGGTGCTGGGTGGGCTGGCGCTCGGCGGGCGGCCCTACAACACGCATTTCGAGGTGGCCTTCTCGGCCATCATGGGCGCCGGCATGTCGGTCTTCATCGCGAGCCTCGCCTTCGCCGCCTCGTTCCTGCTGCAGGCGACCGGCTACCGCGAGGCCGCACAGGCGGCGGCGGTGTTTGCGCTCATCTGCGCACTGTTCAATCTCGGCAACCTCGTGCCGGTGTGGAAGTTTGACGGCGGCCAGGCGTTGCGCCAGATCATGCGCGGACGCCTGACGCAGGCGCTCGCCTCGTTCGCCGCACTCGCGGCCTTCATGGGGGTCGGCCTTGCCGCCGGCGCCAGCCTTCAGGCGATGCTGATCGCCGGCGCGGTGTTTGCGGTGCTGAGCGTGATGACGGCGGGATCGGGCGTCAAGCCGCGCACGCCGCTCAAGCCGGCGACCGCCGCGGAAAAAGGCGCGATCGCCGCCGCTTTTGCCGCCACATTCGCGGCGCATGCCTGCGTACTGATCTGGAGCGTCGGGCAGGTGCTTTAAGCGCCGGCGCTAATTTTCCGCCCGTCCAAACACCTCGCCGAACGCCTGTTTGAGCGCGACATCCACATCCGCCATCGTCACGGGCAGGCCGAGGTCGACAAGGCTGGTGACGCCGTGGCCGCGAATGCCGCACGGGACGATGCCGTCGAAATGCGACAGGTCCGGTTCGACGTTGATTGCGATACCGTGGAAGGTCACCCAGCGGCGGATGCGGATGCCGATCGCGGCGATCTTGTCTTCTGCCGGCCGCCCGTCCGGCAGGGGCGGCTTGTCGGGTCGCACCACCCACACACCAACGCGGTCCTCGCGCCGTTCGCCGCGCACATTGAAGCGGTCGAGCGTGCGGATGATCCATTCTTCCAGGGCGGCGACGAAGGCGCGGACATCCGGCCGGCGCTCCTTGAGGTTTAGCATCACATAGGCGACGCGCTGGCCGGGACCGTGATAGGTGTATTCGCCGCCGCGACCGGTGGTGAAGACCGGAAAGCGGTCCGGAGTCAGCAGATCAGCGGAGCGTGCGCTCGTGCCAGCGGTATAGAGCGGCGGATGCTCCACCAGCCAGACAAGTTCGCCTGCTTCGCCACGGGCAATCGCATCGGCGCGCTCGACCATGAAGCGCTCGGCGAAAGCGTAGTCGGTCAATCCGTCCTCGATGCGCCATTGCGGGGCAGGGCTTGCACCCGATGGCGCGAAGCGGAACGGCAGGTCGTCACGGCGCGAAAGCATGCGCTTTTGTGCGCCAGCGGCGGGTCCGTTGCAAGTCGATCGATTGCCCCGGAATTTGCAGCCGTTTTCCCTTGTGCGGCCCGACTCCATTTGGTAGAGGCGCGCTGTCGCGAGCGGTCGTGGCGGAATTGGTAGACGCGCAGCGTTGAGGTCGCTGTGGGGCAACCCGTGGAAGTTCGAGTCTTCTCGACCGCACCATTTTTCTGAGAACATTACGGCAAGGTCTTGCATTGTGTTGGCTATCTGCCGATGCTTGGCGGGCGTTGCCTTGTGCCCATTCAGCGGCTGTTTCGCTGCAATTGCGCCGTGATGGCGCGCCAAACCGCTTTTGGAAACACAGGCAGGGGGGAGCGGCGACGTGATGGACGAAGAGAGCAACATCGCAGAACCGCCGATTGAAGCGTCGGCCGCCGAAGAGGAAATCTACGGCGTCGATGGCGCAGTGCGCGCCGATTTCCTCGATGCGATCAACGCGGCAATCGCCGCCGAAGACGCCAATGCGCTTGCAACCGCCGTTGACGGCCTGCACGAATCGGAACTCGGCGACGTTCTCGAAAGCCTCGAGCGCGACGAGCGCCAGGCGTTCGTCACGTTGCTCGGCGACCGTTTCGATTTCTCGGCGCTTACCGAAGTCGACGAGGCCATCCGTCTCGAAATCGTCGATGCGATGCCGAACGAGCAGATCGCGGAGGCGGTGCAGGCGCTCGATTCCGACGACGCCGTCTACATTCTGGAGGATCTCGACCAGGAGGACCAGGACGAGATCCTTGCCCAACTGCCGTTTCATGAACGCATCCGGCTGCGCCGCTCGCTCGACTATCCGGAAGAAACTGCCGGCCGGCGCATGCAGACCGAGTTCGTCGCCGTGCCGCCCTATTGGACGGTCGGGCAGACGATTGACTACATGCGCGAGGAAGAGAACCTTCCGGACAGTTTCACCCAGATTTTCGTCGTCGATCCGACCTTCAGGCTCGTCGGCGCCGTCGATCTCGATCGAATCCTGCGCACCAAAAGGCAGGTGAAGATCGATGAGGTGATGCATGAGACGCGTTACGCCATTCCCGCCGAGACCGACCAGGAAGAGGCGGCGCTTGTGTTCGAGCAGTACGACCTGCTCTCGGCCGCCGTGGTCGACGCCAACGAGCGGCTCGTCGGGGTGCTCACCATCGACGACGTGGTCGATGTCATCCAGGCGGAGGCCGAAGAGGATCTGAAACGCCTTGGCGGCGTTGGCGACGAGGAGTTGTCCGACAGCGTGATCGAGATTGCCAAGCTGCGTTTTGTCTGGCTGTTCGTCAATCTCATCACCGCGGTGCTTGCCTCGCTGGTCATCGGTCTGTTCGACGCGACGATCCAGCAGATGGTGGCGCTGGCGGTGCTGATGCCAATCGTCGCTTCGATGGGCGGCAATGCCGGCACGCAGACCATGACGGTCGCGGTGCGCGCGCTCGCTTCGCGTGATATCGACATCTACAATGCCGGCCGCGTCATCCGGCGCGAGACGTTGGTCGGATTCCTGAACGGGGTCGGCTTCGCGCTTGTGGTCGGCGTGGTCACCGTCGTCTGGTTCGGCAGTCTCGCGCTAGGCGGCGTGATTGCAGCCGCCATGGTGATCAACATGATCTGCGCGGCTCTGGCAGGCATTCTCATTCCACTCATTCTCGACCGGCTGAAGGCTGACCCGGCGATCGCATCAAGCGTCTTCGTCACCACGGTCACCGATGTCGTGGGTTTTTTCGCCTTTCTAGGAATTGCTGGCTGGTGGTTCGGCCTTGCCTGAGGCCGCCCGAGAATTTTTTTTCGATTTGGACAAGCTTCCGTAACGCAGCAGTTCCAAGGTTTCTTGCATGTTGCGCGCCGCCAGGTGCGAAGTCCACTGCTTGTGAGGCCTGACGGATGAATTGACTTTTACGTAAGAAGTCGGTTAGCAGCCTCCTGCAATATCAGGGGCTTGGTTCGTATGCGCGATTTCTACACCATCACCGAGTTGACGCGGGAGTTCGACATTTCGACCCGCACCCTGCGATTCTACGAGGATGAAGGCCTGATCAAGCCGGTGCGCAGGGGCCGCACGCGGCTGTTTAGGCCATCGGACCGGCATCTGCTCAAGCAGATATTGCGGGGCAAGCGCCTGGGCTTCTCGATTTCCGAGATTCGCGAAATCGTCGCCATGTACCGCGAGCCGCCTGGCGAAGTGGGGCAGCTGAAGGCGATCATGAAGCGGATCGAGGAGCGCCGCGCCGAACTGCGCCAGAAGCGCCGCGATATCGAGGAATCACTGTCGGAACTGGACTCCGCCGAAGAGGCCTGCCTCGGCCGCCTGGCTGAAATCGGCGTCGGTACCTGAGCGCGCCCGGCGATTCGCGAACCGGCCCTGTGACGCCGGCTGCGCCACTCAGCGTTTCACGGTTCCGGTGGCGACGCTGTCGACCCGGTTGAGATCCATCCCGATCACCGGCACAAGCTTCTTGTCGACCTTCACCGAGATGGTGATGCGCATGTTGTTGTCGCCGGCGAGACGCGCCAGCATTGCGCCGTTCAACTGCTTGCGGTTCAAGGTGAATACCACACGGTCCCGCGACACTGAGCCGGCGACAATGTCGAGGCCTTTGCCGGCTGCGCCGTCGAGGAAACTGCCCTTGTAGCTGCGGCCGCCGCGCGTGACCCGCGCGCTCATCTGCTGCGAGAACACGCCGACGCGGCAGGTGCCGTCAAGCGACATGCCGGGGCTGCCGTTTGGCGTCGCTCCCTTGAAATCGCAAGTGAACTTGGTGCCCTTGTACTTGCCGGCGACGATTTCGCCCGGTCCGGACCATGACCCTTCAATGCGCTGGAAGAAGCGCTGGTCGGTGTCCCGCGCCTCAACAGGCGAAGCGGTCATTCCTGCCGCGACGACGCAGGCGGCAAGCGAAAACGCACGGAAAATCATCGGCCGGTACTCGGAGTTGATCTGTTGACTGGGCGGACAGTCGCATGATCGGGCCGAATGGTTAAGGCTTGGTTTTTTCTTACCAACGGCGCGGTAACGTTTTGCCGCTGTCATGTTGCAGAAAGGTCGCGGATTTGAGGCCCAATCAGGCCCTGGCGTCACCGCCAGCGGCACCGAAACCACCAAGATCGCTCAGGAAATCACCGATTCTTGGGCGTCCGAGCGCGTGAAATGGCATGGGGCGGCACACATCCATCGCCGCGATTCCGACCCGTGCGGTGAGCAGGCCGTTGATGATCCCTTCGCCCAGCCGCGCCGAGAGGCGGGCGGCGACGCCATGACCGACAACCTGCTGTATCAGGCTGTCGCCGACCGCGATCGTGCCGGTAACCGCCAGATGCCCCAGCACGGCGCGGGTGAGCCGGAACATGCCGAGCGCACCCGCACGCCCGCCGTAGATGCGGGAAATCGCGCCGATCAGCCGTGCGGCTTCAAAGATGACGTAGCCGGCATCGACGATGGCGCGCGGGCTGACCGCAGTAACGACCGACACCCGCTTTGCCGCCGCCAGCACCGCGCGCCGCGCCTCGATATCGAGCGGCCGCAACAGTTCCGTTTCGGCAAGGTCGAGTAGGCCCGGGCCGTCGATGATGTCGCCTTTCAGTTCGGCCAGCGCCGCGCGGCCACGCGCTGCGCCGGGGTGATTGCCAAAATGCCGTACGAGATCGGCTTCCAGTGCGCGCGCCGTGCGGATGTCCTCCGCGCCTTCCCGCGCCTTGGCCGCGCGCTGTTGCAGCCGCGCAACGGAGGCAAGATCGGCCAGCCCGACCAGTTCGCGCCCGACGATGAACAGGAACGCGAGGACCGCGACGGCGGCGACGCCAAGGCCGGCCCAGCCGAGCCAATCGTAGCGGGCGAAAAGCCCGGTAATGACCGAATCTGCCCACAGCCCGAGCGCCAGCGCCACAAACAGCCCGGCTGCGCCGGCAAAGACCCCGCCCGCCGTAAGCTTCGGCCTCGGCATCGGCGCCGGATCGGGCGTCAGTGCTGCGTCGAGGAATTCTGCCTCCGCGAAGGGATCCTCGGTGCTGATTTCGACCTTCGCCAGTTCGCGGATCGCACGCGGCTGACGCGGTTGTTCGACCGCAGCCGGTCGTGGCGCAGTCGCAGGCGCCTCGCCCTCCAGATCGTGCAGGCGGAAGGAAACCGGTGGGCGGGATTTCTTGTCGCTCATGCCAGATAATCCCCGATCAGGAACTGCAATGCCCGGTCGAGCCGGATATGCGGCAACGAAAGCGTGGCGCCTTCCGCCGTGCGTTCAAGCCGCGGTGGGCGAAACCGCACGAACCTCAGGGGTGTGACGGTCTCGCCATCCGCGCCGAATACCGCGTCGGCGCGCTCCGGCAGGTCGCCCGGAAAGATCGCCGTTTCGGTGTTGCCGTCGAAGGTAACGCCGTCGATCACCTCGCCGGCGAGCGGCGTGCCGACGATGACGGGCAATTCTTCGCCGTCGTGACGGGCTTTCGCCTCGCGCGTGGAGCGGACAGCCGCCATCGCCAGCACGTCGACCGAAGCGCCCGAGACGCCGGCGCGCTCGATCGAGCGGTCCACCAGCTTTCGCACGATAGCCTGCAGGCGCGGATGGCTCTCGTGATGAAGTTGATCGGCCTTGGTCGCCGCGATCAGCACCCGGCTGATCCGCCTCGTCCAAAGCGCGGTCAGCGGATTGGCGCTGCCCGGCCGGAAGCAGGGCAGGATTTCCGACAGCGCGCGTTCGAGGTCGAGCATCGCGCCAGGGCCGGCGTTCATTGCCTGCATCGCGTCGACCAGCACGATCTGCCGGTCGAGCCGCGCCACATGCTCGCGAAAGAACGGTTTGACAACCGCATTCTTGTAGGATTCGTAGCGCCGCTCCATCATCGCCCGCAGCGAACCGGGCTTTGCCGGGCTGTCAGGCAGGTCGGGCAGGGGGGCGAAGGTCAGCGCAGGCGAGCCGTCGAGATCGCCCGGCATCAGAAAGCGGCCGGGCGGCAGCGTCGAAAGCGCTCGATTGTCGGCTCGGCAGGCGCGCAGATAAGCGGTGAACTTTTCCGCCAGTTGCCGCGCCAGAGCTTCGTTGGCAGGCTTGTCATTCTCCACGCCTTCCACCGCCGCATGCCACTCGGCCGCAAGGTCATGGCGCAGCACCGAGCGCGACAGATCGAACGCATCGCGCGAGAAGGCCGTGTGATCCTTGCCGAGCAGAGGCAGGTCGAGCAGCCATTCGCCTGGATAGTCGACAATGTCGAGATGCAGCCGCCCGGAAGAAAACCATCGCCCCCATGCCGAGGCGGATTCGTAGTCGATTGTCAGTCGAAGTTCCGAGATTGCGCGGGTCGAATCAGGCCAAACCCGTTGGTCCACCAGTGCGCCGACATGGTCCTCGTACTGGAAACGCGGGACGGCGTCGTCGGGCTGCGGTTCGAGGAAGGCGCGCGCGATGCGGTTGGTCTTCATCGCGTCGAACAGGGGAAGCCGCCCGCCATGCACAAGGTTGTGCACCAGCGAGGCGATAAACACGGTCTTGCCGGCGCGCGACAGCCCGGTGACGCCGAGCCTGACCGAAGGGGTGAACAGCGATGTGGCGCGGCCGGCAATCGTGTCGACGGCGATCAGGGCTTCATCGGCGAGGGAAACGAGGCGCGACAAGGGCCACCCGGCTGGTTGTTGGAGCGCCTGATATAAGCACGGCCGGCCGTCAGGATAACCGGGTGCGTGGCCTAAAAATCGGCCGGCGACAGGAAAGCCTCAAGGTAGCCCTTTCCCGCCGCGACCGCGCCGTCGAAACGGATCACCGCAAGGCCGGTGGTGGGAAAGCCGCGCCGCAGCGCCTTTACCGCCGCTTCCTCGCCGTCGCCGGCAAGGCGCACAGCTGCTTCCTCGATCATCGGATTGTGCCCGACAATCAGCACGTTGCCGGCGGCGCTGCTTGCGGCGGCGACATAGGAGCTTGCGTCAGTTTCGTACAGTTCGGCCGAATGCCTCACATCCTGCCGGCCGGGCAGGGTTGCCAGCACCGCCTCCGCGGTTTCGCGCGCGCGCCTTGCGGTCGAACAGATGGTCAACGAAGGAGCGACTCCGGCCGCTTGCATTGCCATCCCCATCTGGCGCGCATCCACCAGCCCTTGCGGTGCCAGCGCACGATCGAAATCGCGTTCGCCAGGCGCGGCCCAGGCCGCTTGCGCGTGGCGTAGCAGGTAGACGTGGCGCATGGGGCGATTTTCCGTTTTCGATGCCGTGAGCATATTTCGGCAGACCGCCATCTGGCAATGCGGCCGCTCGCCCCGCGTGCGCAATCCCGCTGTGCGGCCGGGTTTTTCAGCACCGGCGTCAAGGCGCAACATGAAGTTTCGGTGAAGCAACAACCGTTTGCGACGATCCGGCTTGAGATTGGGTCGTTGCGGGGATATACGCCGGCACGCAGAGGGAACTGGGAGCAGGTTTGTCATGGGCGTGGAGTTCAAGGATGACTATCGGCCTTCCGAGGAAGAGCCCTTCATGAACGATCGTCAGCGCGCCTACTTCAGGCAGAAGCTGATCGCATGGAAGAGCGACATCCTGCGCGAAGCGCGCGAGACACTCGACAATCTCCAGACCGAAACCGCCCACCACCCCGACCTCGCCGACCGCGCTTCGTCGGAGACCGACAGGGCCATCGAATTGCGGGCGCGCGACCGCCAGCGCAAGCTGATCAACAAGATCGACATGGCGCTACAGCGAATCGACGACGGCACCTACGGATATTGCGAGGAAACCGGCGAACCGATCAGCCTGCGCCGTCTCGCCGCCCGTCCGATCGCCACATTGTCGCTGGAAGCACAGGAGCGCCACGAGCGCCGCGAGAAGATTTACCGCGACGATTGAGCCGTTATTCGCCCTGTGGTCGCCGGTCGTTCGACGTACGGGGCATCATGGCGAGATTCTGGAACACGTCTACCTTACTTGGCTTGTTCTGGTCGTGCAGGAAAGGAACACCGGAATCTGCAATGTCGTGCAGGCCTAACCTGTATGAATGACGGAGCCCTTGGCAGCCATCGGTCGCAACCTCAGATGATTGCGACAGAGTAGTTCTCAATCACCGTGTTGGCAAGCAGGCGTTCGCACATCGCCTTCAGTTCGGATTCGGCGGCAGCCCGGTCGGACGTCGAAAGTACGATGTCGAACACCTTGCCCTGACGCACCTGGCCAACACCTTCAAAGCCGAGCGTCGCCAGCGCGCCGCCGATCGCCTTGCCTTGCGGATCGAGAACGCCGTTCTTCAGCGTGACGGTGACGCGCGCCTTCAACACCGGGGCACTTCCTTTCAATTCCGGTTTTCGTTCAGTGCACCGAGCCCTTGTCGGGCTTTGAGGCCACCAGCACCGGTCCCGTGGCGGGCTTCAGCGGTTCGTTCTCGTTCATGATGCCGAGCCGGCGCGCCACTTCCTGGTAGGCGTCCACAAGCCCGCCCATGTCGCGGCGGAACCGGTCCTTGTCGAGCTTGTCCTTGGTGGCTATGTCCCACAGCCGGCAGGAATCCGGCGAGATCTCGTCGGCAACGACGATGCGCATCATGTCGCCTTCCCAAAGCCGGCCGCATTCCATCTTGAAATCGACCAGTTGGATGCCGACGCCGAGGAAGAGGCCGGTGAGGAAATCGTTGACGCGGATGGCGAGCGCCATGATGTCATCGATTTCCTGCGGGCTGGCCCAGCCGAACGCCGTGATGTGCTCTTCGGTCACCATCGGGTCGTCGAGCTGGTCGGCCTTGTAGTAAAACTCGATGATCGAACGCGGCAGCACCGTGCCTTCCTCGATGCCGAGGCGCTTCGACAGCGAGCCTGCGGCGACATTACGCACCACGACCTCGAGCGGGATGATCTCGACTTCGCGAATCAGCTGCTCGCGCATGTTGATGCGCTTGATGAAATGCGTCGGCACGCCGATGCGGTTCAACTGGGTGAAAATGAACTCGGAAATCCGGTTGTTGAGCACGCCCTTGCCGTCGACAATCTCGTGCTTCTTCTTGTTGAAGGCGGTCGCATCGTCCTTGAAGAACTGGATCAGCGTGCCGGCTTCCGGCCCTTCATACAGGATCTTGGCCTTGCCTTCATAGATTCGGCGGCGTCGTGACATGGATTGTCTCTCTGGGTACGGCGCCGACAGGCTGGCGTGGCGCAGTTACGGTGGTTGACGCGCTCTCTAGACCAAAAGCCCGGCGCACTCAATCGGCCATCGGGCGCGATCCACGCCGATGAATTGCTCGAAGGCGAAAGCGGCGATTGAATTTTACAGCGGCATTTGGTTTATCGGGGTGAATGGCCGGCGGTGGACCGGAATCGCGTTTCAGGAGTTCAGCGATGACCAGCATGAAGGACCGGGAGACCGGTTTCGAAAACAAGTTCGCCCACGACGAGGAGCTTCGCTTCAAGGCGACGGCGCGACGCAACAAGCTGCTCGGCCTGTGGGCGGCGGAAAAGCTCGGCAAGACCGGCGAGGCGGCGGAAGCCTATGCGCGCGAAGTGGTGATGGCCGATTTCGAGGAAGCGGGCGACGAGGACGTGTTCCGCAAGGTGCGCGGCGATTTCGACGCTGCCGGCGTCGAGCAATCCGACCACCAGATCCGCCGCACGATGCTCGAACTCCTCGATGTCGCGGCCGAGCAGGTGCGTTCAAGCTGACCATGAACAGGCCCGCCATCAGGCGGGCCGCTTTTTTCGGGAGATGACATGACCCCTGTGCAACGGCTCAAGGCCGGCGAAACGCTGTTGACGGCGTGGTCGTCGATTCCCGATCCGATCGTCGTCGACACGATTGCCCAGACCAGCGTTGAGACCGTCACGCTCGACATGCAGCATGGCGGTCACTCCGAATCGAGCGTCCTCAACTGCATCCAGCCGCTGCTGCATCGCGGCAAAGGCGCGATCGTGCGTGTGCCGGTCGGTCGTTTCGACATGGCAAGCCGCGCGCTCGACATGGGCGCCGACGCGGTGATCGCGCCGATGATCAACACCATCGAGGATGCCCGGCTTTTCGCCAACGCCATGAAGTTCCCGCCCATGGGCGAGCGCTCCTGGGGGCCGACGCGCACCTTTGGCCTGCGCGGCATCACCGACGCGAACGCCTACCTGAAATCCGCGAACTCCGACACGCTCGCCATCGCGATGGTCGAGACGCGCGCCGCGCTCTCGATCCTCGACGATATCCTGGCGCTCGACGGCATCGACGGGATTTTCGTCGGACCGTCCGACTTCTCCATCGCCTGGTCGCACGGCAAGTCGTACAACCCGGCCGATCCCGACATGATGGAGGCGATTGCCGACATCGCGAAGCGCACGCGCGCTGCCGGCAAGATCCCGGCCGCCTTTGCCATAACCGTCCCGGCCGCCCACGCCTTTCGCAAGATGGGCATGGGATTGATTGCGGCGAACCACGACGTCGGCCACATCAAGGACGGCGCTGAAGCGTTCTACGCCTCCGCGCGGGCCTGAGCGAACGGGACGTTCGCGGCGGTCAGGCTCGCAGACGTTTTAGAAACGTCGCAAGCACCATCAGCCCTTCAGGCCAAGGGCCGTGGCCGGAGTCGGTGTTGATGTGACCGGCTTCGCCAGCATCGATCAGCAGCGAACCCCAGGCGGCGGCCGTTTCTTCCGCCGTTTCGTACGATGAAAACGGGTCATTGCGGCTGGCGACCGTGATCGCCGGAAAGCGCAGCGGCTCGCGCGACCATGGCCCGAACGTCATCATGTGCTTGGGGCGAAGCGCCGGATTGGCGAGATCGGGCGGGGCGACGAAGAATCCGCCTGCGATGGGCTTCTCGATCTGCGGCAAAGCCAGCGTCGTGGCGGCGATTCCAAGCGAATGGGCAACCAGGAACAGCGGCTTTTCGGCCTTGTTCGCCTCTTCGGCCACGCGCGCCGTCCAGGCGTCGCGCTCCGGCTTCGACCATTCGTCCTGCACCACCCGGCGTGCGGAAGACAGCTTCGCCTCCCAACGGCTTTGCCAATGGTCGGGACCGGAGTTCTTGTAGCCCGGAATGATCAGGATGTCGGCGTCTGCGGCTTTCATGCGGTCGCAAGTCGTGGTTCGGCCGGCCGCTGTCAAGCCCTGCCGCGGTTACTCGAACGAGTAGGGGATCGTGTCGCGCCGGTCGAAATCGACGCCGAGCTTGCGCTTCAAAGGCGGCGCGGCGCGCTGGTGGCAGTCGCGACGGTCGCAGATGCGGCAAGAGACGCCGATCGGCTCGAAGGCGCTGTCGCGGCCGATATCGAGATCGTCGGCATAGACCAACTCGCCCGCATGGCGGATCTCGCAGCCGAGCGCCAGCGCATGGCGCTGCACCGGATCGCGAAAGCCGCCGGTCGCGCGCGAAACCGCGATCGCCAGGCACAGGTAGCGCACGCCATCCGGCGTCTCGGCAAGCTGGCGCACGATGCGTCCCGGCGTCTCGAAGGCGCGATGCGCGTTCCAAAGCGGGCAGGCGGAACCGAAGCGGGCGAACTGCATCTTGGTGGCGCTGTGGCGCTTCGTGATGTTGCCGGCCTGGTCGACGCGCGCGAAGAAGAAAGGCACGCCGCGCGAGCCCGGCCGCTGCAAGGTCGAAAGCCGGTGGCAGACCTGCTCAAGGCCCGCGCCGAACCGGTCGGCCAACAATTCCAGATCGTGACGCAACTCGCGCGCGGCGGCCGAAAACCGGCCATAGGGCAGCAACGCCGCGCCGGCAAAATAGTTGGCAAGGCCGATGCGGCACACCGCGCCCGCGTCGCCGGAGCGGAATTCGGCGCGCGTCACGATGGCGTCGAGCACATCGGCATGCTCCATCAGCGCGATCTGGTGCGCGATCTGGAAGGCATGGGTCGACGGTGCGCTGCGCGGGTTGAGCGACAGCACGCGGCCTGCAGCATCGTAGCGACGCACCGATTCCGGCGCTGTCGCGGCGCCGCCGATCATCACGCGGACCCGGAACTTGCGTTCGATATGGTCGGCGAAGGCGCGCAGGCGGCTGCGCGCGCCGCCGGAAAGTTGCTCGGCCAATGCTTCCGCAGCGACATCAAGCTCGTGCACGTAATTGTCGATGTAATGGAAGAAATCGCGCACTTCTTCATAGGGCGTCGGCTCGGCCAGCGCGCCGGAACGCGCGATCGTGTCGTCCAGTTCGGCCAGTTGCTCGCCAGCGCGGCGCAACGCCCGGTGCATCGACAGGAAGGCACGCGCGACAGCAGGGGTGTTCTGCACCACCAGTTTCAGGTCCTGCCCGCCTGGTTGCTGGCCAGAGAACAGCGGGTCGGCGAAGGCTTCGGCAAGGTCGGCCAGCAGGCGGTCGCCGTCGTTGTCGGCAAGCGAAGCCATGTCGACTGAGAAGGTCTCTGCAAGCGCCAGCAGCACTGGCGCGGTGACATGACGCTGGTTGTTCTCGAGCTGGTTCAGATAGCTGGTGGAAATACCGATCGCCTCGGCAAACGCCGCCTGGGTCATGCCCCTCGACTGGCGGATGTCACGCAGCTTGCGACCGATGAAGAGCTTGCGGATGGCCATGTTCGCAATTTCGCAAAAGGAGAGTTCGATATTTGCTAAATCAACACTGTTGCTATTTCAATCCTTTCCGGAACCACCGAACCGCGCTACGGCGATAACGGGGAGGCTTCCATGCACGACATCATCGAACAGCTCGAACAGCGCCGCCAGCAGGCCCGCCTCGGCGGTGGCGAGAAGCGGATAGAAGCCCAGCACGCCAAGGGCAAGCTCACCGCGCGCGAACGCCTCGACGTGCTCCTCGACGAGGGATCGTTCGAGGAATACGACATGTACAAGACGCACCGCTGCACCGATTTCGGCATGGCGGCGCAGACCTTTTCCGGCGACGGCGTGGTAACCGGCTGGGGCACGATCAACGGTCGCCCGGTCTATGTTTTTAGCCAGGATTTCACCGTCTTCGGCGGCTCGCTTTCCGAGACCCATGCCGAGAAGATCTGCAAGATCATGGATCTGGCGGTGCAGAACGGCGTCCCGGTGATCGGGCTGAACGATTCCGGCGGCGCCCGCATCCAGGAGGGCGTGGCCTCGCTCGGCGGTTATGCGGAAGTGTTCTGGCGCAACGTGCAGGCGTCGGGCGTCGTGCCGCAGATTTCCGTCATCATGGGCCCTTGCGCCGGCGGGGCGGTCTATTCGCCGGCGATGACCGACTTCATCTTCATGGTGAAGGACACCTCATACATGTTCGTCACCGGCCCGGATGTGGTGAAGACGGTGACCAACGAGATCGTCACGGCGGAAGAACTCGGCGGCGCGTCGACCCACACGCGCAAATCCTCGGTCGCCGATGCGGCGTTCGAGAACGATATCGAGACGTTGATCGAACTGCGCCGTTTCTTTGATTTCCTGCCGCTTTCGAGCCGCGATGCGCCGCCGGTGCTGCCGAGCGACGACGAGCCGGGCCGCATCGACATGGCGCTCGATACGCTGATCCCGGACAACCCGAACAAGCCCTACGACATGCACGAACTCGTGCTGCGCATCGCCGATGAGGGCGAGTTCTTCGAAATCCAGAAGGATCATGCGAAGAACATCATTACTGGCTTCATGCGGCTGAACGGCTCGACTATCGGCGTGGTCGCCAACCAGCCGATGGTGCTGGCCGGCTGCCTCGACATCGATTCATCGAAGAAGGCCGGGCGTTTCGTGCGTTTCTGCGACGCCTTCAACATCCCGATCCTGACCCTGGTCGACGTGCCGGGCTTCCTGCCGGGCACGGCGCAGGAATACGGCGGCATCATCAAGCACGGCGCCAAGCTGCTGTTCGCCTACGCGGAAGCCACCGTGCCGAAGGTGACCGTCATCACCCGCAAGGCCTATGGCGGCGCTTATGACGTGATGAGTTCCAAGCATATCCGCGCGGACGTCAACTATGCCTGGCCAACGGCGCAGATCGCGGTGATGGGCGCCAAGGGTGCAACCGAGATCCTCTACCGCTCCGAACTCGGCGACCCGGAGAAGATCGCGGCGCGCACGAAGGAGTACGAGGACCGCTTCGCCAACCCGTTCGTGGCGGCGCAGCGTGGCTTCATTGACGAGGTGATCATGCCGCATTCGACGCGCCGCCGCGTGGCGCGGGCGTTCGAGATGCTGAAGGGAAAGAAGGTCGAAGGGCCAAGGAAGAAGCACGACAACATTCCGTTGTGAGGTTAGTCCGGTGATAATCTTGCCGGAATCACGCGCCGGGCACATTTTCAGCAGCAGATCGGGTCATCTGCCTGACAGCCCCGAAAACAGGCGCGCGTTGCTGGATATGGTCAATGAACAGGCAAACCTCTTGGGCTACGACAGCCGGGGGCATGCGTGGTATATGGCTATACAAGACGACGGGTCCCAACTTTGGGCAATCGTGCGTGGTAGCGTCGTTCAGAATGGTGGTTTGAACAAAACTCCGAGAACATTCAATCTACAAAACGGATTGAATGCACAGGCGAGGTTGAAATGAGAAATCTCAGCGAGAAAGAAGCATTTGCCGCCATGCGGTTGTTTCTTGAGAGGAATTGGCAACGGTGCGGCGACATCGAGGTGGCTCAGGTTCTAAGCGACACCGATCCCGACATCTGGACTGACGGTGAGACCGGCGATCCCGGCGCCTTCTCGGAATGGCGCGAATGTGTCGCCGAGATAGTAAATCGCCGTCTAGAAGCGGCCGAGTGAGGGTGTGACCGTCGCCACGCCTTTTTGTTGGCGCCTCAAGCAAATGTACGCTTCGGCGGAAGAACGCTCCAGCGTGGCGCGTTTGCCATGCGAAGTTCACTTGTCGGCCTTTGTCGAAGATTCGGAGATTGAAGCGATGCTGCACGGCATCAAGACAAGAGACGCCATTCCGCCGGCGCAGGCTGCAGAATAGCCCATGCCCAAGCTCCCCGACATGACCAAGCATCGCGGCTTTCCTTCCGGCCTGCCGGGCACCGGGCTGCAATTCACCATTCGCCGCGCCAACCCCAAGGGCGTGACGCCGATCGTGCGGCGCGAACGGCGGCGCGACCGCAGCGAGATCGACACGCTGGCCGACACCGCCTTCCTGCATGCGCTGTGGCACCATTTCGGTTCCGAGCCGTTCGAGCGTGGAAATCTCGATGCCGGGCGGCTGTCCTGGCTGTTCGGCCGCGAGGTGGTGGCGGCTGAAAATCCTTTCGATCCGGCATCCTACGAGGCGATGCTGGTGATCGACGAGAAGGTGGCGCGCGCCGCCTTTCCCAAAGCCTTCGACGACGTCCTGGAAGTGTGAGCCGCCCTTGGCGCGGCAATTGCCAAGACTGGAGAAAAACATGGCGTTGAGTGCATTCTGGCTCTGGATCGCCGCAGCGACATCGGCGCTGTGCTGGGGCGTGCACACGTTCGTGGGCGGGCGGGAGATCGTGCCGCCGCTGTTCGGTTCAGACCTGCCGGCCATGCCGAAGCATGTGCTCTACTTTGTGTGGCACATCGTCACGATCCTGTTGGCGTTCGTCGCCGCAGGTTTTGCGCTCGCCGCGCTTTATCCATCCGCATGGCCGCTGGCTGTGCAGGCAACCCTGCTCAGCCTCGTCATCGCGCTGCTCATTCTTGCGGTCTCGGTGAGATACCGGATGCCGTTCAAGGACATGCCGCAATGGACAATCTTTTTTGCCATGGCCGCATTCGGTGGCGTGGCGATGCTGGGTTAGTGCCGGTGTGCGCCGGTCGCAACATCGGGAAGTGTGAATTCGGGGACGGGAATGTTTGAAAAAATCCTCATCGCCAACCGCGGCGAAATTGCCTGCCGGGTGATCCGGAGCGCCCGCAAGCTCGGCATCGCGACGGTCGCGGTCTATTCCGACGCCGACCGCGACGCCGAGCATGTGCGCCTTGCCGACGAGGCGGTGCATATCGGCCCGCCGCCTGCCGCGCAGTCCTACCTGCTGGCCGACCGGATCGTCGCCGCCTGCAAGCAGACCGGGGCGCAGGCCGTGCATCCCGGCTACGGCTTCCTGTCGGAGCGCGCTTCCTTCTGCGAAGCGCTGGAGAAGGAAGGCATCGTCTTCATCGGCCCGAAGGTGAAGGCGATCGAGGCGATGGGCGACAAGATCACGTCGAAGAAGATCGCCGCCGAGGCCGGCGTCAACACGGTGCCCGGCCACATGGGGCTGATCGACGACGCCGACCACGCCGTGAAGATCGCCTCGGGCATCGGCTATCCGGTGATGATCAAGGCGTCCGCCGGCGGCGGCGGCAAGGGCATGCGCATCGCCTGGAACGACGCGGAAGCCCGCGAGGGTTTCGAGCGCTCCAAGTCGGAGGCCCTGTCCTCGTTTGGCGACGACCGCATCTTCATCGAAAAGTTCGTTGTCGAGCCGCGCCATATCGAGATCCAGGTGCTGGCCGACGCGCATGGCAACACGCTTTATCTCAACGAGCGCGAATGCTCGGTGCAGCGGCGAAACCAGAAGGTCGTGGAAGAGGCGCCGTCGCCCTTCCTCGATGCGGCTACACGCAAGGCGATGGGCGAGCAGGCGGTCGCGCTGGCGCGCAAGGTGGATTACCAGTCGGCCGGCACGGTGGAATTCATCGTCGACAAGCACCGCAACTTCTATTTCCTCGAAATGAACACCCGCCTGCAGGTGGAGCATCCGGTCACCGAACTGATCACCGGAATCGATCTCGTCGAGCAGATGATCCGTATCGCCGCCGGCGAGAAGCTCGCGCTCACACAGGCCGATATCGGCATCAACGGCTGGGCGATCGAAAGCCGCCTTTACGCCGAAGACCCTTATCGCAACTTCCTGCCGTCGATCGGCAGGCTGTCGCGCTATCGCCCGCCGGCTGAAAAGGCCGAGGGCGCGCCGCGCGTGCGCAACGATACCGGCGTGCGCGAAGGCGACGAGATTTCGATGTTCTACGACCCGATGATCGCCAAGCTCTGCACATGGGCGGGCGACCGGGAAAGCGCGATCGATGCGATGCGCGAAGCGCTCGACGTCTTCGAACTGGAAGGCGTTGGCCACAACATCCCGTTCCTGCAGGCTGTGATGGACCATCCGCGCTTCAGATCCGGCGCGATCACCACCGGCTTCATCGCCGAGGAATGGCCGGACGGGTTTTCCGGCGTCGAACACGATGCCGGAACCTTGCTGAAGATCGCGCGCACCTGCGCGATGATCGCCGTCCAGCTCGAACGGCGCGGCCGCAAGATTTCGGAAGGATCGGCCCGGCACCTGGCGCCGTACAAGCTTGAACGCCGGCGGATCGTGGCGATCGGCGACCAGCGCTTCGACCTCACGGTCGACCCGGTGATGATCGCGGAACCCTTCGTCGGCAATCCGCATCTGAGCGACACCACGCGGCTCACCGGCCATACCGGCGTTGCCGGCTTGCCGGAGCCGATCCAGATCGACTGGATGCCGGGGGATCGTCTGGTCAAGGTTCAGTTCTGCAACGTCAAGGACATTCAGGAAGACCGTCACGACATCGTCTTCGGTCTCAAGCACAGGCCGGGCGGCTTCATCGTCACCCATCGCGGCGCGAAACTCGATGTGCGCGTTATGACGCCACGCATCGCCGAACTCGCGGCGCTGATGCCGGTCAAGGCCGCGCCCGACACCTCAAACCTGCTGCTGTGCCCGATGCCCGGGCTGGTCGTGGCGCTGAATGTAAAGGAAGGCGACGAGGTTCAGGAGGGGCAGGCGCTGGCGATCGTCGAAGCCATGAAGATGGAAAACGTGCTGCGCGCCGAGAAGGCCGCCCGTGTGGCCAAGGTTCCGGTCAAGGTTGGCGACAGCCTCGCGGTCGACGCGGTGATCATGGAGTTCGCGAAATGACAACTATCCATCGCCGGTGGGCCGCGCTTGCATCGAAGGACCTGCGTGGCGCCGATCCCGCAACGCTGAACTGGCACACGCCCGAAGGCATCACCGTCAAGCCGCTTTATACGGCAGACGACCTGCCGGCGGATGCGGCCGAGGAAATCCCCGGCGCCGCGCCGTTCACCCGCGGCGTCAAGGCGACGATGTATGCCGGCCGGCCCTGGACCATCCGCCAGTATGCGGGGTTCTCCACGGCGGAGGAATCCAACGCCTTCTATCGCCGCAACCTTGCGGCCGGGCAGAAGGGCCTGTCAGTCGCCTTCGATCTCGCCACCCATCGCGGCTACGACAGCGATCATCCGCGCGTGGTCGGCGATGTCGGCAAGGCTGGTGTCGCAATCGACTCGGTGGAGGACATGAAAATCCTGTTCGACGGCATCCCGCTCGACGAGATGAGCGTGTCGATGACGATGAACGGCGCGGTGATCCCGGTGCTGGCGATGTTCATCGTCGCCGGCGAGGAGCAGGGCGTGGCGCGCGCCAGGCTGTCCGGCACCATCCAGAACGACATCCTCAAGGAGTTCATGGTCCGCAACACCTATATCTACCCGCCGGACCCCTCGATGCGCATCGTCGCCGACATCATCGAGTACACGGCGCGCGAGATGCCGCAATTCAACTCCATCTCGATCTCGGGCTACCACATGCAGGAGGCCGGCGCGACGCTGGCGCAGGAACTGGCCTACACTCTGGCCGACGGCATGGAGTACGTCCGCGCGGCGCTCGCCAAGGGGCTGGATGTCGACGCCTTTGCCGGCCGGCTGTCCTTCTTCTTCGGCATTGGCATGAACTTCTTCATGGAAGCCGCCAAGCTGCGCGCCGCCCGCCAGATGTGGGCGAAGATCATGACCGGTTTCGGCGCCAGGGACGAGCGCTCGAAGATGTTGCGCACCCATTGCCAGACGTCGGGCGTGTCGCTTACCGAGCAGGACCCGTACAACAACGTCATCCGCACCGCATTCGAGGCGATGGCGGCGGTGCTTGGCGGCACTCAGTCGCTGCACACGAATTCCTTCGACGAAGCCATTGCCCTGCCGACGGATTTTTCCGCCCGCATCGCCCGCAACACCCAGCTGATCCTGCAGCACGAGACCGGTGTGACGAAAGTGGTCGATCCGCTCGGCGGCTCGTACTATGTCGAGGCGCTGACGAAGGAACTGGCTGACGCCGCCTGGGAGATGATCGCCGAGGTGGAGGCGCTCGGCGGCATGACCAAGGCGGTGGCGCAAGGCCTGCCGAAAATGCGCATCGAGGAGGCGGCGGCGAAGCGACAGGCGCGCATCGATCGCGGCGAGGATGTGATCGTCGGCGTCAACAAGTATCGCCTGGCCGACGAGCCGCCGGTCGACATCCTCGAGATCGACAATGCCAAGGTGCGCGCCAGCCAGATCGCGTGGCTGAAGAAGGTGCGTGACAGCCGCGATGCGAGCGCTTGCGCGCAGGCGCTTGACGCGCTGGAAAAGGTCGCGTCTTCCGGGCGCGGCAACCTGCTTGAGGCGGCGGTGGAAGCGGCGCGCGCCCGAGCAACGCTTGGCGAAATCTCCGATGCGATGGAGCGGGCGTTTTCGCGCCACCACGCATCCACCCGGGTGATTTCCGGCGTCTATGGCGAGGCGTATCGCGACGATCCCGAGTATCAGGCGATCCGCGGCCGTATAAGCGAACTCGGCCGCGAGCGCAGCCGCACGCCGCATGTGCTGGTCGCCAAGATGGGCCAGGACGGTCACGACCGCGGCGCCAAGGTGATCGCCACCGCCTTTGCAGACATGGGCTTTGCTGTCGATCTGTCCGACATGTTCGAGACACCGGCCGAGATCGCCGAAAAGGCGGTGTCGCGCGGGGTCGACGTCATCGGCGTGTCGTCGCTCGCCGCCGGCCACAAGACGCTGGTGCCCGAACTGATCGACCAACTGAAGTCGAAAGGCGCGGCCGACATCATCGTGGTATGCGGCGGCGTCATTCCGGAACGCGACTACGCCTTCCTGCGCGAGGCGGGCGTGGCGGAAATCTTCGGCCCGGGAACCAACGTGATCGAGGCCGCCAACGCGGTGCTCGGGCAGATCGCCGGACACCGGCGCAACAGGTGATTTTCCTCCCCCGAAAGGGGGAGGTGGCCGCGAAGCGGCCGGAGGGGGCAGTCACCCCACCCGTCAGCTTCGCTGACACCCTCCCCTTGAGGGGAGGGAAACCGGCGCCGCGCCGCAGGGAATGGCGCCGATACAAGTTGATGCCTGCGGAGGATGCGGCAGGCAAAGAGGGAAGGGGAACACCATGGATAGCCGTTATCACGACATCTACGCCGGCTGGCAGAATGACCCGCAGGCCTTCTGGGCCGGTTGCGCCGGGGAGATGGACTGGTCGAAGCGGTGGGACAAGGTGTTCGATCCTGCAATGGGCGTCTACGGTCGCTGGTTTGCCGGCGCCGAGTGCAACACCTGCCACAATGCTGTCGACCGGCATGTGGCGGGCGGTCGCGCCGATCAGCCGGCGATCATCTACGACAGCCCGATCACCGGTGCGAAGGCGACCTACACCTATGCGCAAGTGAAGCGCGAGGTGGAGGCGCTGGCCGCCGTGCTGCGCGACAAGGGCGTCGGCAAGGGCGACCGCGTGCTGATCTACATGCCGATGGTGCCGCAGGCGGCTTTCGCCATGCTGGCCTCGGCGCGGCTCGGCGCCATCCATTCCGTGGTGTTCGGCGGCTTCGCCGCAAACGAACTGAAGACGCGCATCGACGATTGCGCGCCGAAGGCGATCGTCTCCGCCTCCTGCGGCATCGAGCCCGGCCGCGTCATCGCCTACAAGCCGCTGCTCGATGCGGCAATCGACATGGCGGTCAACAAGCCGACGTCCTGCATCGTCCTGCAGCGCGAGCAGAAGACCTGCGACCTGATCGAAGGCCGTGATGTCGACTACGCATCCGCCGTCGCGGCGCATGTCGAGGCGGGAACGCAGGTGCCCTGCGTGCCGGTTGCCGCCACCGACCCGCTCTACATCCTCTATACGTCCGGCACCACCGGCCAGCCGAAGGGCGTGGTGCGCGACAATGGCGGGCACATGGTGGCGCTGAACTGGTCGATGCACGCCATCTACGGCGTGGAGGCCGGCGAGGTGTTCTGGGCCGCTTCCGATGTCGGCTGGGTGGTCGGCCACTCCTACATCGTCTACGGCCCGCTGCTGAAGGGCTGCACGACGATCCTGTTCGAGGGCAAGCCGGTCGGCACGCCCGACGCCGGCACCTTCTGGCG
>CALMYO010000253.1 GCA_937873685.1 uncultured Paracoccaceae bacterium
GCCGGAGGATCCCTTGCCCGATTCGGCTTCCGCCGGGGAGCAGAACGACCGGGTCTACGCCGAACTGGCGACGCAAGCCGCACGGCTGGCCGGGCAGGATGCATGCGTCATCGTCGATGCGACCTGGCTCGAAGCCGGTCGTCGTGACGCGTTTGCGCAGGAACTGGCGAGAGCCGGCGTCGCCTTCACGGGCATCTGGCTCGATGCGCCCCCGCACATACTGCGCGCACGCGTAGCCGCGCGGCCGAAAGGCGCATCCGATGCAGGGTTGGATGTGCTCGAAGGCCAGTTTGCCCGGTTCGGGCAAAACCCGGCGCCGGAATGGATTCGAGTCGATGCGGAGTGCCCGGCGGACGAGATTGCCCGCGCTATTCTTCATGCAGTCAGTGATGCGCCGCAGCGTGATCCTCGCGCAGGGATTTGAGCGAGGCGTGCTCCCACAAGGCGGTTACCACGATGATCACCGTGACGATCCAGCCGAGGGCGATCGGCGAGAGCGCTGATGCAAGAACGCCGGTCAACAGCAATGCGCCGAGCGCAATCAGATGCGAGAGCGGCGGCCGGCCGAAAAAGGACCATTTGAACAACATCGTGCCCGCCACATACAGCGCTGCTCCGCCCGTTACCGAGAGGATCGTTGCAAGGTCGGCATGGCCCTTGGGGTGCGCCAGCACCAGTTCATCACCAACGGCGACGAACACGATGCCGGCGACAATCGGGATATGGAAATAGGTATAGGCAAGCCTCGCCATCGAGCCGACGCTGCTCGCAGCCGCGAAACGTTGCGTCGCCACGCCCTGGCCGATCGAAAAATACAGCCACCACATGGCGATGGTGCCGACGAAAGCCGCCACGAAAGCCGAAACATAGGCGCCAGTCCATTCCAGGTCGGCGAACGTCGCGCCGGTCACCAGCACCGATTCGCCAAGGGCAATGATGACGAACAGCCCGCAGCGTTCGGCCATGTGATGGGCGTCGACATCCCAATCGTCGAGTCTGGAGGCGCCCATTCCGGGAACCCGGAAATAGGCCCAGGGTCCCGCATATTCGATGCCGAGGGCGACCAGCCACAGCGCCCATCGCGCGCTGCCTTCGGCAAGGCCGCCGGCGATCCAGAACAGCCCGGCCGTGGCGAGCCAGATGGTGATGCGGGTGAAGTTCTCGGCGCGCACCGGCGCATGGCCGCGCGTGCACCATACGACAAAGGCGCTGCGGCCAACCTGCATCGCCACATAGGCCAAGGCAAAGAACAACCCGCGATCCTCGAACGCCTTCGGTATCGAGGCGGACATGACAAGGCCGGCAAACATGAGTGCGAACATCATGAACCGGACAGGAATGCGCGCCGGATCGAGCCAGTTGGTGACCCATGTGGTGTACATCCACACCCACCATGTGGCGAGCAACAGAAAGACGGTCTGCAATGCGCCGCCAAAGGTGAGATGATGCAGGAGCCCGTGCGACAACTGGGTGATCGCGAAAACGAACACCAGATCGAAGAAGAGTTCGACAAACTCCACCTTGCCGTGGGCGCCATCGGCGCGGCTGCGCAGCAAGCGCGCGCGGGGGGATAAACTGCTCATGATCGACCCGTGTTCGACGTTTTGGTGCGCCCTGATACCCGAAGCGCAGCGGCTTTGACAGGACAGAAAGTCAAATGCAGATATTGACGACATTCATGACCGGTCTCGCCGTGACTCCAGGGCGGGATGCCGGGTTGGACGAAGGGTGCGTCAATGGTAAGATCGCTTCTGCTTGTGCGTCATGGCGACGATCCGCCGGACGACCGGGTTTTCACCTTTGCCGTCACGCGCGGCTTTGAGCCGGTGATGGTCAAGCCGTTTGCGGGCGAAGCGCTCCCGCCGCTCGACGACGCCGTTGCGGGCATTGTCGTCTATGGCGGCAAGTTCAACGTATTCGATACCGATCTTCATCCCTTCCTGAAGGATGAGGCGCGGCTGATCGAGCAGGCAATCGACACGGGTTTGCCGTTGCTTGGCATTTGCCAGGGCGCGCAGCAGATCGCCCACACCCTCGGAGCCACCGTGGGCCCGCGGCCAGATGGTTTGCACGAATTCGGCTACCACGGCCTTGCAGTGTCCGAGGAAGCGCAAGCCATCATTCCAGACGGGCTGGTGGTGGCGCAGGCGCATTTCCACGGCTTCGACATTCCGGCGGGCGCGGTGCGACTGGCCGGGACGCCGGCCTTTCCCAATCAGGCATTCCGGTATGGCGACCGCGCTTTCGGCCTGCAGTTCCACCCGGAGGTAACCATCGAGGGCTTCCGTCGCTGGCAGGACGCGCCATGGGCGATGTATGGCAAGCCCGGTGCGCAGTCCCGCGCCGAGCAGGATCGGCTGATGGCCGAACACGACGTCGCGCAAGCGCGCTGGTTCTATGGTTTTCTCGATTGGTTGTTTGCAACTGCGTGACGGCGTGGCGGCGCCTCATGCAGGCATGTACGGTGACATGTTGGGCGCAACATGCTCGCGATTTTATGGATCGCGCCCCGTAGGGTGGCGTCCGATACCGACGGCCGCGATCAGTGCGCTTGACGTGACGCCGGTTGCGCGCAAACAGTCGTTGCATTCGATCAGTTGCGCGCTTTCGATGTCATGGATCTCGTTGTGCTGGTGACTGGCGTCGGTCACCCAACGGCCGGTCAGCGTCATCAGGCAGCCGGGACCGATTGCTTCACCTTCTTCGTCGATGCCGGCGATCTGGTCGCCGATCCAGCCGATGCCTGCACCGATGGCATCGCCGACAACTGCACCGGCAAAAGCCCCGGCGGCTATCAGCGCCGCGACCACGATGAGGCAAACCAGTGCGCCAATGCCAAAGGTGGCGAGACCCAGCGCCGCACAAGCGATCCCGCCCGCCACCGCGCCAGCGATTGCACCGGCCACGGCGCCGACTGCCGCGCCGACGGCCGCAATATCTCCCATCAGCGAACCGATTTCGCAGTGCAGGATGTCGACCGTTGCCCCATTGACCTGCTGGAATGTCGGGAACGCCGGTCCGCCATCAGGTGCGCCGCGGGTACGTATCTCATTCAACGTCAGCCCGAAGCCGGCCGGTCCCAACACAGCGAGCGTCGGACCACCGAGATTGACAGTCCAGTCGTTGTCGGAAAACGGCGGGAAGCCGCCGTTCTTTCCCGAGCACGCGACGCAGCCCGTCATGGTGATCGTGCGCGGGTTCTGTTCGAACAGGCGGTCGAACCACGCCACTGCGAAACCGATGAAAAATCCGAGGATGGCGCCGGCGCCGGCGGCAAGTGCGATCGCTGCCAATCCGAGCAGGAGGCCCGGCCCGCTGACAAATCCGACAGCGGCGACGGAAAGAAACCCGGCCGCGCCAACCACGCCCGCCCCTCCGGCGACCCAGCCAAGCACCCTGTCACGCCCGGCGTCATAATTACCGCCGAAATTGTGCGTCGTTCCGCATCCGGCCATGGTCAGCCTCCTCGCGTCACGGTGAGCGTGACGCCGCCTGATGGTTCGCCACCCTGACGCACGTTGATGTTGAAATGACCGGGCGGCCCTGGTTCGTCCGGCGCATCGGTGTGGAACATCACGTCCCTGAACGCTTCTCCGGGAAGGAAAACGAATGATGGCGGATCGACATGCGCCGGCCAGAGCGGCGCTGTCTCCGCGAATGCCGCATCCGGATCGAATTCCTTGCCCTTTGCGTCGTCGAAACGGTACGAGTCGACGTTGATTTGGACAAGATGGCAATCGATCCGCCTTTCGACGGTTGGAACCTGCACGCCCGGCCGCTGTTTCTGGCGGTCGTTGTGCATGCGATAGTACATGAGGCCGAGCACGGCGGCGGCGACGTATCCTCCCGCGATCGCCACGGCGAGGCGCGTTGCCCCAATCCCGTCATGTGCGCCGGCGCCATACAGGATTGCCGCCAACGCGCCCAGCGTTCCCCAGCCGGCAAGGGCGCCGCGATAATTGCTGGTCGGACCGCCGCCTTCCGCAACTGGCGGGCATTCGCCTGGATGGCTGTTGAAGATCCGGATCGGGCGATCAACCGGGGAATTTGCAGCGTGAACTTGCGTGTTGTTCCAGCCGCGATTGTTTGCCGGATTGCCGTCATCGGGGTGGGAGAGATCGACTTCGATGCAGTAGTGGCCAGGGGTCACCGGCGTCCGCCACTTGGTCGACGCCACGGCAACGCCCGGCCATACCGGAACATCTGCCGTCAGCGTCGCGACAGGATGGCGCGTCTGGCTTCCCGCCCCGAATTCGATCCATTTCACGTCGACGCCGGTTCCGTTTGCCGGCTTGTTGCGCGATGCATTGTGAACGGTGATTTCGATGTCATACTCGACACCGGCTGAAAGGTTGTAGGTGTCCTGCTCGACCCCACCGCGGAATATCCTGACGTCCGGATTATCCCAGGTCACCGGCATGCCGGCCTGCAGAAGCATGAACTGACTGTAGATGCACGGGTCGGGCTTGCGCGCCAGACGTGCAGGGATGACGATGCACGGGTCGCCATTGCGCTTCGGCTCTCGCGTCAGGACATGCCAAGCCTTGCACAGAATGCATGCTTTGCGCTTCAAGAAAGAAAAATCCTGCCCGTCCCGGGCATTGCCGCAGCATGCCATGGCACAACTCCGTAACGATTGACCGCAGCCTGTTATCGGCCGGGCGGTTCAGGCTTGTTTAGTGGAGTACATTCGGCGAAATATTGAAATCGCAGCGTCGATCACGAACCATGTCGCCAAAAAGGCGGCGCATTCGAGCGTAAAGCTATGAAACTTGTAGAACATCTCGGCAATTATCCAAGATATCCCAATGGCAGGCAGTTGTTCCGACGCAAGACGGGACCACGGCAACAGGCGTACGAGGGTATACATAGTCAGACCTTTCGTTGGCAGCCCCATCTATACATAGCCGATACCGGGTGGCTACGCAAGCGAAAAGAATTGCCGTACACTTGGTTTTACTTCGCTGCAGGCCCCGGCTGAACTGGAGGCCGCACCACCGTCGACGCAGGTGACGAACGGGCCAAAGGCGAATAGAAGCGGGTCGTGCAACAAAATTCAGGTCCGGGAGGACAACGCCATGAGCCAGGCCGCTTACGCAAGGGGTCTCGACCGCAACCAGGCCAACCACCAGCCGCTGACGCCGCTCAAGCACCTTGAGCGCGCCGCCAAGGTGTTTCCCGGTCATGTCGCCATCATTCACGGGGCGCAGCGCACCAGCTATGGCGATTTCTGGCGGCGCTCGCTTCAGCTGGCATCTGCTTTGGCCAAACGCGGCATCGGCAAGGGCGACACGGTCGCGGTAATGTTGTCGAACACGCCGCCGATGCTGGAAGCCCATCACGGCGTGCCGATGACGGGGGCCGTCTTTTTGTCGCTCAACACCCGGCTCGACCCGGCAATTCTCGCATTCCAGCTCGACCATGGCGAAGCGAAGGTTTTGATCACCGACCGGGAGTTCTCGCCCACCATCGCCAAGGCGCTGGAACTGGCGACGGTCAAGCCTTTGGTCATCGACTATGACGACCCGCAATATCCGGACGACGCGCCGTTTCCCAAGGGCGCAACGCTGGGCGAGATGGACTACGAGGCGTTTGTCGCGAGCTGCGACGCGGATTTCGCCTGGGTGATGCCGGTCGACGAATGGGATGCGATCGCGCTCAACTACACCTCCGGCACCACGGGCAATCCGAAGGGCGTGGTCTACCACCATCGCGGTGCGGCGCTGATGGGCTACGCCAACGTGGTCGCTTCAGGCATGGGCCGCCATCCCGTCTATCTGTGGACCCTGCCGATGTTCCACTGCAATGGCTGGTGCTTCCCGTGGACGCTCGCGGTGCAGGCCGGCACCCATGTGTGCCTGCGCTGGGTGCGCGCCAAGGCGATGTATGACGCAATCGCCGATCACGGCGTCACGCACCTGTGCGGCGCGCCGATCGTGATGTCGACGCTGCTGAATGCGCCGGACGCCGACAAACGCGGCTTCGACCAGACGGTGACCTTCAACACCGCCGCCGCGCCGCCGCCCGAAAGCGTGCTCGCGGCGATGGCGGAGGCCGGATTCCAGGTCAACCATCTTTACGGGCTGACCGAGACCTATGGCCCGGCGGTGGTGAACGAGTGGAAGGGCGAGTGGGATGCGCTCTCCGGTCCGCAACGGGCGGCAAAGAAGGCGCGCCAGGGCGTGCGCTACGCGGCGCTGGAAGATTTGACCGTGCTCGATCCCGAAACCATGGCGCCGGTGCCGGCCGATGGCGAGACGCTGGGCGAAGTGATGTTCCGCGGCAACATCGTCATGAAAGGGTATCTCAAGAACGAGGCGGCGACAGCGGAGGCGTTTGCGGGCGGCTGGTACCATTCCGGCGATCTCGGCGTGATGCATCCCGACGGCTACATCCAGTTGAAGGACCGCTCCAAGGACATCATCATCTCCGGTGGCGAGAACATCTCGTCGATCGAGGTGGAGGATGCGCTCTACAAGCATCCGGCAATCGCAGCTGCCGCCGTCGTCGCCAAACCGGACGACAAGTGGGGCGAGACGCCCTGCGCCTTCGTGGAACTGAAGCCGGGGAAGATCGCGACGCCGGACGAATTGATCGAGCATTGCCGCGGCCTGCTTGCCCGCTTCAAATGCCCGCGCCATGTGGTGGTGGCGGAACTGCCGAAGACCTCGACCGGCAAGATCCAGAAATTTGTGCTAAGGGAGCGGGCGAAAGAGGTGTGAGCGATGCATGATAACGAGACGCGAGAACGCGACCGGCTGGTAGAGCAAATTCGTTCTATCCGGTATGAACTCGAACGCGAGGGCGTTCGCCACGTAACCCTTTTCGGGTCGCGTGCGCGCGGCGATGCCCGGCCCGACAGTGATGTCGACATTGCGATTGATATCGCGCCGGGAATTGGCTTTTCACTGCTCAATCTCGTCGGTGTCGAAGAGATCGTCAGGCAGGCCGTGAACCTGCCTGCTAACGCCGTCATGCGCCGGAGCCTGGAGACGGGTTTTCGGAACCAGCTTGCCGAACACGGTATCGATGTGTTCTGAAAATGAAGCGTGTTGTCGCTCGACTTGAAGATATTGCAATTGCGATCGAACAAATCGATGGAATACTTGACGGAATGCAAATCGACGATTTGACTAAAGATGTAATCAAGCAAGCGGCATTTGAAAGATTTCTGGAAATAATAAGTGAAGCGTCACGGCATATTCCAGACGAATTAAAGGAAACCGAACCCACGATCCCATGGAATAGAGTCGCAGGGATCGGAAACCATTTGCGGCATGCATATCACAAAGTCGACGCGGGGATTTTGTGGCAGCTTTGGGCGAACCATGATTTGGCCGAGCTGGGTCAGGCGGTGGCGAGAATGGTCGACCGCCTGAAAACGGACTAAGCCAGCGTCACCGCTCCAACCTGGCCAGCAGGCTCGACGTGTCCCAGCGCTTGCCGCCCATCTGCTGCACGTCCTTGTAGAACTGGTCGACCAGTGCGGTGGCCGGCAGCTTGGCGCCATTGCGCTCTGCTTCGGCAAGGCAGATGCCGAGATCCTTGCGCATCCAGTCGACGGCAAAGCCGAAATCGTACTTGCCGGCATTCATCGTCTTGTGTCGGTTCTCCATCTGCCACGAGCCAGCCGCGCCCTTGGAGATAACCTCCACCACCTTCTCGATGTCGAGGCCGGCCTTCTTTCCGAAATGGATGCCCTCGGCGAGACCCTGCACCAGCCCGGCGATGCAGATCTGGTTGATCATCTTGGTCAGTTGCCCGGCGCCGGTCGGTCCCATCAGCCCGACCATGCGGGCGTAGGCGTCGATCACCGGCCTTGCCTTGTCGAACGTCGCCTCGTCGCCGCCGCACATCACCGTCAGCACGCCGTTTTCGGCGCCGGCCTGGCCGCCCGAGACCGGGGCGTCGATGAAGCCGAAGCCGCCGGCCGCCGCTGCCGCGCCGAGTTCGCGCGCAACTTCAGCCGAGGCTGTGGTGTTGTCGATGAAGATCGCGCCCTTTTTCATCGCGGCGAACGCGCCGTCCGGCCCGGTCGTCACCGCGCGCAAATCGTCGTCGTTGCCGACGCAGGAAAAGACGAAATCCTGGCCCTCGGCCGCCTCTACCGGCGTCGTCGCCGCCGTGCCGCCAAACTGCGCAACCCATTTGGCGGATTTCTCGGCCGTGCGGTTATAGACGGTGAGCTCGTGCCCTCCCTTCGTCTTCAGGTGTCCGGCCATCGGGTAGCCCATTACACCGAGACCGAGAAACGCGACTTTTGCCATGGTGATGTCTCCGCTGTTGTTGCGGGTGGGGATAACCGAACCGGCGCGAATGGCAAGCATGCCGGCGGCGAATCTGGCCCTACCGCTTCAAATGCCGCGTCAGCCGCGCCTCAAGCGCGTCCCACAGGATGCGCAGCGTCTCGACGATGATGAGATACATGATGCCGGCCCACAGATAGGCCTGGAAATCGAAGGTCTTGGAGAACACCCAGCGCGCCTGTCCGAACAGGTCATAGACGGTGATGATCGCCACCACGGCAGAACCCTTGATCATCAGGATGATCTCGTTGCCATAGGGGCGCAGCGCCACGATCAGCGCCTGCGGCAGGATGATGCGGAAGAAGGTGACGGCGCGGGGCAGACCGAGCGATTGCGCGCCCTCCCACTGGCCGCGCGGCACGCTCTGGATGGCGCCGCGCAGGATCTCTGCCTGATAGGCCGCGGTGTTGAGCGTGAAGGCAAAGAAGCCGCAGTACCAGGCGTCGCGGAAGAACCACCACAGCCCGGCCGCCTTCAGCGCATCGGAAAACTGGCCAAGGCCGTAATAGACGAGGAAAACCTGCGCCAGCAACGGCGTGCCGCGAAAGGCATAGACATAGGCGTAAGCGACGCCATTGACGAGGCGGTTCTTCGACAGCCGGGCCAGCGCAACAGGGAGCGACAGCAGCGCGCCGGCAACCAGCGAAGCGCCGACCAATGTGAAGGTGGTTCCGACGCCGGAAAGGAAGCGCATGCCGTACTTGTCGACCAGTTCGGCGTTCCAGGCGGTCGCCAGATACCAGGCAAGGCCGATGCCGGTCAGCGCCCACAGCGCCACGACGATGTTGCCGGCGATGCGCGCGCCGGTCCACGGCCGGGCCACCGGCGGCGGCTTTTCAACATGGGTGCGCATAACCGCGTCGCTCACCGGCTTGTCCCGCGTTCGGTGCGCAGTTCGATGCGCCGCAGCGCCGCGCCGGAGACAAGCGCCAGCGCCAGATAAAGCAGGCAGGCGATTCCGTAGAAAAAGAAGGCTTCCTTGGTGACGCGCGAGGCAATCGAGGTCTGGCGCAGGATGTCCGAAAGGCCGACCACGGAGACCAATGCCGTGTCCTTCAGCAGCACGAGCCACAGGTTCGAAAGGCCGGGTAGGGCGATACGGATCAGTTGTGGCAGCACGACGAGACGCATCGTCATGCCGTAGCTGAGGCCGACCGCATACCCGCCCTCGTATTGCCCCTTCGGAATGGCGCGGAAGGCCGAGAGGAAGGTTTCGCTGGCGTAGGAGGAAAACACCACGCCGAGCGCGAACATGCCCGCGACGAAGGAATTGATCTCGACCGTCGTCCCGGATCCGAGCAGCTTCAGCAGCGCGTTGATGCCGATCTGCACACCGAAATAGACGAGAAACAGGGTCAGCAGTTCCGGCAGGCCACGAAAGATGGTGGTGTAGATGTTGCCGGCCAGACGCAGCGACGGTTCTTCGGATTGCTTGGCGAGCGCGACGAAGAAGCCGATCGTCAGCCCGATCGGCAAGGTGCAGAGCGCCAACGCCACCGTCACCAGCACGCCGCGCGCCAGTTCGTCGCCCCAGCCCTCGGGGCCGAACGAAAGCAGGGCGAGTGCGTCGGTCATGCGCACGGCCCCCGGTGGTTAATCTCCGGCTGCGGTACCGGCTGCGCCCGGCCACACGTTTCACCGGCGTCATTCCGGGCCAAGGCAGCATTCGCAACCGCGAATGCTGTCGCGCGCCCGGAATCCATTTCGAAGGACGCGGTGTCGCTCGCCCGGCAACTCGTTGTCGCAGTGGATTCCGGGCGCGCGACGCACCGGGCTTTCGCCCGGCTCGGTTCGGCCCGGAATGACGACATCCTCGCCTTCGCAACCAGTCGCGCGATCACTCGCGATATCTCCGATCAACCGCCGAAGGCGTCGAAATCGAAGTACTTATCGTTGATTTCCTTGTACTTGCCGTTGGCGCGGATTGCATCGATCGCCTTGTTGAACTTGTCAGCCAGTTCGGTCTCGCCCTTGCGGATGGCGATGCCGGCGCCAAGGCCGTGGATCTCCGGCACCGGCTTGATCGTGCCGAGGATCTTGCAGCACGCACCCGATTCCGACGCGAGCCACTCCTGCAGCACGATAATGTCGTCGTTGACCGCGTCGAGACGGCCGTTGGCGATGTCGAGCTTGTACTCGTCGGCGGTCGGATAGAGCTTCACGTCGCTGTCGGTGAAGGTTGCTTCGGCATAGTTGGAATGGGTGGTGGAACCCTGCACGCCGATCGCCTTGCCGGCCAGGTCTTCCTTGGTCACACCCTTGATGTCGCTGTCCTTCGGCACGGCGATCGCCGGCGGTGTGTTGTAGTACTTGTTGGTGAAGTCGACCTTTTCCTTGCGCTCGTCGGTGATCGACATGGAGGCGATGATGGCGTCGAACTTGCCGGCCTGCAGGGCGGGAATGATGCCGTCCCAATCCTGGGTGACGAATTCGCACTCCGCCTTCATCTCCTCGCAGAGCGCCTTGGCGATGTCGACATCAAAGCCTTCGAGCTTGCCGTCGGCGGTCAGGTTGTTGAAGGGCGGATAGGCGCCCTCGGTGCCGATCTTCAGCTTCATCATCTCCTGTGCGCCCGCGGCCGTGGCGGCAAGCGCCAGCGCGGAAGCGGCCAGAAGCGAAGCGATGCGGTTGGTGCGTGTCATGGTGATACCCCTTGTTCAACCCGATCCGGTCGTTGCCGGAAGTGGATCGGCGACCGATGCGAGCGCCGATTGAACGGGGATACTCCCATTGTTTTGCGCCGGAATGCAACGGCAAATCGACAGCATCTCACAGCCTTGCCTGCGGCCGGTTACTTGCCGCCTTCCACCGGTCGCGCCATGCGCAGCAACACGCTGTCCTTGTCGACGAACGCATGTTTCAGCGCGCCCAGCACGTGCAGCGCCAGCAAGGGCAGGAAGGCATGGCCGGCGATATCGTGCGCCTCTTCCATCAGTTCGTGAAATGCCCCGTTGCCGGCAAATGGCGAGGGAATGCGCAGCGCCTCGAAGATCACCAGATCGCGCCCGCCGGACCATGGCAGCAAGTAACCAGTCACGATGGTCACGACGATCGCCAGGAGAAAGCCCCAGACGACGAGGCGCGCCAGAACGTTGAGGAGCACGGGCTGGTCGGCGGGACGGCTGAAGCCGCGATTCCAGCGCCACCAGACGCGGTACAACAGGAAAAGCCCCGCAATCGCGCCAAGCGACACATGCAGGCCGATGAACTCGCGTTCATGGGTGAGAAACAGCACGATGACCAGCGCGGCAGTCAGCCAGTGGAAGACGATCGAGGCGAGGCTGTAGCCGCGGGCGTTGAGCAGTCGTGTCATCGGGGAATCCAGGGAAAGGCGGGCTGATACCCGGAATTTGGAACGCCTGCCGGCAATGACGCAACTTAAGAGTTGGTAATGTGGCGAGACGTGCCCGGTTCATAACCGCGCAAGTCCCGTGGATGCGAGGATGAAATCGGCAATCGCCGTGACATCGTCGATTGCAAAAACCGGCAGGTGCGGCTCGTCGACAATATGATCGGCTGCTATTGCGACGATTGCCGGGTCGTTGCGGCAAAGCGGCTCGCTGCTGCGCGCGCCGGTGCGGCGCACCTCGATCTTGGCATGCGCTTCGCGCTTGTAGCCTTCGACCAGCACAAGGTCACAGGGCGAGAGGCGGGCGAGAATCTCACCAAGCGCGGGTTCCGGCTCGTCGCGCAGTTCATGCATCAGCGCCCAGCGCCGGCCGGAGACGATTGCGGTCTCGACCGCGCCGGCCGCGCGATGGCGAAACGAATCGGCGCCCGGCTTGTCGATGTCGAAATCGTGGTGTGCATGCTTGACGGTCGCGATCCGGTAGCCGCGCGCGGTGAGTTCCGCAACAAGCCGTTCGGTCAGCGTCGTCTTGCCGGAGTTCTTCCAACCGGTGATGCCGAACACCCGAATCGTCATCGGTTGACCATGGCCGCGATGCGATTCGCCTCGGCGAGATCGGCCGGCGTGTTGATGTTGAAGAAGGGATCGATCGTCTCGTCCCCGTACCGGGCAGGCTCGAAGGACACCTGTTCGACCTTGTGCCTGTCCAGCCAAGCGCCGACCTTGCGGTTTTCCGTGCCTGCAAGCCATTCGGCCAGGGCGTCGCGGCAGGACACCGGCCAAAGCGCGAACACCGGGTGACGTCGGCCCGCGCTCGCGGCAACGGCAACCGTTTGACAATTTTCGCCGGTCGCCGCTGCCAACCGTGTCGCAAGATCGGCGGGAAGAAATGGCGTATCGGCGGCGACGCTCAGGAGATGCGTCACGCCGGGCAGGGTGGTCGCCCATTGAAGACCGGCAAGCAGGCCGGCGAGCGGGCCGGCAAAGCCATCCACGGGGTCAGGCAGTACGGACATGCCGAAGGCGGAAAACCGCGCCGGATCGCCATTGGCGCTGAGCGCCACTGCGCCGGTTTGCGGCCGCAATCGATCCAAGACATGGGAAAGCAACGGCCTGCCGGCGAGATCCGCCAGGCACTTGTCGCCGCCGCCCATCCGCCGCGATTGCCCGCCGGCGAGAATGATGGCGGCGATTCTCTCGCGGCGCACCTGTCAGGCGCCCTTGACCCGGGCGGGAAAGGCCAGCATCGCGCCAAGCACCGCCAGCCCCAGCATGAAGACTGCCAGCGGGACCGGTTCGCCGGTTACGCCGACGAGAATTGCCGCAATTACCGACATGGCGGCGCCGAAGCCCATCTGGATCGCGCCGAGCAGGCCGGACGCCGCGCCGGCAGCCTGCGGGTTGATGCTGACGGCGGCGGCCATGGCGTTCGGCAATGTCATCCCGTTGCCGACACCGACGAGCACGGTCGGGCCGAAGAAGGCGGCCGGGTGCGACGCCCCCGAAACCATCAGCGCGACGAGCATTACTCCGCCAAGCACAGTGACGAGCGTGCCGGCGATCATCATCGCGTTGACCCCGAAGCGGGTGGCGTAGCGTCCGGTCAGGAAGTTTCCGGACATGTAGCCGGCGGCGGTGACGGCGAAATAGAGGCCGTAGGCGCTCGGTCCAAGCATGAAGTGCTTCTCGGCAACGGCCGGCCCGCCGCCGAGCAGCGCAAAAAACACTGAGGACGTGGCTGCGGCCACAGCGGTGAAAAGCCAGAAATCACGCCGGCCGAGCAGGCTGCGGTACTGCCGCATCTGCTCAAGCACGTTGCTGCTCGCGCTGAGGTTGGTTTCAGGAAGCGAGACATGCACCATCAGCACGGTCAGCAGGCCAGTTGCGGCGAGCAGGCCGAACGAGGCGCGCCATCCGAAACTCTCGTCAATAAGCCCCCCGATCGCCGGGCCGATCATCGGTGCGACCGACATGCCCATGACGACATAGCCGATGACGCTCGCCGCCTTTTCGCGCGGGTAGCAATCACGCACGATAGCGCGCGAAAGCACGATGCCGGCCGCCGCGGTCGCCTGCACGAAGCGGCCGGCGAGGAAGATTTCCACCGTCGGCGCCAGCATCGAAACCGCCGTGCCGGCGAGGTAGATCCAGAATGCGCCGATCACCACCGGCCTTCGGCCATAGCGGTCCGATAGCGGTCCGATCACGATCTGCAGCGCGGCGATCAGGAAGAGATAGCCGGAAAGGCCGAGTTGCACGACGGCATAGGGCGCGCCGAAATCGCGCGCGATCGACGGCATCGATGGCACGAACAGGTTCATCGCCAGCGGACCGACGGCGGCGATCAGCACAAGCGTGACAAGCGAGGGGCGGCGTTGCAGGTCGGCCCCGGATACCGGCGCGGTTCCGTGCATGGGGAGTTCCTTTCGACGCTCCTGTAGTCGCTTGGGCGGCGCGCGAAAAGCGCTTCGCGCGGTCTTCGGTTGTCATGATGACAATGAAAAAAGCCTCCGGGTGGCGGAACCCGGAGGCAGTCGGTCGGGAGGATCGGAACTTCGGTTTCAATAGTTGAAAGCGTTGACCTTGGCCGGCGCCGAGCGGAACAGCCGGCTGAACAGGGCGCGCATCGCCTTGGCGCGCTCGCTGCGCGCGCGGCCCTCATAGGCCAGGAAATCCGGCATCGTGTCGATGTTGCGATTGAAAGCGTTGTCGTACATGGCCTTTTCCTTCGGGTTGCGGCGTTTGGAGCGGATGCCGGTAACGCCTTCGATGAGAGGAACATAGGCCGTTGATTGTTTGGCGACAAACGCGTATTCCATGCCATTCAGTTAAAGGAATTCGAACCGATGGCGACCCGTTTGTCACCCCTGAACAGCCTACGCGCCTTCGAGGTCGCGTCCCGGCTGATGAGCTTTCAGAAGGCGGCGGAGGAACTCAACGTCACGCCTTCGGCGCTGAGCTACCAGATTCGGCAACTGGAGGATCATCTGCAGATCCCGCTGTTCACCCGTCTGAACCGCGCGGTGGAATTGACTGAAGCCGGCGCCCGCGTCGCGCCCGGCATTCAGGACGCGTTCGAGCGCCTCGCCGAGGCGGTGGCGCGCTTGCGGCCGCAAACCCCGCCCAACGTGCTGACCGTGTCCACGGGTCCGGCCTTCGGGGCGAAGTGGCTGGCGCCACGCCTTCACCGTTTTCTTGAACGGTATCCGGAAATCGACATCCGCATCTCCGCCAACCTCAAGCTGGTCGACCTGCGCGCCGACGAGATCGACGTGACCGTTCGCTTCGGCGGCGGCAATTATCCTGGCCTGCATGTGGAGCCGCTTTCGGATGAAAGCGTGCTGCCTTTGGTCAGCCCGGCGCTGCTGCGACAGCATGGCGGACGGCTCACACTCGACGATCTGCGCTCGATGACGCTGCTGCATGACGATTCGGCCGGCTTCCTGCCGAATGCCGTGACCTGGGCCGAATGGCTGCGCCGCGCCCGCGCCAACGGTGTCGACGCCTCGCGCGGACCGCGGTTCAGCCATGCTGACCACGCGATCGAGGCGGCGATCGACGGGGCAGGGGTGGTTCTCGGGCGCTTGCTGCTGGCGTCGCGCGACATAGCGGCCGGCCGGCTGGTCGCGCCATTCGATCTTGTGCTTCGCGCCCAAGCCGGCTTTTTCCTGTGCTGTCTGCCGGAATCGGTGGCGCTGGCGAAGGTCAAGGCGTTTCGCGATTTCGTGCTCGACGAGGTGGCGCGCGAAAGCGAGGCGCTGCAGGCGATCCGAGCCGGAGCCGGTCGCAACTGGCAGGAGCAGATCGTCAGCGCGCCGTAGCTGCTGTCGCAGCGATCCGAAGCGCTTCGGCGCGCCTGCGTCGCTCCCGCCACAGCGTATAGACGCCGGTTGCGATCACCAGCGCCGAGCCGACATAGGTCAATGCGTCGGGCCGTTCACCGAACAGGATGGCGCCGATGATCATGGCAAACACCAGCCGAGAATAACGGAACGGTGCGACGGCGGCGGTTTCGCCGATTCGCAAGCCGATGGTGATTGCGGTGTAGGCCACAAGGCCGAGCCCGGTCGCGTAGACCAGAAGGCGGATTTCGTCGGCATTGGGCATCGTCCAGCCACCGGCAAAGGTCTGTAACGCCGCGCCGCCGATGCAGACGAACAGGCTCGCCCAGGCGTTGGCGAGGAAGGTGGGGATGCCCTGCTTGAGGGCGCGCGTGGAAAGGTCGCGTGCGGCGAGGCCGATGGCGCCGGCAAGCGCCAGCAGCGATGCCGCGTTGAAGCCCTCCATGCCCGGGCGGATGATCAGCAATACGCCGAAAAAGCCGATGGCGACGGCGGTCCAGCGCCGCCAGCCGACCGTCTCGCCAAGGAACAGCGCCGCGCCAAGCGTCACCATCAGCGGCTGGACCTGCAGGATGGCGCTGGCGTTGGACAACGGCATCAGCGTCAGCGCGCTGACAAATGTCAGCACCATGAAGATCTCCGCGCCATTGCGCAGCAGCACGACCTTGTCCAGCAGGATGTCGCGCCGCCATGCCTCGCCGCGCCAGCGGCTGATCGCGCCGAAGATGACGAAACCGACAAACGCCTGGAGGAAGATGATCTGTCCGGCCCCGAGACCGGTTGCGATGATCTTGATCAGCGCATCTTCCAGCGCAAACAGCGCCATGGAAAACACCATCAGTGCAATCGCTTGCGCATTGCGTGCCGGGGCCATGGTCAGGTGCCGCGCGCCGGAGGGGTCGAGGAGAGGCTTTTCGCCGCCGCGCCGGGCTTCTTCTTCACGATGCGCTCGCGGTAGAGTGTGTAGAGGCCGGATCCGACGATGATCGCCGAACCGATCAGCATCGCCGCATCGGGTGTCTGGTGGAAGACGACGACACCGAGCAGGATCGCCCAGAGCAAGCTGGTGTAACGGAACGGCGCGATGAACGAAATCTCGCCGACACGCATCGACAGGATGATGAACTGGTAGCCGACCAGCAGGAACGCGGCGGCGATCGCCATCATGCCGATATCGCCTGCCGAAGGCGCAGACCAGCCGCCGAGGGGTTGGATGATCGCCAGCCCGACCACCATGATGCAGGGCGCGGTGATGGCGGAAAGGAACAGTGACGGCAGTTCCGGCGGCGTCAGGCGCGTTGCGATATCGCGTAGCGCCGCGAAGAACACCGTGCCGACCACCAGCAGCGAATAGACGCTGAAGCCGTCGACGCCCGGCCGCACCACGATCAACACGCCGAGAAAGCCGACCAGGATGGCGCTCATGCGCCGCCAGCCGATCGGCTCTGCAAGGAACATCGCGGCGCCGAAAGTGACCGCCAGCGGCAAGGCCTGCAGAATTGCGGAGACATTGGCCAGCGGCAGATAGGCCAACGCGATCAGGAAGGTCACGGTGCCGCCCGCCTCGCCGATGATGCGCAGGATGATCATCGGATGGAACGCGAGGCGCACGGGCCGCAAGGCGCAGCGCGACCAGGCCAGCGCAAAAATGAACAGCGTGGCGAAGATGCCGCGAATGAACATCGCCTCGCCCATGTTCATGCGCGCCGAGACGATCTTCATGAAGACGTCGTTGAACGTGAAGCCGGCCATCGACAGGCTCATGAACAACGCGCCGCGCAGATTGTGGGAAAGAGGCATGATGCGCCTTGGGAGGTTAAAGCGCTTGTCTATCGGCGCTTCCGCCAAACGCAATTGCCAAAGTGTGACAGTGACGCATTTTGCGACCCGGAAAAGGGAGCCCCGGCCGGGTTCCCGCTTGTTCCTTACGGCCCGTCGAGGCTCGCGGCGATTGCGCCGATCCATGGA
This sequence comes from uncultured Paracoccaceae bacterium, assembly GCA_937873685.1. Classification (GTDB taxonomy): domain Bacteria; phylum Pseudomonadota; class Alphaproteobacteria; order Rhizobiales; family Rhizobiaceae; genus CALMYO01. Next base: position 17,466 of record CALMYO010000253.1, read on the forward strand.
TCGAAGCGGTCCTTTGCGGAAACGGGATATCGGATCTCGAAGGAATGAATTACCTGCTCGGCGCTGAACTCGTGGCGCTGGTAGAAAACCGTGCCGGCGTCGAGGCCGGAAAGCATCAGCCAGTCCTTGCCCGATGCGCGATAGGTGATCGTCGAATCGAGCGGTTCTGCCTCGCGCAGGAATTTCTCATAAGATTCAGGCGTGTAGTCGAGTACGTTCAACTGGCCCCAAACAGCGATTTCCGCGCCGCTGTCATTTCGAAATCGCGCGCCGTCGCCATTGACCGGCAACTCGTCACGGCGATCGAACAATTCCACGGGAAAGGACAGCGTGGTGCCGAAGCGGTCGTTGACATAGGTGATTGTGTCGGCACTGGCCGGATCGACATGCCCCAACGTCGCCGCGATCAATGCCATTGATTCAAGAAGCACACGGGGCCGCATGTCAGCGGGTTGCAGCGTCGTAGATCGTCGACGCATTGATCTCACCGTCGTAGGTGCCGTCGACATCGTATTTCGTGAGCGAAAAGCCGCCTTCGCTGAACCGCCAGACGCCGGTCGACGAGGCGTCGCACAAGCCGCGCCAACAGCTTGTGCCGGAGATTTCGAGTTTCGCCGGATCGAAATCCACGTTGACCAGGATGAGTGTCGAATCCATGCCGGTGACGGTGACCGATTTCATCTTGGCGTCGTCGCCTTCGCCGTCATAGACGATGTCGAAGGCGGGCATGGCGAAGGCCAGCGGCTCCAGCCCGTCCTCCCATTTCCTGAACCAGCCGTAGCTCACATTGTAGGCGCCGGAAGTGCAAAACAGCTTGAACAACTGCATCTTCAGCGGCGGGGAGTCGGCGTCGTCGTGCTTGCTTTTCCACTCGATCTCGAACGCCTTGTCGCCGTATTCCTCGTCGTCAGCAAACTGCTCCTGACACCATTCGGGCTTCATCGCCATCAACGTCGCGCGGGCCTTGGCGATGTCGCCGGCAACGTTCGTGCGATCAATCGCGGTCGCCCGCGGCAGGTCGGCGGCGTTGGCTACCGACGCTGCAAGGACAAGGCCAAAGCTGGCAAACAGCGAGGGACCAAACACCATAAATTCCAACCCTACAACATTCCCAGGAGACGAAGCGCCAGCGCCAGATTACAAAACGCGCCGACCGCAAAGGCAAGGGTGCGCGCAACCGGAATGCCGAGCGTCATGACCACGGCATGCGCCACCCGCGCCAGAAAGTAGATCGCGCAAGCCGCCGCAGTCATGCCGTCACCGTAACTAGCCACATGCACCGCTATCGCCAGCGGCGCAAACAGAACCAGGTTTTCGACAGCGTTCTCGTGCGCCCGTTTCAGGCGCATTGCCCATGCGGCCTTCTCGTAGTGGCCTGCCGGCTGGTTGCCCATCGCCGGGAACAGGCCTTGCTCGACAATGCGCTGCAGGATGTAGGGCGCCCACATCAATCCCGTGAACAGAACGGTCAGCGTGAGCCAAAAAAGTTCCGGCGAAAGCGGCTGCATGCGATTCCTCACCTTTGCGGCGCACCACTGCGGGCGCGAGGTTCAGCCCCCTGTCACGCTCATGTGGCGGGCGACGGCCGGGCGCTTGTGCGTGCGGTCGATGACAAAGTCGTGACCCTTCGGCTTGCGGCCGATTGCTTCGTCGATCGCCTGCGAAACGAGTTCGTTGCCTTCCGAGGCGCGCAGCGGCGCGCGCAGGTCGGCGGCATCGTCCTGGCCAAGGCACATGAACAGCGTGCCGGTGCAGGTGAGGCGCACCCGGTTGCAGCTTTCGCAGAAGTTATGCGTCAGAGGCGTGATGAAGCCGAGCTTGCCGCCGGTCTCTTTCACCTCGACATAGCGGGCAGGACCGCCTGTGCGGAAAGGAATATCGTCCAGCGTATAGCGCGCGGCGAGCGCGGCGCGCACCTTGCTCAGCGGCAGGTACTGGTCGGTGCGGTCGGCGTCGATTTCGCCCATCGGCATGGTTTCGATCAGGGTGAAGTCCATGCCGCGCCCATGCGCCCATTCCAGCATCTGCGGGATTTCCGCCTCGTTGAAGCCCTTGAGCGCGACCGCGTTGATCTTGATCATGAGACCGGCCTGCTGTGCGGCATCGATGCCGGCCATCACCTTGTCGATCTGGCCCCAGCGGGTGATCTGGGTGAATTTCGCCGCATCGAGCGTGTCGACCGAGACGTTGATGCGGCGTACGCCGGCATCGGCCAGTTCGCCGGCGTAGCGGGCAAGCTGCGAGCCGTTGGTGGTGAGCGTCAACTCATCGAGCGCGCCCGATTTCAGGTGCCGCGCCAACTGGTTGATCAGGTGCATGATGTTCTTGCGCACCAGCGGCTCGCCGCCGATGAGGCGCAGCTTGCGCACACCTTTCTCGACGAAGACGCTGCAAAGCCGTTCGAGTTCCTCCAGGCTCAGCAAATCCTTCTTCGGCAGGAAAGTCATGTCTTCCGCCATGCAATAGGTGCAGCGGAAATCGCAGCGGTCGGTCACCGAGACTCGCAGATATGAGACATGCCGGCCGAACGGGTCGACCATGCCGGTCGGCGCGGAAAATGATGTCGTGTGGCTCATGACGCCTCCTTGCCCACTATGTCGCGCCGGCGGGGCGGCAGGTCAAGGGGTGGCTTGAGAGCAGCGTCCGGGAAAGGGACAAACCGCGCAAATCCACCGTGAGACGATACTCGCTTGCGGCCGTGCTCCAGTGAGGCCGATGCGCCCAATCCCCCGACAGCGTCATTCCGGGTCAAGACGGCGATCTGCGAAGCGGATCGCCGGCGCACGCCCGGAATCCATACCCCCGTTTCTCCGCGGGATGACTGCCAAATTCTGGGCCATTCTTGGCAGTTCGGCCGCATGGATTCCGGGTGCGCGCGGCGCATCCGCTACGCGGCTTGCTTGCTTGACCCGGAATGACGCCCACGAGTTCATTCTTTCGCTTGCGAGAGACCACCACATGATGCATCCAAATGGCCGCGAGCAATTCAGCGCAGAAGTGAACGTCTATCGAGTTATTCATGACCCCGATCGAACTGCGTGTCTCGAAGGATCGCCGCACCCTCGCCATGGCGTGGCCGGATGGCGCGCGGCACACGCTGGAGGCCGAGCTGCTGCGGGTGATGTCGCCATCGGCCGAAGTGCAGGGCCATTCGCCAGACCAGAAGGTCACCATCTCCGGCAAGCGCGATGTGGCGATCATGCAGATGGTGCCAACCGGCAATTACGCGGTGCGTATCGTCTTCGACGACATGCACGACACCGGAATCTTCACATGGCGCTACCTGCGCGAACTCGGCGACGGGCGCGACACGCACTGGCGGAACTACGAAGCCGAACTGGCGCAAAAGGGCCTGAGCCGCGAGCCGCGACGGCCGGCGCGGCAGCATTTGTGAAGCAAATCTCCAGCGCGTGGGTACAAGCATGACAGTCATCGACAGTATCGAGGCGCTGAAGGCGCTCTATGGCGAACCGGGCGAGACTTCGCTGGTGAAGGAAAGCCCGATCATCACGCCGCATTATGCACGGCTGATCGAGGCCTCGCCCTTCCTTGCGCTGGCGACCTGCGGGCCAGAAGGGCTGGATTGCAGCCCGCGCGGCGATGACGGTCCGGTCGCGGTCATCGCCGATGAACGCACGCTGCTCATCCCTGACCGGCGCGGCAACAACCGTACCGATTCGCTTGCCAACATCGTGCGCGACCCGCGCGTTGGTCTTCTGTTCCTGATCCCGGGATCGGGAACGACCTTGCGCGTGAACGGCCGCGCCGTCGTGTCGGTCGCCCAGGACTTGCTGCAGCGCCTCGCACGGGATGGAAAACCGCCGCGTTCGGTGATCGTGGTGACGATCGAGACGGTGTATTTCCAGTGCGCACGCGCCGTGCACAGGGCGCAACTCTGGAACCCCGATCGCCATGTCGATCCCGCGATGCTGCCGACGCCCGGCGAAATCCTCGCAAGCGCCTCGCAGGGCAAGGTGGGCGGGGAAGTCTATGATCGAGAATGGCCGGAGCGCGCGGCGAAAAGCATGTGGTGATGCGGACGAGCCGTTCGCGTCAGGGCCGCGCGGCTACTTTCCCTCGTCCTTCTCCACCGGCAGGCCGGCGCCGCGCCAGGCGCCGAAGCCGCCTGTGATATGCGCGACCGGCTCAAGCCCCATGTCCTGCACGGTCTTGGTGGCGAGCGCCGAGCGCCAGCCGGCGGCGCAGAAGAACACGAAGCGCTTGCCGGAGGCGAAGATGTCCTTGTGGTACGGGCTTTCCGGATCGACCCAGAATTCCAGCATGCCGCGCGGAGCGTGAAACGCGCCCGGCACCCGGCCCTCGCGCTTCAGTTCGCGAATGTCGCGCAGGTCGACCAGCACCGCGCCGTCCTCAACCGCCTGCGCAGCTTCGGCCGGCGACAGCGCGGTAATCGCGGCATCCGCTTCGGCCAGCATGTCCTTGATGCCGCGTTTCATGGCGTTTTCCCTTTTCGGTTCGGTCAGTGGCGCACCACTACCTTCGTGCCGATTTCAACGCGATCATAAAGGTGCTTCACGTCGTCATTGGCCATGCGGATGCAGCCGGACGACATCGCCTGGCCGATCGTCCATGGCTGGTTGGTGCCATGGATGCGAAACAGCGTCGAGCCGAGATACATGGCGCGGGCGCCAAGCGGATTGTCCGGGCCGCCCGGCATGTATTCCGGCAGAATTCGGCCCTTGGCGGCTTCGCGTGCGCGCATGCGCGCCGGCGGTGTCCAGCCCGGCCATTCCTGCTTGCGGCTGATCTTGTTCGTGCCGGTCCAGGTAAAGCCGTCGCGTCCGACGCCGACGCCGTAGGCCAACGCCCGACCGGGCTTGGTGACGTGGTACAGTCGCCGGTCGGACGTATCGATCACAATGGTGCCGACATCGTAGCCGCTGAACGCCACCTCCTTGCGACGGACAGGCGACTTGTCGGAGGCGCGATAGCTTTGCGGACTTGCGGGCTGGCCGGCGCGAAAGAACTTCTGCAGGAACGTCTCGGCCTGTGCCGGTGCTGAGGTGACCGTAATCGGCGCGGCGAGTGCAAGCGCACCAAGGAGCGAAATGGCTTTCTTCACGATAGCTGTTTCCCTGACTTTGGAAATGATGGGCTGGCTGAGTTTCGGGCGTGAAACATGTTTTATGCAAATGCCCGGCAGGTCAACCTTTTTGGAGTTGTTGCCTGCAATCGAGTCTTATCGCCACGCTGCCAATCGGGCGATTTCCTTCAATCCGGCGCGCTGGTTTGCAGCGCCAGCGCATGCAGCGCCCCACCCATGTTGCCCTTCAGCGCCTCGTAGACCTTCTGGTGCTGCTTGACGCGGGTCAGTCCGCGGAAGCTCTCCGAAACCACTTCTGCTGCGTAGTGATCGCCGTCGCCGGCGAGATCGCGGATCGTTACCCTGGCGTCGGGGATCGCAGCCTTGATCATTGTTTCGATGTCTGCGGCGTTCATCGGCATGGGCGTTGCTCCTTGTGGGCCGATTGGAACACGCGCCTGCGATTCGATCAATCGGCCAAATGCACTTTCGCCACGCCCAACCGCATCACCCTTCCGCAATCACAGTGGTTACCTTGCTTGATCGACCCGAGAGTTTGCGACCCAGGCGCTGCAAGCCCGTTGCCCGGCCAATATAGGTGAAACGGTAACGTTCGCCGCCCCAGTTGCGCGCGGCGGTGTCGATCTTCGCCCGCCACCATTCCTGCGGCATAACAGTGACATGGGCGTTCCAGCCGTTCGGCAGCGTCTTCTTTGCCGGGTAGCCAGCGATGTTGGCGAAAACGAACCGTCTCGCCAGACCGAACAATTCCGCCAGCATCCAGTCGATGTCGTCTTCGGGAATATGCTCCAGCACATCGGTGCAAATTACCCCGTCCGCCGGCTTGTCGGGATAGGAGGCGAAGGCAGCGACGCCAGGATCGTAGCAACGGATCTCGTCGACGCCCCACCAGGTGCGGATACTTGGAATCGTCTTTCCCGCGAATGTGAGGTTTCGTGCCTCATAGTGGCGCGCCTTGCCGGACCCGTAATCGAGGATGGAGCGGGAACCGGTCGCCGTGACGAGATCGCGGATGTCGTCGAGGTGCGGCAGAAGGCTCGCGCCGTCGAACAGGTCCTTGCCGGCGATCTCCTGCCTGGCAAGACCTTCGCGATGAATCTGCTCATAAACGCGCAGCAATTCACGGTAAGTCGGGCTCGGTTCGGTGCGGCTGTAGGCCGGCGAAGGGGATGCGGTGTCGGTCACGCGATTTCCCCTCCCATGAACCCCGGAAACCAGGCTTCATACGCCTGTTTCATTTCGGCGACCGCAACCGGCGCCAAGCCCGCGATCGCCAGCGTATCGCCGCCGACCACGCCAAGCTTGCGGAAGGGTACGCCGGCGCCTTCCGCACTCAGGATAACGAAGTTGGCGATCTCCGGTTTCAGCGCCACAACGTAGCGAGCCTGATCCTCGCCGAACAGCAGCGCGTGCAGCGGCCCATTGCCGGGGTCTACGATCGCGCCGAGGCCCGACGCCATGCACATTTCGCCAAGCGCAATCGCCAGACCGCCATCGGAAAGGTCGTGGCAGGCGGATGCCTGGCCGTTGCGGATCACCGAGCGGACGAAATCGCCGTTGCGCCTTTCGGCATACAGATCGACGGAAGGCGGCGGGCCGTCGGCCCGATCGAGCAGCGCTTTGAGGTAGATCGACTGGCCAAGATGCGTGCCGTCGCCGCCGAGCAGCACCAGCACATCGCCAGCGCGCGCCGAACCGATGCGCGCCATCTGCTCCCAGTCGCCAATCAGCCCGACGCCCCCGATGGTCGGCGTCGGCATGATCGCGGCGCCCAGCGTCTCGTTGTAGAGGCTGACATTGCCGGAGACGATGGGGAAGGAAAGTGCGCGGCAGGCTTCGCCGATGCCCTGTATCGCCTTTACCAACTGGCCCATGATCTCGGGCTTTTCGGGATTGCCGAAATTCAGGTTGTCGGTCGCCGCAAGCGGTTCTGCGCCGACAGCGGTGAGATTGCGCCAGCATTCGGCCACCGCCTGCTTGCCGCCCTCGAACGGATCGGCCTGGCAGTAACGCGGGGTGACGTCGGAGGAGAACGCCAGCGCCTTCGCCGGGTGTCCGTCGACGCGCACTACGCCGGCGTCGCCGCCCGGGATCTGCAGCGAATTGCCCTGGATCAGCGTATCGTATTGTTCCCATACCCAGCGGCGCGACGACAGGTTGGGCGAACCGAGCAGGGAGAGCAGCGCCGCACGGTAATCCTGCGGCTCCGGCACATTGGAGGCGGGCAGAGGGGCGTGGCGTCCGGGCTCCATCCACGGCCGGTCGTATTCCGGCGCCTGGTCGCCGAGGTCCTTGATCGGCAGGTTCGCCACTTCCTCGCCCTGATGCAGGATGCGAAAGCGCAGATCGTCCGTGGTTCGGCCGACGATGGCGAAATCCAGACCCCATTTGCGGAAGATCGCTTCGGCCTCGCCTTCCTTCTCCGGGCGCAGCACCATCAGCATGCGCTCCTGGCTTTCCGACAGCATCATCTCGTAGGCGCTCATGGCCTCCTCGCGCACCGGCACGCGGTCTAGATCGAGTTCGATGCCGAGATCGCCCTTGGCGCCCATCTCGACGGCCGAACAGGTGAGGCCGGCGGCGCCCATGTCCTGGATGGCGATCACCGCGCCAGACGCCATCAGTTCAAGGCAGGCTTCCAGCAGGCATTTCTCGGTGAAGGGATCGCCCACCTGCACGGTCGGGCGCTTTTCCTCGATGCCCTCGTCGAACTCCGCCGACGCCATGGTCGCACCGCCAACGCCGTCGCGTCCGGTCTTGGCGCCGAGATAGACCACCGGCAGGCCGACGCCCTCGGCCTTCGAATAGAAGATCGCATCGGTCTTCGCGAGACCGGCGGCAAACGCATTGACGAGGCAGTTGCCGTTGTAGGAGGCGTCGAATTCCACCTCGCCGCCGACCGTCGGCACACCAAATGAATTGCCGTAGCCGCCGACGCCCGCCACCACGCCGGCGACGAGATGCCTGGTTTTCGGATGATCCGGCGCGCCGAAACGCAGCGCGTTCATCGCCGCTACCGGCCGCGCGCCCATGGTGAAGACATCGCGCAGGATGCCGCCGACGCCTGTCGCCGCCCCCTGGTAGGGCTCGATGTAGGAGGGGTGGTTGTGGCTCTCCATCTTGAAGACGACGCAATCGCCATCACCGATATCGACCACGCCGGCGTTCTCGCCCGGGCCCTGAATGACGCGCGGCCCCGAGGTTGGCAGCGTGCGCAGCCATTTCTTCGACGATTTGTAGGAACAATGCTCGTTCCACATCGCCGAGAAGATGCCGAGTTCGGTGAAGCTCGGCTCGCGGCCGATCAGGTCGAGGATGCGCTGGTATTCGTCGGGCTTCAGCCCATGTGCGGCGACCAGTTCGGGCGTGATCGCGATTGCGTTTGGTATCGACACGTTGGAATTCCGCCTGCCGCCTTCATATCCGGATGCGGCCTGCTAGCGCCGAACGGACATGGATACAAGGCGACAGGCGGAGAAACGCTACTCGGAGTAATCGTAGCACAGCGACGGGTTCGAGGCGATATCGCGGATGGTCTGCAAGCCACGCCGCACATCGGTCTCGCTTAGCGCGCCAGTGAGCGCAATGCGGACATAGGGACAGCCGTATTCCAGCGGCCCGGTCTTGAACTCGTCGGCGACGTCTACGCTTATCCCGGCGGAGAGCAGGGCCTCGCGGAACGTGCCGGGGTTCCACAGTTCCGGCAGGCGCAGCCAGATGAACGGGGAATCGGGATCAGAGTGAAAATCGAGCCCGTCGAGGATGCGCGTTGCGAGAGCGACGCGCCGGCGTGTTTCGTCGAGCACCTTGTCGCGGATGTCCCATGCCTCGCCGTTCAGCACCATGCGCGCCGCGATTTCCTTCAGCGTGAACGGCGCGCCGCCGGTCTTCATGCGGTGGGCGTTGATGACGCGCGCCTCGAAGCCGGGCGGGCAGGCGACCCATCCGGCGCGCAGGCCGGCCGCGACCGATTTCGACATGCCGCCGAGATGGAAGGTCTGGTGCGGCGCGATTTCGGCGAAGGAGCGCGGCGCATCGTCCTTTAGCCCGCCATAGGTATTGTCCTCCAGGATCCACACATTGTACCGGTGCGCGATCTCGGCGATGCGGTGACGATTTCCTTCCGGAATCGTCGACAGCGTCGGGTTGTTGATTGTCGCGACAATCACCACCGCCTTCGGATGCTGCTGGGCGCAGACCCGCTCGAAATCGACGGGATCAATGCCGTCATCCGTGGAGCGCAATCGCGCGAGGCGACGGCCCATCATCGCATTGGCGCGAACTGTTGCGAGGTAGGTCAGGTCTTCGAAGGCGATCCGGTCCCCCGGCGCCGAGATCGCCGCAAGCACGCTCATCAGCCCGGCATGGACGCCGAGCGTCGGCACCACGGACCCCGGAGAAGGCCGCCACTTGCCGACGCGCAGCCAGTCGGCGCCCGATTCGCGCCAGCTGTCCGGAATGCCGCGCACGTAATCGATGCTGGAAAGCGGTTCGTCGGCCAGCGTCTCGGCAAACAGCCGGCTGATGATCGCCGCCTGGCCGACATCGGGCGCTGCCGTCGAGGTCATGCGCAGCGTATTGCCGGGCGAGGGCATCAATGAAGCGCGCAGCTTGATTGCCGCCGCATCGTGCTCGCGCGCAATGGCGTCGCGATCGAGCACATAGGTGCCGCGCCCGACCTCGCCGGCGACAAGGCCGCGTTCGCGCGCCAGCGCATAGGCGCGGCTGATCGTGCCGATCGTCACGCCGAGATCGTAGGCGAGGTTGCGTTGCGGCGGCAGCTTGTCGCCGGGCTTGAGCAGGCGCGAATCGATGTCGCGGGCCATCGAGTCCGCAATCGCAATGTATCGCGGCGTGGCGTCGGTGGGGAGGCGGGGCATCCAATTTGTCATGGGCGCAATGTAATCATTGTATCCATGGGATTGTCAAGATATCACGATTGCATCAATTGAATCGCTCATTGGACAGGTGCAATCATGACAATATGGACCATCGAGCAGCGCATGGCCGCCTTTCGCACCTCGCGCTCCCTTTCCGATGTGTTCCGGGCGGTCTGGCTTGGCTGGCTGGCGCATGAAGACAAGCAGCGCAGCCGGCGCAGGCTTGCCGATCTCAACGACGACCAGTTGCGCGATATCGGGCTGACCCGCGCCGATGTGAATCGGGAAATGGCCAAGGTTCTGCTTTGATGATGAAAGTCGCCAGCTGCTACGCTTGGCAGCTTTGCTGTCCGGTCGCCCAGCGGGTGACATCGCCGTTGATGCGCGCCGATTGCGCGCCGCTCGCCAGCCGGCCGTAGGTCTCGATCTTGAGTGGTTTGTCATGCGCCTCGATCACGAGGTCGGGCAGGGCGGCGGGCCTGCCCTTGCGCAGCACCAGCAGCCGCGGCTTGCCGACCCGCGTGTCGAGTTCGGGAATCACCGCAAGCCCGGCGAACGCCTTGTCGCCGGAGCGGATCCAGCAGGTTTGCGCCCGTTCGTTGATGCGCTGCAGGGCGGCGATGCCGGAATTGCCCGCCACCTCGATCTTCAGCGGCCCGCCGGCCGGTTCAGGCGTCTGGCAACTGGCGAGCATGGATACCGCGAAAGCGAGGGCGATTGCCGGGCGGCGCATGTCACGCCGCATCCAGCATGTCGAGCGCGCTCGCAAACAGCGGCCGGCCGTCCTCGCCGCCATGGGCGGCTTCGATCAGGTTCTCGGGATGCGGCATCATGCCGAGCACGTTGCCGGCGGCGTTGACGATGCCGGCAATGTCGTTGGCCGAGCCGTTCGGGTTCGTGCCCTCGGCATAGCGGAACACCACGCGCCGGTCGTTCTCGAGCATCGCCAGCGTGGTGGCGTCTGCGAAGTAATTGCCGTCGTGATGCGCCACCGGGCAGCGGATGATCTGCCCTGCCGCATAGCCGCGCGTGAAGGCCGTGTCGGCGTTCGCCACCTCAAGCTTCACCTCCCGGCAGACGAAGCGCAGCGAGGCGTTGCGCATCAGCGCGCCGGGTAGCAGCCCCGCTTCGAGCAGGATCTGGAAGCCGTTGCACACGCCCATGACGCGCACGCCGGCGGCGGCCTTCGCGGCAACCGCCCGCATCACCGGCATCCGCGCGGCAATCGCGCCGCAGCGCAGGTAGTCGCCATAAGAAAAGCCGCCGGGAATGACGATCAGGTCGACATCGGGCAGGGTCGTGTCCGTCTGCCACACGGTGACCGGCGGACGGCCGGAAATGCGGGTCAGCGCGGCGATCATGTCGCGGTCGCGGTTGAGGCCGGGCAGGAGAACGACGGCAGTCTTCATGGGCTGAACGAATCGCGTGAAAGGAAGGCGGGCGGAACGTGCGTGGTCAGCCATACGCGGTTTTGCGACAGAAAGAAATCGTGGCCGGTTGCCGCCAGAGCATTTGGGCGGAGACTACCCCCACCCCTGACCCTCCCCTCAAGGGGGAGGGGGACTGCAAGGCCGTGCGCCGACAACCGCAAATGACGCAACGCTGCTGGCAATGGCTGGGTCCGCGGGCAGCCCGCCCGCCCTAGAGGCTACGGCATTCACATCTGCAGGGCGAAGGCGCCAGTGGTACGGGGAGTTTCCCTCCCCCTTGTGGGGAGGGTGTC
>CALMYO010000254.1 GCA_937873685.1 uncultured Paracoccaceae bacterium
GGGGCCCCACGGAGGGTGTTCTGGCCCTGGCAGAAGGGGCTTGTCTCTTCCCCCCCCCCCCTCCCTGGGAAAAACCGCCCGGGGACCTCCCCCCACCTTTGACACCGCCGGAAAAACCGCCTCAACGCTGGCGCCGATATGCCTGCCTCTCTCCTTCCCGTCGACCCGCATGCGCGGCGCGCCGCCGCGCTGATTGTCGGATTCCTCGTGCTGCGGCTGGCGGTCGCGGCGGTGTTTCCGTTCACCATCGACGAAGCCTATGCGGTGGTGGTGTCGCGCTTCCCGACGCTGTCCTACTTCGACCATCCGCCTCTCGCCTTCGACTTCGCCCGCCTTGCGGCATGGCTGGCCGGAACCGAGGCGCGCTTTGCGGTGCGGCTGCCGCATGTGCTCTCCGGCGCGCTGGCCGGCTGGTTGCTGTTTCTTGTCACCGCCCGGGCGTTTACGCGTGAGGCCGCGTTCTGGGCGGTCGCCTGGTACAGCGTCGCACCGTTCTTCTTCGTTTCCGCCGGCATGTTCGTGGTGCCCGACGGGCCGCTGAACCTGTTTCTCCTCGCCACGCTCTGGCTGGCGCTGCCGATGTTGATCGACGAGACGCCCCCTGCCCGCGCCACCCTGCGCTGGGCAGGCGCCGGCGTGATGCTGGCGCTGGCGCTGGCGTCGAAATACCAGGCGGTGCTGTTTGCCTTGTCTGCAGTGCTGATCCTTCTCGCCACCCGCCCCGGACGACGGGCGCTCGCAACCCCCGGCCCGTGGATCGCAGCAGCGATCGCGCTGACCGGCTTCGCCCCGGCGCTGGTCTGGAACCTTGAAAACGGCTTTGCCTCGTTTGCCTTCCAGTCGGCGCGCGCCGGCGAAGGGCTGGCGCTGCACCCGGGCAATTTCGCGCTGATGCAGCTTGGCCAGATGGCCTATCTGCTGCCCGGAACCTGGGCCGTGATGCTGTGGATGGCCCTGCGCACGCTTTCGCGCCAGCGCGTTCCCCACGAGCGGCTGTTTGCGGTCATCGCGCTAGTGCCCGTCGCCGTTTTCGACGCGATTGCGCTCGTCAGCAAGGGCAACCTGCCGCACTGGCCGATGTCGGGCTTCCTGTTTGCCTTTCCGCTCGCCGGGTTGTGGACGGCGCAGAATCTCGCCCGCCTGCCGCGCGCGATCCCCCGCGCGTTTAAGCTGAGCGCCATCGCCGTGCCGCTGCTGGCCTTCGCGGTTGCGGCGCAGGCGCATTGGGCGGTGTTCACGCGCCCGTTCTTCGACGCCGCCCCTAAGGGCGATCTCGACTGGCAGACGATCGACTGGACAGCGCTGCGTGCGGATTTCGCAGCGCGCGGGATACTGGTTGACGGGGCGGCGACGGCCGGAGTGGTTCGACCGGCGCGGGGTGCGAGCCTTTTCCTCCCCCTCAAGGGGGAGGTGGCCGCGAAGCGGCCGGAGGGGAGCGAACCCGACACCATCCGCACCGCCGCCCTTGCATCCGCCCCGCCCTCATTCCTGGTGGCGCGAAGCTGGAGCGAGGCGGCAAAGGCGGGATGGGCGCTTGGGCCGGCAATACCGCTCGCAGAACCGCTGAACGACCCGCGCCACTTCGGCTTCATGACTGATCCGCGCCTCGGCGAAGCCACGCGCGGCTATGCCGTGATGGCCGCCCGGCCCGGCGAAGGCGTTGACGCGCTCACCCGCCTGAAGATGCTGGTCTTCGCCCGCTACACGCCAACCGGCGAGGAATGGATCGTCACACAGACCCGCGCAGGGTTTGTCAGCTTCGAGATGGCGGTGGTGGGAATTGGTGCATTTGGTAAACCGTGACCATATTTGACGGTTGTTGCACAGTTCTGCTGTTTCAGCGCCCAGCCCGTCATCTGCGCCCGCGTCTCCATGGATGACGCGAAACCGGGCGACAGGCTGGGTCGTCCCGTATTGCCGCAGCGCCTGGAACGCGGCCGAAGCGGGATTCAGTCCCTGGCCAGCGGCACCAAAAAAGTTCGAGCGAAAGGCGATTTCAAACGCTACAGTCCTTGGTCAAGGGCGTTGTCGCCATGGCGAACGGAGCATGCGGCGGGCTGGACATGCAGGCTGAGTTTTCAGGCAGGGTCGCGATTGTGACCGGAACGACAGGGATCGGGGCGCAGTGCGCGTTGCGGTTCGCGCGCGCAGGCGCACGCGTCGCAGCGTTTGGCATCGACGACGCCGGCAATGCCGCGCTCGACGCCACGGCGGCGCGCGAAGCCGTCAATTTGGTGGTGCGCAAGGTCGACGTCGCAAACCCGGCGCAGGTGGAGGCGGCGGTTGCGGAAATCGCGGCCATGTTCGGCGGCGTCGATATCGTGGTGAACGCGGCGGCGATCCATCCCTACGGTGGCCCGCTCGACACCGATTTCGACACGTTCACGCGCTGCATGCAGGTCAATGTCGGGTCGATCCTGCTGACGGCGAAACATGCCGTTCCCCACATGCGCGCGCGAGGCGGCGGGGCGATCGTCAGCCTTGCAAGCGTACAGGGGTTCGCCTGCCAGCAGGGGGTCACGGCCTATGTCGCGTCGAAGGGCGCGATCCACGCGATTACCCGGGCGCTGGCGCTCGATCTCGCCGCAGACCGCATCAGGGTGACCTCGGTCAGCCCGGGGTCGGTGCGCACGCCGATCCTGGAACTTGCGGCGCGCCGGTTCGACGGCGAGGACGCCAACATCGAACAGGCCTTCGCACGCTTCGGCGAGGCGCATCCGATCGGGCGCATTGCCGAACCGGAGGAAGTGGCCGAACTGGTCGCCTTTCTCGCTTCGGACAAGGCCGCGTTCATTACCGGCTCCGATCACCGGATCGATGGCGCGCTGACGGCCGGGATCGGCGTCAGGTAGCAGCAAGACAGGAAAGGGCGGGAGGAATTCGCAGATGGACACGGGATTGAAAGGCCGGCCGATACTGGTCACCGGCGCGTCGGGCGGCATTGGCGCGGCGACGGTGCGCATGCTGGTCAGGGAGGGCGCGGATGTCATCGCCTCCGGCCGCAACGAGGGGATTCTCGCCGACCTTTCGTCCGCCACCGGCTGTCGAACGCTTCCCTTCGACCTGACATCGGAAGACGAAGTAAAGGCGGCGCTTGCCGACCTTTCGCTTTACGGCGTCGTCAACTGCGGCGGCTGGGGCGGCGAGATCGCCACGCCGATGGAGACCGACGTGGCGGTCTTCGACAAGGTGATCGACATCAACGCGCGCGGCACGCTGCTGGTAACGAAATATGCCTCGCAGGGCATGGTGAAGGCCGGCAAGGGCGGATCGATCGTCAACGTGTCCAGCCAGGCCTCGCTGGTCGGGCTTGCCGGCCACATTTCCTACGCATCCTCGAAGGGTGCGGTCGACGCGATGACCCGCGTCTCGGCGCTCGAACTCGGCCGCTACAACATCCGCGTCAACGCCGTGAACCCCACTGTGGTGATGACGCCGATGTCGGCGTGGTACTGGGGGCGCGACGACATCGGCGGACCGTTCCTGCAAACCATGCCGATGCACAAATGGGCGACCGAGGACGACTGCGCCGCGCCGATCGTCTTTCTGCTGTCTGACGGCGCGGCGATGATTTCCGGCGTTTGCCTGCCGATCGACGGCGGTTTCACGGCGGTCTGATCCTCGGTCGGCAGACGGTGGCCATCGCATCCTACGCCCGGCCAAACGCCGCCGAAGCTGCGATACATCAGGCGAATTGAAGTTTTTTATCAGGGCCTTGTCAACTTGCTAGACTCGATGAAACGGTCAAGCTAGTCTCGCCAAAGCCAGATAGCGAAAACGCACCGGCTGAAACCGTTGAGGGAGGATATGCAATTGTCGATGCAAAAGAAACTGCTTGGGCTTCTGGCCGGCGCAACAGCGCTCGCCGGGGCCGTCGTTCCGGCCGCCGCCGGGGAGTTTGACGGCGTCACCGTCAACATCCTGACCCGCCCGGGCTATGTCATCGCCGGCCGTCTTGCCGAGCGTGGCGCCGAGTTCGAAGCCGCGACCGGCGGCAAGATCGTCGTCACCGAGGTGCCGTTCGCCGAGATCTTCCCGAAGATCCAGAACGATTGGGCGACGGGCACGAATTCGATCGATGTCGGCGTGTTCGCCGCCGGCTGGGGCGTTGAGCTCGACGCAGCAGGCCTGTTGGAGGACATGGACCCCTATGTCGCCAAGGACGACAAGCTGAACCTTGACGACGTTGCGCCCTACTTCCGCGATTTCGGCCAGAAGATTGGCGGCAAGACCAAACTGCTGATGGTCGATGGCGACTTCCAGATGGTCTATTATCGCAAGGACGTGCTGGAAAAGGCCGGGCTCCAGCCGCCGAAGACATGGGAAGAATACCTGGACATCGCGTCCAAGATCCACGGCACCGACATGAACGGCGATGGCGTGGCGGATTACGGCTCGTGCATCTTCAAGAAGCGCAATGCCCAGTCCTATTTCGCGATCCAGACCTTCGCG
This sequence comes from uncultured Paracoccaceae bacterium, assembly GCA_937873685.1. Lineage (GTDB taxonomy): Bacteria > Pseudomonadota > Alphaproteobacteria > Rhizobiales > Rhizobiaceae > CALMYO01. The sequence continues at coordinate 4,453 of CALMYO010000254.1, forward strand.
GCGCCGATCGTGCAGACACAGGGCACCGCCCAAGGCTTCCACTTCGACAACGCGACGATGAAGCCCATGATCAACAACGCGGGCTGGAAGAAGGCGTTCGAACTCTACAAGGAAACCGGCAAGTACGGTCCGCCTGAAGAACTGAACATGGATATCGGCGACACGCGCGCGGTCTTCAAGGCCGGTCGCTGCGGGCTTCTCGTCGAATGGGGCGATCCGGGCACGCTTCAGCTTGATGCCGACGCAGCCGGGGTCAAGGGCCTGATCTACGCCGTTGCGGCGGTCGGCTCGAAAGAGGTGCTGAACCGCGAAACCGGTCAGCTGGAGCCGGTGACGGCCGAAAATGCGCCGCACGCGGTCGACGGCATCAACTATGCGCCGTTCGCTGCCTTCGGCGGCTGGGCGGGCGCCATCAACAAGGCTGCCGACCAGAAGAAGAAGGACGCCGCCTACGCGTTCCTCTCCTACATGAACCAGGCCGCGCAATCGAACGTCGACGTGACGATCGGCGCGACCGGCTACAACCCGTACCGCCTGTCGCAGCTTGCCAGCACCGAACTGTGGGTGAAGGCCGGCATGCCGGAGGAACTCGCCGCAAACTACCTCGGCGCAATCAACGGGGCATTGAACAACGCCAACATGGCGTCCGACATGAAGATCCCCGGCGCCCAGCAGTACACGGGCGTGGTGCTCGACACCGAACTGGCGCGCTACCTGGCGGGCGAGATCAGCGTCGAGGAAGCGCTCGCGAACATCGAGACCGGCTGGGAGGAAATCACCGAGGACTTCGGCCGCGACGCGCAGATCAAGGCGCAGGCGCTGGCCCTCGGCATCGGCAACTGACGCCGAAGCCAATGTCGGTCATTGACGTCAATCGCCAGCCGGGGCTTGCCCCGGCTGGAACGTCTTACGGCGAAAGCTGGAGCGAATGGCTTGACCGCCATTCGGGCACGTTCTTCATTGCGCCCGCGGTCACGCTGATCCTGATTTTTTCCATCTTTCCGACATTCTATTCCATCGTCTTTGCGCTGAGCCGCGTGCGGTTCACCGCCGATGGGCTGCAATTCCGCTTCGTCGGGTTCCGCAATTTCGAAAAGCAGTTCTTTGGCAGCGACCAGGCGCACTTCCTCGGGCGTCTCGACCCGGTCTCCATTTTCGGCTGGACGATCTTCGGCATCATTGCCGCCGCGATCCTGTGGTGGTGGATCCGGTCCTTCCGACGCACGACCTGGGTCGGCATGCTCGGCCGCACGGTCTCGGCGGCGATGGCGATCTTCCTCGCCTTTGTCGGCGCTGCGTCGCTGCTCTCCGGGAATACAATCGGCACGCTCTACACGACGCTGTTCTACGTGATGGTCGGATGCGGCCTGCAGTTCGTGATCGGCACCGGTCTCGCCTTCCTGTGCTCGCAGCCGATTGCCGGGCGAAACTTCTTTCGCGTGGTCTTCTTCATTCCGCTGATGGTGACGCCGCTTGGCGTCGGCTACGCCATGAAGATGGTCGCCGACATTACCAAGGGACCGTTCCAGCCGATCCTGAGCTTCTTCAACATCGAGAACTGGGTCTGGTCGGCCGATCCCTGGGCGGCGCGGTTCGTCATGATGATCTGCGACAGCTGGCAGTGGATCCCGTTCATCTTCATCTGCATGCTGGCGGCGCTGGAAAACGTCCCGCGCGACCATGTCGAGGCCGCGCAGGTTGACGGCGCATCCAGCTTCCAGATCTTCCGCGAGATCACTTGGCCGCAGATCGTGCCGGTTGCCGTGACGGTGCTGCTGATTCGGGCCATCGAGGCGTTCAAGATCGTTGACCTGCCGAACATCATGACCGGCGGCGGGCCCGGTTCCTCTACCGAGTCAATGACGTTGCATTCGGTCTATGTGTGGCGCGCAAACGACATCGGCACCTCGGCTGCGATCGCCTATCTGCTCCTCATCCTCACGGTCGTCGTCTGCGCGTCGTTCTTCAACTACGTGGTGCTTGGCCAGATCCGAAAGGCGCGGGCATGAGCGAGGCGTCGTTCCGGTTCCGCAGGTCGAACCGCAGCCTGATGGAAAGGCTGTTCGAGGCGCCGGCTGTGGGCCGGATGGCGCCCGCGTCGAAGGTCCTCGTCTATTCGCTGCTGGCGGTCTGGACCGTCTTCGTCTTCTTCCCGATCTACTGGGTGATCATCACCTCGTTCAAGGATGCGGCCGCGGTCAACCAGGGGCCGTTCTACATCCCCTTCGTAGATTTCCAGCCGACGCTCGATGCCTGGCGCTCGCAGTTCTCCGAGGACGCCAATTGCAACGTGGCGTCGATCGGGCGTCAGTACTTTCTGCTCGCCTACAATTCTGTGGCCTTCATGCTGTCGCCATTCGTGACGATCGCGCCAATGGAGCCGCAGATCTGCAAGATCTACCTTGCCTTCACGAATTCGATCGTCGTCAGCGTCATCTCCACCGCCCTTTGCATCACCGTCGGCTCCATGGCGGCCTTTGCGCTTGCCCGCATCCAGTACCGGCCGAAATTCGGCAACATCCTCATCTTCGTGCTGCTGTGCGTGGCGGTGATCCTTGCGACCAGCTACGGCGGCGTGCCGTGGTACATGTCGACGGCTGTCGCGCTCGCACTTTTCTTCTTCCTTGTGCGCGCGATTGGAAAACATTTCAGGATGACGCTCGGCAACGGCGACATCCTGTTCTGGATCATCTCGCAACGCATTCTCCCGCCAATCGTCGTGGTGATCCCGGTCTACGTGATGTTCCAGGCGATCAGGATGCTCGACACGCATTTCGCGCTGATCGTGCTTTACGCCGTCGCCAACCTGCCGATCGTGGTGTGGCTGATGCACGACTTCTTCGCCAACCTGCCGATCGAGCTTGAGGAATCCGCCCAGCTCGACGGCGCGACGCGGCCGCGCATCTTCTGGGAAATCGTGCTGCCGCTGACCCGGCCCGGGCTTGCGGCAACAACGCTCCTGACGCTCGTGCTGAACTGGAACGAGTATCTGTTCGCCGTCTTCCTCGCGACCGTGAAGGTGCAGACCATGCCGATCATGGTGGCCGCCAAGAACGCAGGCGAGAAGGGGGTCTTCTGGTGGGAGATGTGCGCCGTCATCGTGGTGATGATCATCCCGGTGATCGTGATGGCGATCCTGCTGACGCGGTTCATTTCAAAGGGTGTCCTGATGGGTGCGGTGAAGGGATAGCAATGGCGCAGAACAGCCAGAAAGCCTCGGTCAGGTTCGAGAACGTCGAGAAGAGCTTCGGCGCTGTGCAGGTGCTGTCGAACTTCGATCTCGAGGTCGAGCCCGGCGAATTCGTCGTTCTCCTCGGGGCGTCCGGTTCGGGCAAGACGACGGCGCTGCGCATCCTTTCGGGCCTGGAGCAGCCGAGCGGCGGAAACGTCTACATCGAGGGGCGCAACGTCACCGAGATGCTGCCGAAGTACCGCAACATCTCGATGGTGTTCCAGTCCTACGCGCTCTATCCGCACAAGACGGTCGCCGAGAACATCGGCTTTCCGCTCAAGGTTCGCGGCGTGCCGAAGGCCGAGACCGACGTGGCTATCCGCGACGCCGCCCGGCAGGTGCAACTGGACCAGTTGCTCGAGCGCTACCCGCGCGAGCTATCCGGCGGCCAGCGTCAGCGCGTGGCGCTGGCCCGCGCCATCATCCGCCGCCCGTCGGTCTTCCTGATGGATGAGCCGTTGTCGAACCTCGACGCCAAGCTGCGCGGCCACATGCGCGCCGAACTGAAGCACATGCAGCAGTCGATGGGCATCACCACGATCTACGTCACGCACGACCAGATCGAGGCGATGACGCTGGCGCACCGCGTGGCCGTGCTGGAGAAGGGCGTGCTGCAACAGCTTGCCTCGCCGGCCGAAATCTACAACGACCCGGCAAACCTGTTTGTTGCGCAGTTCATCGGCTCGCCGCCGATGAACGTGCTGCACGGAAGCCTGGACGGGGAGCATTTTGTTTCCAGCGGCGTGCGCATCGACACGCCCGTCGGTGGCCGCATCGACAAGGCGATCATGGGTTTCCGCCCCGAGGACTGTTCCGTTGCTGCGCCAGATGCCGGAACGGTGAAGGGCACGATCTACACGAACGAGCTCATCGGCGACCATGCGCTGGTCACCGTCGATTGGGGCAAGGACCAGATTTCGGTCAAGGCGCCGAAGGATTTCAATGGCCGCCAGGGCGACGATATCGGCGTGCTGATTCCGCGCGACCACCTCTTCGTTTTCGATGCGCAAGACGGGCGGCGCGTTCGCTGACATGACCATGCGGTTCGAACTTCACAAATCCATGTTTGCGGAAGCCGAGCGTGTGCTTTGCCGCATGGGCGAATTCGAGATCACGACGTTTGTTTATCCCTCCGGCGTGCATGCGCTTCGGCTCGGGAATGCGCGCGGCGAGATCGTCATGCTGCCGTTCCAGGGCCTGCAGATCTGGCGCGCGGTCTTCGACGGCCGCGACCTGACCATGAGGTCGATGTTTCCGGAGCCGGTCGCCACCCGCGAGTATCTCGCAACCTATGGCGCCTTCCTCATCCATTGCGGGCTTGCCGGGCTGGGCGCGCCCGGTCCGACCGACAGCCATCCGTTGCACGCCGAGTTGCCGAACGCCCCGTTCCAGGAAGCGTGGCTGGAAGTGGACGAGGCCGCCGGAACGATCGCCGTGTGTGGCGTCTACCGGCACACCATCGCCTTTTCGACCAACTACAGGGCGACGGTTCGCACGACCCTTTCGGCGGGGTCGGCGCTGCTCGATGTCAGCGTCGAAGTGGAAAACCTGAAGAACACCGCGATGGACCTGATGTATCTGGCCCACGCCAATTTCCGGCCGGTCGATGATGGCGTGTTACACTATTCGGCGAACTACGATGCCGGTTCGGTACGGGTGCGGCGGTCGATCCCGGCGCATGTGACGCCGAAACCCGGCTATGCCGAGTTCCTCGAGGCGCTCGCGAACGATCCCGCTCCGCATCATGTCCTGAAGCCCGGCCTCGCCTTCGATCCCGAGGTGGTTTTTGCGATCGACATGAAGACCGATGCCGACGGCTACGCCCACGCTTTGCAGCTTCATCCGGACGGCACCGCCGACTACCTGCGTTACCGGCCCGACCAGGCGCCGGTATGCATGCGGTGGATTTGCCGCACGCCCGACCAGGACGGCCTCGGCATCGCCTTTCCCGCGACATCGGGCGTGGAAGGCCATGCCGCCGAAAAGGCGAGGGGCAATGTTCCCGTGCTTGAAGGCGGCAAGACCTGGCGTCTCGACATGCAGCTGGGGCTGCTGACGGCGGCGCAAGCCCGCGAAACCGCTGACGCGATCGACAAGATTCGCGGCGTCTAGAGCGTTGTTCGATCAAATTGAATCGTTTGGACGCCGGTATCGTGCGTCTTGGCAAGGAGCGGAACGCGACGCGGTGCGAGCACCGCTAGAGCACCGGGCGCAAAAGGCGAATCGCCTCGGCTCCCTCCTCCCCCTCAATGGGGGAGGTGGCCCGAAGGGCCGGAGGGGGAGGACACTGCAACTTCACCCCACCCCCGGCCTTCGGCCGGACCCTCCCCATCGAGGGGAGGGAAATCGGCCCGGTCGATGCGCATTCGCACACAACCGCGCCAGACAAAACGCCCGGTGCTCTAGCGTTTCGCGACGATGTCCAGGGCGCGCGAGACCAAGTCCAGACGATTGCAG
>CALMYO010000255.1 GCA_937873685.1 uncultured Paracoccaceae bacterium
CCACCCCCGGCCTTCGGCCGGACCCTCCCCACAAGGGGGAGGGAAAACCCCCGTGTTGCAACCGTGCTCGCGTGAAGCAATTCTCCAAGGCGTTGGGTGCATTGGAATGCTTCGCGCCACGCCCACTTCAGATGAGCGAGCGATAAGGGAGCTTTGAGACGATGCTGCGAAGGCCTCACGCCGCCCTCTTGCGGCGAAGCCCGGATCCTGCGCCGCCGCGTCGCACTTCTTTGGCCGCCTGCTCCTCGAACAGCGAGGCCAGTTGCTCGGTCATCGCGCCGGCGAGCTCCTCCGCATCCACGATGGTGACCGCGCGGCGGTAATAGCGGGTGACGTCATGGCCGATGCCGATTGCGATCAGTTCGACGGCGGAGCGGGTTTCGATCTCCTCGATCACTGCGCGCAGGTGGCGCTCGAGGTAATTGCCGGGATTGACGGATAGCGTGGAATCATCGACCGGCGCGCCGTCCGAGATCATCATCAGGATGCGCCGCTGTTCCGGCCGCGCCATCAGCCGCTTCCAGGCCCAGATCAGGGCCTCGCCGTCGATGTTTTCCTTCAGCAGGCCCTCGCGCATCATCAGGCCGAGATTGCGCCTGGCGCGCCGCCACGGCTGGTCGGCGCCCTTGTAGATGATGTGGCGCAGGTCGTTGAGGCGGCCGGGCTCGGCCGGCTTGCCCTCCTTCAGCCATTTCTCGCGCGCCTGGCCGCCCTTCCACGCCCGTGTCGTGAAGCCGAGGATCTCCACCTTGACGCCGCAACGCTCCAGCGTGCGCGCCAGGATGTCGGCGCAGGTGGCGGCCACAGTGATCGGCCGCCCGCGCATCGAACCGGAATTGTCGAGCAGCAGCGTCACCACCGTGTCGCGGAACTTGGTGTCCTTCTCCTGCTTGAAGGAGAGCGGCGCGAACGTGCCGGCCATTTCGTCGATGATGATGCGCGGCAGCTTGGCCGGATCGAGCATCCCCTCCTCGAGATCGAAATCCCATGAGCGGTTCTGCTGCGCCATCAGGCGGCGCTGCAGCCGGTTCGCCAGCCGCCCGACCACGCCCTGCAGATTGGCGAGCTGCTTGTCCAGGAAGGCGCGCAGACGGTCGAGTTCGGCCGAATCGCACAATTCGTCGGCCGGCACCGTCTCGTCGAAATCCCCCGTGAAGATCTTGTAGTCGAAGCCCGGCAGGAAATCGCCGAACGGCGGGTCGGGGCGGATCGCCTCGCCGGGCGTCTCGGCCTCGGTTTCCGAATCATCGTCGAGATCATCGGCCATGGTCTCGACGGACTCGGTCTCGCCGGCGCGCGATTCATCGCTTTCGGAGCGGCGCTGCTCGTCCTGGCTTTCGTCGTCGCCCTGATCCTCGTCCGAACCGCCCTCCTGCGATTCGTCGGGCTGCGGCTCGTCGTTGCTGTCGTCGTCCTCGGCCTCCTGGCGATCCTCGTCACCGAGGCTGTCGGCCAGTTCCATCGAAACCAGCATGTCGCGCACCAGCCGCGCAAAGGCGCGCTGGTCGTCGATCGAGCCTTCCAGCGTCGACAGCGTGGCGGAGACGCGCTCATCGATGAAGTCGCGCCACAGCCCAACGACCGCTTCCGCGCTTCTTGGCGACGGCCGGCCGGTCAGCTTCTCGCGCACCACCATCGCCAGCGCCTCCTCGAGCGGCGCGTCTGCCTGCTCGGAGACGCCGGCCAGGTTGGCGCGGGTGAACTTGTCTTCCAGCATGGATGCGAGGTTGTCGCCCATGCCCTTCATGGCGCGTGCGCCTATCGCCTCGATGCGCGCCTGCTCGACCGCGTCATAGACCGCACGCGCCTGCCGCCCTTCCGGCGCAAGGCTCATGTGGACGCGGGTATCGTGGCAGGATTGGCGCAGCGCCATCGAATCGCCGAGGCCGCGCGAGATCGCGATATCGTTGGCCGTCGGCTTCTTCGGCAGTTCCGGCAGCCTTGCATGGTGGCCAGCGAAGGCCGGCCGGTCGCCCGCGAACACCACCTCAAGCTCGGCGTCGCCGGCGACCGCGCGCATGCAGTTGGTGACCGCGCGCTTGAACGGCTCGGTATCGACCGGCTTTGCGGGCTTTGCCTTGCGGATGTTGTCGCCGGGAGTGGACATGGCTGTCACTGCTTTCTGATACTAGCTTTCAGCCGATTGACTTCAATATCTTTGATAGCTGCTCGGGATAACAGCACCGAAGCCTCGTCGGTTCTGTCCAAAAACAAAGACACGACTCCCTGATGCATTCCGCCTGATTTCACAACAAAGAAGCCATCAAACACATAGCTACCATGCTGAAATGAGAAGCCTTCAACTGCAACGATTTCCGACTCTTGGCCGGACCCCGCACGATATGCCACGAACTGACTATTTTCTGCACTCGCCAATATTGCGCCACTTTGATGAGTATCGTTGGCGTCGAATTCGATCTTCAGTCCAATAACAGTATCAAGCGAATTGAACAGAAACGACTCCAATCCACCAAAATTTCGACGCGTGACCGTGCCGTTCACTCGATAGATCGTTTTCTGGGCTGTCAGTGCAGGGCCACACATCATCGCAAAGCCAATGGATATTGAAACCGCCCGGCGATCCAACATTGCCGCTCCTACCCCAGCACCACGTTCGCGGCGCTCTCCTTCAATTCCTCGCCAAAACAGCGCTGGTAGAACTCGGCGACGAGGCTGCGCTCGAGATCGTCGCACTTGTTGAGGAAGGTCAGGCGGAAGGCGAACGGGATATCGTCGAAGATGTTGGCGTTTTCCGCCCAGGTGATCACCGTGCGCGGGCTCATCACGGTCGAAAGGTCGCCATTGATGAAAGCCTGGCGCGTCATGTCGGCGAGGCGCACCATGGCGTTGACGGTCTCGCGCCCGTCCTTGTTGCGATAGTGCGGCGCCTTGGCCAGCACGATCTCCACTTCCTTGTCATGCGGCAGGTAGTTCAGCGTCGTGACGATCGACCAGCGGTCCATCTGCGCCTGGTTGATCTGCTGCGTGCCGTGATAGAGGCCGGTGGTGTCGCCAAGGCCGATGGTGTTGGCGGTGGCGAACAGGCGGAACGCCGGATGCGGGCGAATCACCCGCGACTGGTCGAGCAGGGTAAGGCGGCCGGAGGATTCCAGGACGCGCTGGATCACGAACATCACGTCGGGGCGGCCTGCGTCGTATTCGTCAAAACACAGAGCGACATTGTGCTGGTAGGCCCAGGGCAGGATGCCGTCGCGGAACTCGGTGACCTGCTTGCCGTCCTGGATGACGATTGCGTCCTTGCCGACGAGATCGATGCGGCTGACATGGCTGTCGAGGTTGACGCGCACGCAGGGCCAGTTCAGCCGCGCGGCGACCTGTTCGATATGCGTCGATTTGCCCGTGCCGTGATAGCCCGAGATCATCACGCGCCGGTTATGCGCAAAGCCGGCAAGGATGGCGAGCGTGGTCTGGCGGTCGAAGATGTAATCCGGATCGACCTCCGGCACATAGGCGTCCGGAACCGTGTAGGCCGGCACCTTGATGCCCGACTTGAAGCCGAAGGTCTTTTCGACATCGACGCTGGTGTCGGGAAGGTTGGCGATTTCCCGTTCGTGCCTGGTCATTCTCGCTCCTCGGGTCGGGGCGTCCAGCCCGGACCTGCAATCCGAAATCGGCTATGTGCTCTAGCAGATGCGCGCGCCAGAGCAACCGCGCATTGGCGACATGCGGCGTTCAATCCTGTCATGGTGACAGGTCGCGACGCCCGCGCGCATCAGGCCAGCCCCGCCTGTTTGAGCAGACGGAAAGCCTCGATCACTTCGCGAAACCGCTCTTCCGAGCCGCGGTCGCCGCCATTGGCGTCGGGATGGTGCAGTTTGACCAGTTCATGGTAGCGCGCCTTGATCGTCTCGCCGCGCGCTGTCGGCGGCAGGCCAAGCGTCTCCATCGCCTTGGCTTCCAGCGTCTTCAGGCGGCGCAGCGGCGCCTCCGCGCGGGCGTGACCCTCGCGCATGCGGGCTGCGCGCGCCGAACCGGAGCGCTGCATCGAAGGATCGGGCGCCTGCGCACCGGCCGCGGCGCCGAAGCGCCAGGTCGGGCGGTGGCCGGTGATCGCCTCTTTCTGGTAGCGGGCGATATCGGTGTCGGACAGGCCGGAGAAGTAGTTGTAACCCTTGTTGTATTCGCGCACGTGGTCGATACAGAAGCGGAAATACTGGTCTTCCGCCATGCGGCCGACCGGGGCGCGATGCGTCGCCTTCGCCTCGCAGCCATCCCACTGGCAGACGGGCGTTTCCGGGTTGACCGCTTCCGCGCGCGGGCTGGCGGGCTTCTCGGCGCCGCGGGGCCGGATGCGGAGACGGTCGAAATATTTCGGGTTCGGTCGCATGAGTCGCAAGATTATGGAGTGGAGCCGTTAACCGAACAAGAATTGACTTTGTTCGCTTTCCCGGCCTAGGGCTTGGGGTTGGGCAGGCTTTGCGGTTTCCGTTCAGGCCCATGCGACAGGCTTGCTTGTGAAAGGCGCGACATGACGACAATGCAACAATCGATGGAGACGAAGCTGCGGCAGGCATTCAGCCCGTCTGCGCTCGAGGTGATCAACGAGAGCCACAAGCATGCCGGCCACCATCATTCCGGCTCCGGCCATCACGGCGCCTTCGACGGCACCGGCGAGACGCATTTCCGCGTCCGCATCGCTGCCCCGGCGTTCGAGGGCATGAGCCGCATCGCCCGCCACCGCGCCATCAATGCCGTGCTTGCCGACGAACTGGCGGCAGGCGTGCATGCGCTTGCGATCGAGGTGAGCGGAACCGATGACTGACAGCATCCAGACCCACTCTTGTATTGTTATCAGTAACTGATAACATGAGCGGAGTAGAGGATCACGGTCTGGATGTTCTGCTCGATCTGAACGATCAGGTGTTCGTCGTCGATCCGCATGGTCGCTATTGGGTCAAGTTCGAAGTCAACCGGTGCGAAGTTACTGCTGCCCGTCCACATGGCATACGCTACGGGCTGACGCTGCACGGACCGCGCGGAGAACGTCTGGTGGGTTTCGACAACGCCCATCCGGTCGCAACCGGGTCCGGCCCAGCCGCCAGGTCAACGAAAGTCGACGATCACATGCATCGGGGAACAAGAATACATGCTTATGCATACACAGACGCCCTGACTCTCCTGACTGACTTCTGGCGCGAGGTCGACGCTGTCCTTGAGCAAATGGGAATTCCGAGATGAATCGTACGCTCCGTGTCGGGATCGCCAATTATGCAGAGATGAAGGCGAGGACGATGGCGATCGCACGCGGTGAACTGCGATCCGATGGCGACTCTCCGAAAATCTGGTTCACGTCCATGGACAGCCTGGCGCGGATCTTGTCGGATTCCAATCGCGAGCTGCTGGCAATTATCCGGACACAAGAACCGAAGTCCATTACCGAACTGGCATCGCTCTCGGGCCGGGCGCGGTCGAACTTGTCGAGAACCTTGCGAACGATGGAGCGCTACGGGCTTGTAGCGCTCGAAAAGACCGATGGAAGGGAACTGCTTCCGTCGGTCCCATACGATGACGTTCAGCTCGATCTCCCGATTGTGCCGAGGCTTGCAGCCTGAGGAAATCTTCGCCCGCACTCAAACCGGCTTGATGCGCAGCCGGGTGATGCGGTTCTTCTCGCGCTTCAGCACCGTGAACCGCATGCCGTGAAAGGTGAAGGCCTGCTTTTCGTTCGGAATTGTCTGCGTCTCGTGGATGACGAGACCTGCGATCGTCGTCGCCTCGTCGTCGGGCAGGCTCCAGTCGAGCGCCCGGTTGAGGTCGCGGATCGGCACCTGCCCTTCCACCACTACCGAACCATCGGCTTCCTGGCGCACGCCTTGCACGTCGACGTCATGCTCGTCGGCGATCTCGCCGACGATCTCTTCCAGGATGTCCTCCAGCGTCACCAGCCCTTCCACCTCGCCATACTCGTCGACAACGATGGCCACATGGGCCTTGCGTCGCAGGAAGGCGTCAAGCTGGTCCTTCAACGTCGTGGTGTCGGGCACGAACCACGGCTTGGAGGCGATTTTGGCGATGTCCACCTTGGCGGGGTCGTTGTCGACTTCGTGCAATGCGCGCAGCAGATCCTTCACATGCAGCACGCCGATGATGTTGTCGATGTCGCCGCGCCAGACCGGCAGGCGCGAATGCGGGCTTTCCAGCACCCGGCGCACGATCGCTTCCGCCGGTTCGCCGGCATCCACCGTGCGCATGTTGGTGCGATGCACCATCACGTCGGAGACTTCGAGGTCGTGCAGGTCGAGAATGCCGCCGAGGCGAAAGCGGTCGTCGCGGGCAACCGCGCCTTCCTGGTGCATCACCTCCACCGCGCCGCGGATTTCCTCATGCGCCGCCAGCATCGAGGCGTCGCGGTCGAGCCGCACGCCGACAGCGCCAAGCAGCACGCGCACGATCGCGTTGACCACGCTGGAGAGCGGGCCGAAGACGAAAACGAAAACGCGCACCAGCGGCGAAACCGTGAGCGCGAAACGGTCGGGGTTGGAGATCGCCCAGCTTTTCGGCAGCACCTCGGCGAACACCACCAGCAACACGGTCATGGCGATAGTGGCGTAGGCGACGCCGGTCTGGCCGAACAGCGACAGGAACACGCTGGTCGCCAGCGCGGAGCCGAGAATGTTGACGAGATTGTTGCCGATCAGCAGCGCGCCGATCAGCCGGTCCTTGCGCTCGATCAGCGAATTGACATGGCCGGCGCGCAGGTCGCCATTGGCTTCCATCTGGTGCATGCGCGCCTTCGACGCGGCGGTCAGCGCCGTTTCCGAACCGGAAAAGAACGCCGACATCACGATCAGGCCAAGCACCACCAGGGCGACGATGCCGACGCTTGCGGTCATCATCCAAGTTTCTCCTTCAGGAAGGACAGCACTTCCGACGGCGGAACGTCACGGGCGATGAAGGCCTGGCCGATGCCGCGGGTCAGGATGAAGGTCAACGCACCATGCGTCACCTTCTTGTCCTGCGCGATATATGTGAGAAGCCCGGCGGCGTCCGGCAAGTCCCCCGGGATCTGCCGCATCTCCGTAGGCAGGCCGGCCGCCCGCAGATGCGCCCGCAGGCGCGCCGCATCGTCGGGGCTGGCGAGGTTCATGCGCGCGGAGAATTCATGCGCCAGTTGCATGCCGATCGCCACCCCCTCGCCGTGGATCAGCCGCGCCGGATCGTAGGCGCAGGCGGCTTCCAGCGCATGGCCGAAGGTGTGGCCGAGATTGAGCAGCGCCCGGTCGCCGGTCTCGTGCTCGTCGCGCGCCACCACATCGGCCTTGGCGCGGCAGGATTCGGCGATCGCATGCGCCCGCGCCGCGCCGCCTGAAAACACCGCTTCTCGGTTCCTCTCCAGCCAGTCGAAGAATTCCGGCTGGTCGATCAACCCGTACTTCACCACCTCGGCATAGCCGGCGCGGAACTCGCGCGGCGGCAGCGTGTCGAGAACATCCGTATCGGCGAGCACGAGGCGCGGCTGGTGGAAGACGCCGACCAGGTTCTTTCCCTGCGGCGCGTTGATGCCGGTCTTGCCGCCAACGGAGGAATCGACCTGCGCCAGCAAGGTCGTCGGCGCCTGCACGAACTGCATGCCGCGCCGCACGATGCCGGCGGCAAAGCCGGAAAGGCCGCCGATCACACCGCCGCCGAGCGCGATAATGCAATCGCCACGCTCCAGCCGCGCATCGAGGATGGCCGAGACGACCCGCTGTAGCGCCTCGAAACTCTTGGTCGGCTCGCCGGCGGGAAGGACGATCTGCGTCGATGCGATGCCGGCGGCGTGGAGGCTGTCGCGCAAGGTGGCGAGGTGCAGGGCGGCGACCGTCTCGTCGGTGACGATGGCGGCGCGCGCCTTCGGCAGCACCGCGCGCAGCCGATTGCCGGCCTGCGCCAACAGCCCCGACCCGATGACGATGTCGTATTCCCGTGCGCCGAGCGCGACCGGAACAATCCCAACGCCGCTTTCCATCAGGACACGCCTTCCGAAACGTTCACGCCAAGATGGCGCGAAAGCGCCTTCAGCACTTCGTCGGCCATTGCATCCTTGCGCACGTCTCGCGATTCGACCTCAATATCGGCAAGCGCATAAACCGGGTAACGGTCCGCCATCAGTTTCTCCATTGTTTTGCGCGGATCGGCGGTCTTGAGAAGCGGGCGGTTCTGCTTGCGCCCGACGCGCTCCATCAGCAGATCGAGCGGCGCGGAAAGCCAGATCGAGACGCCGCAGCGATCGATGGCGCGCCGGGTGCGGTCGTTCATGAAGGCCCCGCCCCCGGTCGCCAGCACCAGCGGCCCGCCTTTCAGGATGCGGGCGATGACGCGCCTTTCCAGCGATCGGAACTCTGGCTCGCCATAGGCTTCAAACAGTTCCGGAATGGTCATGCGCGAAACCGTTTCGATCTCCTTGTCGGCGTCGAGAAACGGCAAATCGAGCGCTTGGCCGAGCAGGCGGCCGATTGCCGACTTTCCCGCGCCCATCAGCCCGACGAGCACGATCGAGCGCTCGCCGAGCGCGGCGCGAATGCGCGCTGCGTCGGGCGATGTCCTGACGATTTCGTCCTCTTCGGCGTCCATGGCCGGTTACCACATGAATTCAGGCGTCCAGTCAAGGCGGCGTGGTCGCCGCCTCACAATGCCGTGCTTTCGGGCGACTGTTTCACATTCCCGCCCATATTGGTGTACTATGGCAATCGGTGAGGGACGTTTGCTGGACAGAATGGATCATGAGAGTCGTAGCGTATCTGTTGGCATCACTGGCTTGCGCGGGGCTGGCGTCGCCCGCCATGGCGGCGCCGGAGCAGAAATTCAGGACCGAATACTCCATCATCGCCTTTGGCCTGCCGGTGGCGCAGACGTCGTTCGAGACCTCGATCGGCGAACGCTCCTACGCCATGAACGGTTCGCTGCGCACGGTGGGTCTGGTGCAGGTTTTCGCTGCCACCAAGGGCTCCATCAACGCATCGGGAAGTTTCAGCGATTCGCGCATTTCCGCGCAATCCTTCGCGATGCGCTACACCTCCGGCGACAAGACAAAGCGCACCGATATCGGCTTCTCGCGCGGCAATGTCACCTCCTCGACCAGCGTGCCGCCACCGAAGGCGGTTAAGGCGCCGGACTGGGTTCCCGTATCCAGCGCCCATCTGCGCGGCGTCACCGATCCGATCAGCGCGCTGGTGATTCCCGCACGCAATTCCGGCGAGGTATGCCGGCGCACGCTGCGCGTCTATGACGGCGAGATGCGGGTGGACATCAAGCTGAGCTACCTGCGCACGATTCCCTTCTCAACCAAGGGCTTCAAGGGCGATGCGGTGACCTGCTCCGGCCGTTTTGTCCCCGTTTCGGGCTATCCGAAGGGCAAGAAGGAAATCCGGCAATTGCGCGACACCGGCCGCATCGAGGTCAGCTTCGCGCCGATCGCCGAGACCGGCCTCTATGCGCCGGTTTCGGCGCGTATCCGCACATCGTCGGGGACATTCTCCGTCCGTGCGTCGCGATTCGAGGCCTTGACAAGGTAACGCGATGTCGTGTCCTTCGGGCGCATGATCACGGCTGACCGATCCTCGCGGCGCCGCGCCACGGCGATCGGGCTCCTGGCCATCGTCATGTGGGCGGGGCTTGCCCTCCTGACCGACATGACCGGCGGCGTGCCGCCGTTCCAGCTTGCGGCAATGAGCTTTGCCGTCGGTGCGCTGGTCGGCCTGCCATGGCTTCGGACCGGCGGCGGAATCGCCGGCCTGCCGCACGACTGGCGGGTCTGGCTGCTGGGGATTGGCGGGCTGTTCGGCTACCATTTCCTCTACTTCACCGCGCTGCGAAATGCGCCGGCGGTGGAGGCAAGCCTGATCGCCTATCTGTGGCCGCTGCTGATCGTCGTCGGCTCGGCGCTGCTGCCCGGCGAGCGCCTTGGTGCACACCATGTCGCCGGCGCACTGATGGGGCTTGCCGGTGCGGTCGTGATCGTCACCCGTGGCGGTGGCCTGTCGCTCGACCCGCAACACGCCTTCGGCCATGCGATGGCGGGCCTGTGCGCACTGACATGGGCCGCCTATTCGCTTTTGTCGCGCCGTTTTGCTGCCGCACCCACCTCCGCCGTCGCCGTGTTCTGCGCCGCGACCGCGCTGTTGTCGCTTGCGTGCCACATCGCGCTCGAAACGACCGTCTGGCCCGCCGATGGCGGCCAGTGGCTTGCCGTGCTCGGCCTCGGGCTGCTGCCGGTCGGCGCTGCCTTCTATGTCTGGGATCACGGCGTCAAGCGCGGCGATATCCAGATTCTTGGCGCTTCGAGCTACGCCGCGCCGCTGTTGTCGACGCTGGCGCTTGTCGCGGCCGGCCGCGCCACAGCCGATTGGCGCGTCGCGCTCGCCTGCCTGCTGATCGCCGGCGGAGCCGCGCTCGCCGCTCGCGACATGCTGTTTGCACGCCGCACGTTGGCGAAAGCCGCCTGAGATGGACGCAGAAAACGCAAACGTCATCGTCACCGCTGCCCTGCTTGTCGCAGCCGTGGCGGCGGTATCCTACCTCGCAATCACCCGCGAGCCGCCATCGCCGCGCCGCTCCGTCGTCAAGACGCTTCCCATCGCCTTGCTGGCGCTGGTCTCTTTTGTGCTTGGCGGGCCATGGCTGCTGACGCTCGGGCTGGCGCTCGGCGCGATCGGGGACTGGGCGTTGTCGCGCGATGGCGAGCAGGCCTTCCTCAGCGGCCTTGTCGCCTTCCTCCTCGCCCATTTGCTCTATGTCGCGCTGTTCCTGCAACTGCGCGACAATGCCGGGCTTATGGCCGCCGAACCGCTGCGCCTTGCAGCCGCCGTACTGCTGACGCTGGTGGCGGCCGTCATGCTTGCGCGGGTCTGGCGTCCGGCCGGCGTGCTGCGCGCCGCCGTGTTGATCTATATCGCGACAATCCTCGCCATGGTCTGGTTCGCGGCCTGGCTCGCTCCGCCGCTGGCTTTTGCAGGCGCGCTCGCCTTTGCCGCCTCCGATGCGCTGCTGGCAGAGGAAACCTTCATCCTGCGCAAGGATGCCGCCGCACGGCAATGGATCGCCCCGGCGATCTGGATCCTGTATTGTCTGGGGCAGGCATTGATCGCCGCCGCGTTCCTGTTTGCGATCCCCGTTGTCCAGGGCGTTGTTCGCCCGGCTTGAACCGTTTCGGCGCCGGGTTCCTGCATCCCCGGCATCGTCGCGCAGCGGGGAGCTTCCAGAAAGGCGCTCCGGTACCGGCAGAGCGGCGCGATCCTTGACGCCCGGCGCGGCCTTCGGCATAGGCGAATGAACCGAATTCAGCGACATTCCGGAGACCTGACCGATGGCCGCACGCACGCTCTACGACAAGATCTGGGACGACCACGTGGTCGACCAGCAAGGCGACGGCACCTGCCTGCTCTACATCGACCGCCACCTCGTGCACGAGGTCACCAGCCCGCAGGCCTTCGAGGGGCTGCGCATGGCGGGACGCAAGGTGCGCCAGCCCGAAAAGACCCTCGCCGTGGTCGACCACAACGTGCCGACCACGCCGGACCGGCATGAAGGCATCAAGAACGAGGAAAGCCGCATCCAGGTCGAGGCGCTGGCGAAGAACGCCGCGGATTTCGGCGTCGAGTATTACTCCGAGAATGACAGGCGCCAGGGTATCGTCCACATCGTCGGGCCGGAGCAGGGCTTCACGCTGCCAGGGATGACCATTGTCTGTGGCGACAGCCACACCTCCACCCATGGCGCTTTCGGCGCGCTGGCGCATGGCATTGGCACCTCGGAAGTCGAGCATGTGCTCGCCACCCAGACGCTGATCCAGAAGAAGGCGAAGAACATGCTCGTGCGCGTCGACGGGCAGTTGCCCGCCGGCGTCACCGCCAAGGACATCATTCTTGCCATCATCGGCGAGATCGGCACCGCCGGCGGCACCGGCCATGTGATCGAGTTCGCCGGCGAGGCGATCCGCGCGCTCTCCATGGAAGGCCGGATGACGGTCTGCAACATGACGATCGAGGGCGGCGCGCGCGCCGGGTTGATCGCGCCGGACGAAAAGACCTTCGCCTACATCAAGGACAAGCCGCGCGCGCCGAAGGGCAAGGCCTGGGAGATGGCGCTTGACTACTGGAAGACGTTGCATTCCGATGAGGGCGCGCATTTCGACCGCATCGTGACGCTGGATGCCGCCAACCTGCCGCCGATCGTTTCCTGGGGTTCGTCACCGGAAGACGTCGTGTCGGTCACCGGCGCGGTGCCGAACCCGGACGACATTGCGGACGAAAACAAGCGGGCGTCAAAGAAGCGGGCGCTCGCCTACATGGGCCTGACGCCGGGCACGAGGATCACCGATATCGAGATCGACCGCGTCTTCATCGGATCCTGCACCAACGGCCGCATCGAGGACCTGCGCGCCGCGGCAAAGATGGTTGAGGGCAGGAAGGTCGCCGGTCGCGTCAACGCCATGGTCGTTCCCGGCTCGGGCCTTGTGAAGGCGCAGGCCGAGGCGGAAGGGCTGGACAAGGTGTTCCTCGCCGCCGGTTTCGAATGGCGCGAGCCGGGCTGCTCGATGTGCCTTGCCATGAACGACGACCGGCTGAAGCCGGAGGAGCGCTGCGCCTCGACCTCGAACCGCAATTTCGAGGGCCGCCAAGGCTACAAGGGCCGCACGCATCTCGTCTCGCCGGCCATGGCGGCAGCTGCGGCTGTGGCCGGGCGTTTCGTCGATATCCGGGAGTGGAAGTAGTAGCGCCATTGACGGGGCCGCCGTTGGCGCGCGCCCTGTCGTTCAATGCGGCTTTTCGCCGATGAAGTGCGCCCGCACTTTCCCTGACAGCCAGTCGATCACGAAAATGCAGATCAGGATGTTGAGGACAACAAAGGCCACCTGGTCAAAGAAGCCGGCACGGAAACGATCCACCAGCACCTTGCCGATCCCGCCGGCTCCGACAATGCCGAGGATGGTCGCGCTGCGCACGCTCGATTCGAAGGAATAGAGCGACAGCGAGATGAACACCGGGGCGATCTGCGGCAGATAGCCGAAGCGGATCACCTTGACCGGGCTCGCCCCCGTGGCGCGCACCCCCTCGACCTGCTTGCGATCGACATTCTCGATGGCTTCCGAGTAGAGTTTCGACAGTGTTCCCGCATCGCTGACGAAGATCGACAGCACGCCGGCCAGCGGGCCGAGGCCGACGGCTCGCACGAAGACCAGCGCCCAGATCAGGCTGTCGATACCGCGCAGGAGATCGAGGTAACGGCGCACTGCGTGGCGAATGAGGGATTGCGGCATGGTGTTGCGCGCCGCCGCGAATGCGATGACGAGAGCCGCCACCGAGCCGAGCAAGGTGCCGAGAAAGGCCATGGCGATGGTTTCGGCAAGCCCCTTGTAAATGCCTCCATAGTCCCAGTCCGCCATGTCCCGCCAGACGAAGAATTCGGTGAACATGCGCGTGGCGCGTTCGTTGACGAAAAACAGCTTTCCGAATTCGAAGTACCAAAACGACCAGACCAGATAGGCGATCGCACCCCCCCAGAGCAGGCCGGTTGCCCATTGCTTGCGCCGATTGCCGAAAGCGTCTGGAAACTGCTCGCGAAGCGCGGCGATGTCGCCGGCGGAAACCGTCATCGCCCGGACCGAACGGGTGTCGCCTGCCATGACACTCATATCAGGTTCTCCCGGCCGATCAGGCGTGTTCTCGCGCGCTCGGAGATGAGGTCGATCACAGTTACGAGCAGCACGATCATGATCAGGACCGCCATGACGCGGTCGTCATTGTAGAAGCTGATCGTGTGGTTGAGTTCCTGTCCGATGCCGCCGGCGCCGACGAAGCCAACGATGGACGAGGCGCGCACATTGATTTCGAAGCGCAGCAGGCAATAGGAGACGAAGTTCGGCAGGACTTGCGGCACGATGCCGAAACGGATCTCGTCGAACCAGGTGCCGCCGACCGAGCGCATGCCTTCCACCGGTCGCATGGAGGCGTTCTCATTGACCTCCGAGAACAGTTTTCCAAGCGCGCCTGCCGTGTGCACCGCAATGGCGATGACGCCGGCAAGCGGTCCGATGCCGACGGCATACACAAGCACAAGCGCGATGACGATTTCCGGCACGCCGCGGAAAATTTCCGTTGCGCGGCGGGCGATCAGGTTGATCCAGCGCGTTGGAGCAAGGTTGCGCGCGGCAGGAAACGACAGCAGGAAGGCGGCGGTGGCGCCTAGCATTGTGGCAGTGATCGCCATCAACACCGTTTCGAACAGCAGCCGGACATACTTGCCGATGTCGCTATACCAATAGAGGATCGAGCCCTGAACGGCCTTGCCGTCGGCACCGCGGCCGAGAAACAACTTGTCTGCCTCAAGACTTGGCATCACCGTTCCGAAATATTCGAAGATACGCGGAAACCCGTTCCACAACCGCTCCGGATAGAAACGGGAGACGGTCACGGAGATGGCGAGCAGGACGAAGAACAGAAGCGCTATGGCGATGTTCATCAGCTTTCGCGAGCGGATGAGCTCGGCGCGGTGTTTTTCGAACACACTGACCGGGTCCTGGCCTGGCGCGATGACGAAGCCGGCGGTGGCGATCTGGGGCGTTGCCATGGCCTGCTTACTCAGCCGGATCGAGCGCAGTTTCGGTGATCTGGCGCACGCGCAGCGACGTCGAGGTGACACCTTCGCTGAAGGCGTCGTCCGCTTCGGCGCCGTAGATTTCACGCGCGTGGCGGTCGGTCAGCTGTTCAGGCGTGCCGTCGAACACAACCTTGCCGGCCATCAGGCCGACAATGCGGTCGCAATAGGTGCGTGCCGTGTCGAGCGTGTGCAGGTTGGCCAGCACGGTGATCCCGTCCTCGCGGTTGATGCGGCGCAGGGCGTCCATCACGACCTTGGCGTTGAGCGGGTCCAGTGAGGCGATCGGCTCGTCGGCGAGCATGATCTTCGGTTGCTGGACAAGCGCGCGGGCGATGGCGACACGCTGCATCTGTCCGCCAGACAAGGTCTCGGCGCGCTGTAGCGCCGTGTGGGCCATGCCGAGCCGGTCAAGCGCGCGGATCGCCAGCGCCCGTTCCTCGGCGGTAAAGAGTTGCAGCATCGCGGACGGGAAGGCGTGGTGGAAGATGCGGCCCATCAGCACATTGTTGATGACCGACATCCGGCCGACCAGATTGAACTGCTGGAACACCATGGCGCATTCGGCGCGCCAGGCATGCAATGCCCGCCCCCTGAACGCGGTCACGTCGCGTTTTTCGAAAGCGATCCGCCCGGCCGTCGGCTCCGCGAGCCGGTTGATCATCCGCAGCATGGTCGATTTGCCGGCGCCCGAGCGCCCGATGACGCCAACCATTTGGCCGTGCGGGACGGACAGGGTGATGTCGTCAACCGCCTTGTTCGGGCCGAAAGCCTTTGAAAGGCCGGTGATCACCAGCATGGCGGACTCCGTCAATATGGAAAAGAAAAACGAAACGCGGGCGGCGCTTCGTGCGCCGCCCGCGTCGGATTGGATCAGCGCGTGCCGGAAACTTCTCGGCGGCGCAGTTCGATGGTCTCGTCGTAGAAATTGGCCGGAACAGCAACGAAGCCGGCGCCTTCGCCGCCGACAACCGCGCCGTAGCATTCCGGATCGGTGGTATGCAGCGTCGAATAAAGGTCGAACATAGCCTTCTTCATGTCGTCCGGCAGGGCCTTGCGGATGACGGTCGGCCCATTCGGGATGATGCCCGACTGCCAGACGATGTTGATGTCCTCCATCTTCAGCATGCCCTTGTCGACCATCCGGCGGATGTTGCCGCGGGTATAGCCTTCTGCACGTTCGCCCAGCATGGACGACCAGGTGGCGGCGGCGTCATACTGCTTGTCGAGCACGGCGATGACGCCCTGCTCGTGGCCGCCCGAGAAACCCGTCGAGCCGAAATGTTCGTCAATCTTGATGCCGGCGAGTTCGAGGCCCGCCTTCGGGTACAGATAACCCGACGACGAGTTCGGGTCGGCCCAGGCAAGCGACTTGCCCTTGAGGCCTTCCAGATCGGCGATGCCGCTATCGGCGCGGGTCACGATCACCGAGTAATAGCCGAGCGTGCCATCGACGTTCGAGTTGACGACGAAGGGCTCGACCGCTTCCGGATCCTGCAGGTAGATGCCGGCATAACCGACCGGGCCAAGGCCGGCCATTTCGAGCTGGCCAGCGAGGAGGCCCTGCATCACGCCGGCATAGTCGGTCGCCGGGTAGAACTCGACCTTCACGCCGAACTGGTCCTTCATCTTGGTTTCAAGGCAGGACAGGCGCTTCAGGCGGTCGGCTTCGTTCTCGCCGCCGATGATGCCGACACGCACGACCGGGACTTCCTTGGTCCAGTCGGCGAAGGCAGGAACGGTCGCCGCGACGATCGTTGCAGCTATCGAGGCGGTTGTCATGAGAATTCGGAACATCGTGTGCTCTCCGATACTTTGGATGATGGCGGGACCGCGGGAATACGCGCAGTCCCCATTTGCCCTCCTCCAATGACAGCAACATGAAGGCGCCGGTCGCCGCCGTCGGGAATGTCCGGACCCTGTCTGCGATCAATTCACAGGTTGAATCGCTCACCAGGACAGGAGTGGCCGGGCGTTTCGTTGACATCTGCAAGTGGAAGTGAGGTGTGCGGCGTTTTGACCGCATACCGCCAACCTCTGCATGACGGCGCGCTGCTCGCGCCATCGCCAGGCCGGTTCAATTGCTGTTGGCGGGGTCAATTTCCCGCATCTTCCTGAACGTAAGTTAACGTCTTGTTTTTCGGCCCGGGTTAAAGAGATCGCCTGAACAGTAGGACTGGTTGGGGCGGATGCAGTCGGGTTCCTGGTTTCTGTTGGTCAATCCCGCGATAGCGTTGACGCTGTCGGCAGCATTTCTTGCCCTGCGAATCGCGCTTAGCCAGCACCGCTATCTTGGCGCGATGTCGCTTGCTTATCTGCTCTACAGCATCGGCTTCCTGACGATCCAGCTTTTTCCGGGCCTGTTTCATGTCGGCGCCAATGCGGTGTTCGTTGCCGGCATGCTATGCCTCTGCGCGGGGCTTACGGGGCGTTACGGCATGTCTCCGCGCTGGAGCTTGCTGGCGCCGGTTGGTCTCGCCATTGTCATTTCGGGGCTTGTGTTCTCATTTACGAAACCTGGACGCGGACACGAACTGCTTTTCGTCAACGTGATGTTTGGCGCAATGTTCCTGATCACGGCATGGGATGTGCGTCATGCCGCATGGCGGCGGCTTGCAGACAAAGTCGTTCTTGTCTGCATGGTTTTTGCGGGCTTGCAATATCTGCCACGCACGCTGCTGACGACCGTCGGCGCCCCGGATGGCGGGCCGGCGTTTCTTGAATCCACCTACTGGATCGTGACAAATTTTTCCGGTGCGGTGATCGCGCTGGCGCTTGCCGTTTCGGTCATCGTCGCCGCCGTTGCCGACCTGGTCGAGGGGACTGCCGAACCTTCGGTTGACCGCTCGACAGGCCTGCATACGCGCCGCAGTTTCGAACGGGCCATGAAGGCCGCCGAATCGGCCATGGAGCCCGGCGTTTCGCACAGCCTGATCCTTGTCGATGTCGATCGCGTCAAATCGATCAATGAGCGGTTCGGCCATGTGGTCGGCGACGCCGTGATCGCGAACTTCAGCGCTTTGTTACACAGCCGCACGCCGAACGGCGCCGTTGCGGCGCGGCTGGCCGGCGTCGAGTTCGCCATGCTGCTTGCGAATTGCAACATCGACACCGCGGCCGGGCATGCCGAAACGATCCGCCAGCAGTTTGCGCTCACCCGCCATGACATCCTTGTCGGCCGCTCTGCGACAGCAAGTTTCGGCGTCGCCGAATGGCGACAGGGGCAGACGGCGGCCGCGACGATGGCGCGCGCTTCCAAGGCCCTTACCCTGGCCAAGGCCGCGGGACGCAATCGCGTGTCGGTGCTGCGCCATGGCGAGGCGGGCGACCTGCTCGCCAACGACGACGCGCCCCAGGTGACGACCGCCGCGCTTCGGCGCGCCTGAGGCGACGTTGCCGCAAGGCTGATGTCGCACGGCAAGAATTTCGTGATTCCCGTTCGTTGCGTGCGCCCTTGTCCGGCCACGATCTGCGACATAACACAGGCCATGACCACAAGAATCTCCCCCTCCCGACTTTCTGTCATAGCGTTCGTCTGCGCAGCCGTCCTCGCCGCCTGCGAGACCACGGACAACACACCCGCAACCAGCTTCGGCGCACGCCAGCCCGGACAGGCGACCTATCGCTGCGACAGCGGCGTCACGCTCGATATCCGCAACGCCGTCTCGACCGTCGACGTGGTCGACAGCCGCGGCGTTACGGCGACGCTTCCCGCGTCTCCGCCCGGCGCCCGCGACCGCTATGCCGAGGGACCGCATTCGCTGGTGCTCGACGGGCGAACCGCCACCTGGTCCACCGCCGGCAAGAAGCCTGTCGACTGCACGCGCTGACCGGCGCATCTGCCGCGACCCGGCGCAGGACCGTTCAAACGATTGAAATTGCAGGCCTCGTCGAACCTTCGTCGCAGGACCGGTTTTTGCAGCGCACTTGGCTTTGACGCGGCGCAAAACGCGCTCTAAAACCACTCCGTCCGGCGCAAACGCGTCATGCGGACCAGTCCAACGGGGAGCGAACGTCACCGTGAGCGCCAGCACCGACAAGGCCGTGAAACGGCCGCTTTCGCCGCATCTGTCGATCTACAAGCCGATCCCGACCATGGTCATGTCGATCAGCCACCGCATCACCGGCGGCGCTCTGTATTTCGGCACGCTGCTGGTCGCCTGGTGGCTGATCGCGGCGGCTTCCGGTCCGGCGTATTTCGATTTCGTCAATGGCATCTACGGCTCGTTCCTCGGCCGGCTGGTGCTGTTTGCCTACACGTTCGTTCTGATCCATCACCTGCTCGGCGGCATCAAGCATCTCGCCTGGGATCTCGGCCACGGCTTCGAGAAGCATTTCGCCACCAATGTCGCCAAGGCGCAGCCGGTTTTGGCCGGCGCACTGACGGTGCTGGTGTGGATCGCCGGCACCATCGCGCGCTGAGGGAGAAGAACCATGAGCATGCTGACCCCCCTGAAGCGTGTCCGCGGCCTCGGTTCCGCCAGGGGCGGCACCGACCATTTCTGGCACCAGCGGCTCACGGCGGCGGCGCTCGTGGTTTTGGTGACGCTGTTCCTGCTGATGCTGATCGGCCTCAACGGCGCAACGTACGATGAAACGCGCGCCGCGCTCTCCAATCCGTTCGCCGGCCTGCTGCTGCTGTCGATGATCGGCGCCGGGCTCTGGCACGCCAAGCTCGGCATGCAGGTGATCATTGAGGACTATGTGCATGGCGAAACAGCCAAGCTGGCGCTGCTGGCGCTGAACAGCTTCTTTACGATCGCGGTTGCGATCGCCAGCGCGGTTGCGGTGCTGAAGCTTGCCTTCACCGGTTGATCCATCCGCCAAGGGGAACGAAAAGACCATGAACGATGCTTCCAGACCGGCGGTGAACGGCAAGGCCTATCGCTTCGTCGACCACGCCTTCGACGTGGTGGTGGTGGGCGCGGGCGGCGCCGGGCTGCGCGCCACGCTCGGCATGGCCGAGCAGGGCTTCAAGACCGCCTGCATCACCAAGGTGTTCCCGACCCGCTCGCACACGGTTGCGGCGCAGGGCGGGATCGCCGCCTCGCTCACCAACATGACGCCGGATTGCTGGCAGTGGCACCTTTTCGACACCGTGAAGGGTTCCGACTGGCTGGGCGATGTCGACGCCATGCAGTATCTCGCCATGGAGGCGCCGAAGGCGGTCTATGAGCTCGAGCATTACGGCGTGCCGGTTTCGCGCACCGAGGACGGGCCCATCTACCAGCCCCCGTTCGGCGGACACATACACAACTACGGCGAGGGTCCCCCCGT
>CALMYO010000256.1 GCA_937873685.1 uncultured Paracoccaceae bacterium
CCCCAGTCAATGCCGAGATCGAGCGTGGAGGTGGCGACCACCGCGCGAA
Organism: uncultured Paracoccaceae bacterium; assembly: GCA_937873685.1. Lineage (GTDB taxonomy): Bacteria > Pseudomonadota > Alphaproteobacteria > Rhizobiales > Rhizobiaceae > CALMYO01. The sequence goes on from CALMYO010000256.1 coordinate 50, forward strand.
GCCCGTTGACCGCCATCGCCGCCTCCACCTTGCGGCGCTGGCCGACATCGAGCGAGCCGTGGTGCAGGGCGATTGGCAGCGTGTCGTCATTGACGCGCCACAGTTCCTGGAACACCAGTTCCGCTTGGCTGCGGGTGTTGACGAAGATCAGCGTCGTGCGATGCGCCTTGATCGCCGCATAGATGTCAGCAATGGCGTAGCGGGCCGAATGACCCGCCCATGGCACGCGCTCGTCGGAGGCAAGGATGCGGATCTGCGGTTTTGCGCCGCCGGCGACGGTGATCAGGTCGGCCATCGGCCGCCCGTTTTCCCTCCCCTGCAAGGGGAGGGTGGCCGCGAAGCGGCCGGGTGGGGTTTGCAGTACTGTAGAGTGTGTCGCGACGCCGCGAACTTCGTCATCCTTCCGCCATTCGTCATCCTTGGGCTTGTCCCCGGGATCCAAATCGAACGCGCCATCGGGTCCCGGGGACAAGCTCCGGGATGACGGCGAAAGGAGCTGTGCCGACTGTGGCGTGGCCGCTGGTTCAGGCAAGTTACCCCCACCCCCAACCCCTCCCCTCAAGGGGGAGGGGGGAAACGCGTTCTGCCCCACGAGCCAGCGGCGCAACTCGTCCGGCTCGGCCACCGTCGCCGAAAGGCCGATGGTCAGCAGGTCCGGCCTGAACCGGCGCAGCCGCGCCAGGCCGAGCGAAAGCAGATGCCCGCGCTTGGAGGTGACCAGCGAATGCAGTTCGTCGAGCACGACATGGCGCAGGCCGGAAAAGAAGCGTTCGGCATCGTTTGCGGCGATCAGCAGCGCCAGTTGTTCCGGGGTGGTGAGCAGGATGTCCGGCGGCGCGAATTTCTGCCGCTGGCGCTTGTGGGCGGGCGTATCGCCGGTGCGGGTCTCGATCGCGATGCCAAGCCCCATCTCGGCCACCGGGCTTTCCAGATTGCGGCGAATGTCGACGGCCAGCGCCTTCAACGGCGAGATGTAGAGCGTGTGGACGCCGCGCGCCGGTTCGCCGGGTTTCGGCCTCGGCCGCGCGGCAAGATCAACCAGCGTCGGCAGGAAACCGGCGAGCGTCTTGCCTGCGCCGGTCGGCGCGATCAGGAGTGTGGAATGCCCGGATTGCAGCTTTGCCAGCAATTCCAGCTGATGGGCGCGCGGCGACCAGCCCTTGGCGGCAAACCAGCCGGCAAAGGGTTGAGGCAGGGTAAAGCCGGCCGAGGCGGCGCGAATCCCGGAAACAGCGGTCACCCCGCCAATCTAGGCGAAAGGCACAAAAAGGGAACAGGCATTCTCGCGCATTCACGCCGCGCAACGAAGGAACGGGTGCCGGCCCGATTGCGCCTGGACAACGTGCCGGAACGTCCGTCAGAGCGCCAGGCAAGACGGGTCGAGCGGTTGGGGAAAACGCTGCCGCTCGGGGACTTTCCCTCCCGACAAGCTACGATATTCACACATCGCGTTTCGACACCCCCCTCTGTCCTGCCGGACATCTCCCCCGCAAGGGGGGAGAATGGATCGCGGGTCGCTCCAAGCCTCACTTCGAACCGTTTGCGCTTGGCGCAACCGTCGCAATGCGGGCGAAGGCGTTCGCGACGGGGCCATTCTCCCCCCTTGCGGGGGAGATGTCCGGCAGGACAGAGGGGGGTAAAAGGCGAAAACACGCCGTCCATGAAATGTATGAATCGCGTAGCCCCACAAAGCGGAGGGAAACTCCCCGTGTTGCAGCGCATTTGTCCTGCCTGGTTCGACGTTTGCGCCCGATGCTCTATTGCAGGGGCGGCACGGGAAGAGCCGGTTCGGCATCCCTTCCCGGGATGGCGTTCGGCGCCAGTTCTTTCGCCAGAGCGGAAAGGATAAGCGCGCGCTCCACGGCTGACTGCGCGTAGGCCAGCCCGAGCCGCGCCACCACCACATGGCCCAGCACCGCTTCGCCGCGATCGCGGCGCAATTCCGTCGTCTCGAAATGCAGGATCGAAAAACCGGCGGCGGCGAGTTGCCGCTCCACAAAGGCGCGGCCATGCGCATAGCGCAGGCTGGAACGCAGCAGGAAACCGGCGTCGTCCGGCGCGGCCTCGACCGTGAAGGCGAACAGGCCGCCCCCTTCGAGTACGGATGCGACTGCCAGCAGCGGCGCCGACAGGTCGCCGAGATAGCAGAACACATCGGCGGCAACCGCGAGATCGGCGTGCGCCGGCACTGCTTCCGTTGTCGCGAAGGCGTCGCCATGGCGCAGCCGGTCGTAAACGCCCTTCACTTCCGCCTCCCGCAGCATGCCGGCGGAAAGATCGACGCCTTCAAGGAAACTGACGGCCCGGCGCAGCCGCTCGCCCATCAGCCCTGTACCGCAGCCGAGATCGAGCGCATGGCGATACGCGGGCGAAGTGCCGCCGGACACAGCGCAGAGCGCCCGCCACAACAGGTCCGGCGCGCGATAGCCGAGGCGCTCGACAAGCGCTGAATCGAAGCGCGGCGCATAGGCGTCGAACAGCCCTGCGACATAAGCCGCAGGCGGCGCTTGCGGTGTCTGTGTCTCGCCGAGCAGGGCGAGCTTCAGGGCCGCGCCGTGGCGATCGTGCGGATCGGCGACGAGCGCGTCGCGCAGGGCCGCGACCGCGCCATCCCGGTTGCCGATCCGCTCCAGCCATTCGGCAAGGCGCAGCAGGAAGGGTGTGTGGCCGGGCGCAAGCTCCAGCGCCTGCCGCATCAGGTCGATTGCGGCGGCGAAATCGCCACGTCTTGCGAGGTCGCGCGCATAGCCGGCGCGGCGGTCGGCAATCAGGTCGCCGGACGACTGGAAGGCCGCGAATTGCGGCAACTTGTCGGAGGACATGGCGGTGGACATTCCGGAAAGCGCGGCGGCGCGCCGCAGCGCGCGGCATCTGCCAGAACGGCCCCGAGTTTTCAAGCTGCGTTTTCCGACCTTGTTTTCCGGCCTTGGCCTTGGCGTTTGTTCGACCTATGTTCGGCCCATGCGCGCTGCCGAACTGCTGCATGTCGACGACCGCGGGCTGTATTGCCCGCCGGGCGACTTTCACATCGATCCGATGCGACAGGTTCCGCGCGCGCTGGTGACGCATGGACATTCCGACCATGCCCGGCCGGGCCACGGTGCGGTGATGGCGACGCGCGAGACGCTCGACATCATGGGCTTGCGCTACGGCCCCGGCTTCGCGGCAGCGACGCAAGTGGCGACGCCGAGCGAGACGGTGGCGGTGAACGGCGTTTCGGTGACCTTCCTGCCCGCCGGCCATGTGCTCGGGTCGGCGCAGATCGCGGTGGAGAAGGACGGCATGCGCATAGTCGTCTCCGGCGACTACAAACGCCGCGCCGATCCGACATGCGCCCCGTTTGCGCCGATGGCCTGCGACGTCTTCATCACCGAGGCGACGTTCGGATTGCCGGTGTTCCGCCATCCGCCGGATGGCGAGGAGATCGGGAAACTGCTGGCCTCGGTGGCCCGGTTTCCGGAGCGTACGCATCTGGTCGGCGCCTATGCGCTCGGCAAGGCGCAGCGCGTCATCGCGCTGCTGCGGCAGGTTGGCTACGACCGACCGATCTTTATCCACGGTGCGCTCGAGAAGCTGTGCGGCTACTACGCTGCGCAGGGCGTCGAACTCGGGCCGCTGTTGCCGGCAACGGTGGAAGCTGGCGGCAAGGGAGCGTTTTCCGGCGAGATCGTCGTCGGCCCGCCCTCCGCCTTCGCCGACCGCTGGGCGCGGCGTTTCGCCGACCCGGTCTCCTGTTTCGCCTCCGGCTGGATGCGGGTGCGCCAGCGCGCGAAGCAGCGCGGCGTCGAACTGCCGCTGATCCTCTCCGACCATGCCGACTGGGACGAACTGACCGCCACGATTGCCGAGATCGCGCCGGGCGAGGTGTGGATCACGCATGGCCGCGAGGAGGCGCTGCAGCGCTGGTGCGAACTTGCCGGCATTCCCGCGCGGCCGCTTCATCTCGCCGGTTTCGAGGACGAGGCGGAGTGAAATGAAACCCTTCGCCGCCCTGCTCGACCGCCTGGTGCTGACGCCATCGCGCAACGGCAAGATCCGCCTGATCGTGGATTATTGCCGCGAAACGCCCGATCCCGACCGCGGCTACGCCATCGCCGCCATCACCGGCGATCTCGCCATCTCATCGGTCAAGCCGGCGATGATCCGCGCGCTTGTCGCGGAACGCATGGACGAGGTGCTGTTCGGCTGGTCGTACGATTACGTCGGCGACCTTGCCGAGACCGTGGCGCTGGTGTGGGAGGGGCGGGGTTCGGCAGATTACGAAGCGGACGACCTGGGGTCTCTTGGCAGCAGCGACGTACCCCCACCCCTGACCCCTCCCCTCAAGGTGGAGGGGGACACCTCCGTCGATAGGCTTCGCCATCCGTCCACGGCCGGCGTTCTGGACCGAATCGAAGCGCTCGCCACCCCCCTCCCCCTTGAGGGGAGGGGCAGGGGGTGGGGGTACATTGCAGCTGAGCCGGAAAGCAGGCTTGTCGTGCAGAAAACTGGTGCGGAGCGTACGACTGCCCCGCCACTGCGCCTCTCCACCGTTGTCGAAACCCTTGCGCGCGCCTCGCGCTCCGACGGGCCGAGGCTGGTGGAGGATTGGCTCGACCGGCTGGACGCCGACGGACGCTACGCGCTTCTGAAGCTGATCACGGGCGGCCTGCGCATCGGCGTCTCGGCGCGGCTCGCCAAGCAGGCGCTGGCGGAATTTGGCGGCAAGGACGTCACCGGGATCGAGGAACTGTGGCACGGGCTGTCGCCGCCCTACACGGAGCTGTTCGCCTGGCTGGAGGGCCGGGCCGAAAAACCGGCGATGGCGGCCGCCGCGCCGTTTCGCCCGGTGATGCTGGCGAACCCCGTCGCCGACGGCGATCTGGAAAAGCTCGATCCCGCCGACTATGCCGCCGAATGGAAGTGGGACGGCATCCGCGTGCAGGCGGTGGCGGAGCGCGGTGTGCGCCGGCTCTATTCGCGTTCCGGCGACGACATCTCGGCCGCGTTTCCGGACGTGATCACCGCCATGGAATTCGACGGCGCGATCGATGGCGAGTTGCTGGTGGGCGCGCCGGGTTCTCAGGGCATCGAAGTCGCCAGTTTCTCCGACCTGCAGCAACGGCTGAACCGGAAAACCGTCAGCGCGAAGCTGGCCGCGCAATATCCGGCCTTCGTGCGCGCCTACGACCTGCTGCATCACGGCGGAAGCGACCTGCGCCCGCTGCCCTTCGCCGCGCGGCGCGAGCGCTTGACCGAGTTTGTTAGCCGGCTTCCGGATGACCGGTTCGACTTGTCGCCGCTCGTGCCCTTTGCGTCGTGGAAGGAGATCGCACGCCTGCGCGACGCCCCGCCCGGGCCGCTGATCGAAGGGCTGATGCTGAAGCGGCTCGACAGCGTCTATGTGCCCGGCCGGCCGAAAGGCGCGTGGTTCAAGTGGAAGCGCGATCCGCACGTGATCGACGCGGTGCTGATGTATGCGCAGCGCGGTCACGGCAAGCGCTCCAGCTTCTATTCCGATTACACCTTCGGGGTTTGGACCGGTTCTGACGACGCACTTCGTCTCACCCCGGTCGGCAAGGCCTATTTCGGTTTCACCGACGAGGAACTGAAAAGAATCGACAAGTTCGTGCGCGACAACACGGTGGAACGCTTCGGGCCGGTGCGCTCCGTGCGCGCCGAACCCGGCCACGGGCTGGTGCTGGAGGTGGCGTTCGAGGGGTTGGCGCGCTCGACCCGCCACAAGAGCGGCGTCGCCATGCGCTTTCCCCGCATCGCCCGCCTACGCTGGGACAAGCGCCCGCACGAGGCGGACCGGCTGGAGACGCTGGAGAAGATGCTTGCTTTCAAGCTATGAGCGGCTCGACCGCGCGGATAAGTGCCGTAACGACAAAGTGGTCAGAAACACCCGTGAAATTTTTTCGGTCAAAACTCTTCGGCCTGACCATGTGCAGCGGTGCGCTATCGGGCAGTCTCTGATCGGTCCACATGCTCTTGGGAGCATGGATCGAAACGTCTTCCTCGCGGATGATCAGACCATTATTGCCATAATAGAGTGCGCGAGATCCGATGATCTGGTCAAAGCATTGCTTGGTTCGCGGCATCCCGGCCTCTGCATAAAAGATCGTACCCGCTCCGCTTTGGCCAAGCCATGACCAGCTGAAATTGTAGAGTTCGGCCTGCCGGCCGATATAGGTTTTCTTGAAGTCCGCGATCGGTGTTCCGTCCTTCTTGGCAGTCTCGATCACCGCTTCGAGGCGGTCAATGCTGTTCGAGGCGCGCAATGTCGACAGCACCGAAGTGTTGAACGGATCATCGTTGAGATCGCCCATCACGAGAATGTTGGCGTCCCAAAGCCGGTCGATGACGTCTTGCAGGACACGCGGGTCAGGCGAGGCCTCGATGGCGTCGCGCGGCAGTTTCAGCCGTTCGTCGATCAAGCGGCCAAGATGGGCCGAGACTGTTATGCGAAACGGTTCCGACTGCGCCGAGCCACCGCGCCGGGAAGGCCAATGGGTGACAAAAACTGTCAGTTCGTCCTGCGTTGCCTTGATGCGCAGCGGCACCTCGAAAATGTCCCGTGTCGGGTAACGCAAGTGAACCAGGTGCCCCTTTGGTGCACCGGCCAATTCAAAAATGTCGTCCGAATAGATCAGCGAGCAGTCAATTCCGCGGATGTCCGGGGATTCGGCATGGGCCAACGTGTAGTCGTTGCGCCCCGATTTGGCGCGCAACCGCAGGATCAGGCGCTGGGCAAGCGCCTCGTTCTCGATTTCACAAATGCCCAGAAGATCGGGACCGGTTCCCGCAAACATCCCCAATATGCCGTCAACAAGCACTTCGATCTTGGCATCGACCGCTTGCGCGGTCCAACCTTGCGCCGGTGTGAACTCGAGGTCGGCGGCGATCGGGCTTGCCGTCGAATCAAACAGGTTCTGCAAGTTCCAGAATGCGGCCTTGATCGGTTCCATGTCTGACCCCATCTTGCCTGAGCGCCATTTGACGAAGCATATCCGCCCACGATGACGGACATGTTTCGAGCATGTGGGAGTTTCGCATTTCTGGCAATCGGAAACGTTCGGTCATACGATGAACCTGCATTCCTTCCTCGGCGACACGCCGCTGCGCGTGGCGATCAAGCTGGTCGTCATCTCGGTGCTGGTCGGCATGGCGATGGCGGCGTTCGACTGGCGGCCGTGGGACGTCTGGTTTGCCTTGCGCGATTTCGTCGTCAACTTGTGGCGTCATGGCTTTGCGGCGCTAGGCCGCTTCGGCGACTGGCTGATCCTCGGCGCGACGATCGTCATCCCTGCCTTCATCGTACTGCGTATCTTGTCGATCGGCCGCACCCGTCCGTAGATGCGCCGCGGGGGCCGAAAGCCCCCTTACTCCGCCAGTTCGACGCCGCGGCGCCGCGCCGCCTCAACCGCCGCCGTCATCAGCGTTTTCAACCGGTCTTCCCCCATCAGCACGCCGAGCGCGGCGGCCGTGGTGCCGCCCGGGCTGGTGACATTCCGGCGCAGGGTCGCCGGATCGTCAGCGCTCGCCTCGGCCAACGCCGCCGCGCCGACTACCGTCTGGCGCGCCAGCAATGCGGCGGTGTCGGCGGGCAGGCCGGTGGCTTCGGCGGCCGCTGTCAGGCATTCGATGAAATGAAACAGGTAGGCGGGGCCGGAACCGGAAACGGCGGTCACCCCGGCCATCAGCGCCTCGTCGCCGATCCACGGCCCGCGTCCGTTCGCCGCCATCAGCGCATCCAGCAACTCGCGGAATTCCACCTCAACACGGCTGTTGTCGCAGGCGACCAGCATGCCCTTGCCGACGGCTGCGGGCGTGTTCGGCATGATGCGTACGACGGGTGTTTCGTTGCCGAGCAGGTTTTCGAATGTTGCCATGCGCGTGCCGGCGGCGATCGAAACCACGGTCGATCCTGCGTCGACGAAGCGCCGGTAGGCGGGAACAACCGCCGCCATCATCTGCGGCTTGACGGCAAACAGCACGATCGCGAATGACCCCGGCACGGTTTCCGCCGACGCATGCGCCGCGACGCCTAGCCCGCCGGCGCGTTCGCGTAGCGCCTCGTCCGGCTCCACCACGGTCACCTCGCCAGCCGCTACAACCCCGTTGTCAAGCCAGCCCTGCAGCATGGCGAAGCCCATGTTGCCGCACCCGACCAGTAGAACCTTGCCCGTCATCTCACGCTCCGTTTACGCTCCATGCGACGGAACCCGCACCGCCCAAGGCAAAGGGACCGTGGGCGGGGAGTCGGCGCCAGCGGCTCCGTTACCCATGGTGATGCGCCCGATACCCCGACTTCGAGGCGATCACAACGCCTGCAGCCCGCCGTCGACGGCGATCGACTGGCCGGTCATGAAGGAATTGGCGGGATCGGCGGCAAACAGCACTGCCTCCACCACCTCTTCTACCTCCGCCAACCGCTTCATCGGAATGCCGCGCGCCATCTCCGCCTCGGCGGCTGCGCGCTGATCCTCCGGGAACTGTCGGATGAAATCCTCCGCCATCGGCGTGCGCGCATAGGAGGGGCAGACCGCGTTGACGCGAATGCCCTTCGTCGCGTACTCGACCGCCGCCGAACGCGTCAGCCCGACGACGCCGTGCTTGGCTGCCGCGTAGACCGAAAGCCGTGGCGCCGCGCCGAGCCCGGCGACCGAGGCAAGATTGACGATCGCCCCGCCCTTGCCGCTGGCGCGGAACTGCCGCTCCATCACCGGCAACTGGTGTTTCATGGCGTAGAACACGCCCATCAGGTCGATGTCGACGATTCGCCGCGCTTCGGCGGCGTCGATCTGCGCCAGCTTCGCCATCGGATGGACGACGCCGGCGTTGTTGATGGCGATGTCGAGACGACCAAAGGCATCGAGCGCCGCGCGCACCAGCGTCTCGTGAAAAGCCTCATCAGCCACATCACCAGCCAGGTACCGCGCGCCGGATTCGACCAGCGGCGAAAGCCGCGCGCCCGGTTCCGCGCCGAGATCGCTCAGCAGCAGTAACGCGCCTTCCGCCGCCAGCCGCTCAGCGATGCGTGCGCCAAAGCCCCCGCGCGCACCGGTGACGA
>CALMYO010000257.1 GCA_937873685.1 uncultured Paracoccaceae bacterium
CGGCGCAGCGGGATAGATGCACAAAGGAAAGCTGACCCACGACGAGCAATTTCCGCGCCTGTGCGAGAACGGCTTTGGCTTCGTCGCAAAGGCTATCGAACAGCTTTGGGAAAACCGGTCGCCGGACGCGCTGAAATACTCGGTTATTAATTTCTACTCCGGCGTCGAACTGCTTATAAAAGCTCGCCTGATGCGCGAACACTGGACGCTGATCGTAGCCGACCCCAACAAAGCAGATATTGACGAATTCCTGAATGGTGAAGCGCAAACCGTCGGTCTGCAGCAGGCAATCCAACGGCTGAAAAAGGTGGCCAAGGTCACCGTTCCCTCGAACGCGATCAACTCGTTCGAAGGTCTACGAAAACATCGAAATCGGATGGTGCACTTCTACCATCCTGTCGACGTGAATGATCCGGACCAAGAGAGACAGCGAGAAGCCATTATCTTGGAGCAATGCAGGGGGTGGTTCTATCTACGCCGTCTACTTGGGGACGAATGGCGGGAGGTATTTGCCGCTTTTCAGAATCAAGTGGAGAGCATCAACTTGGCGATGAAGGGCCACCGCGCCTACCTTGGTGAGGTTTACGATCAGATCAGGCCTGAACTTGAGGAAGCCCGTCAACGAGGTGCAATCTTGGCGACTTGTAGTGCTTGCGGTTTTGAAGCGCAGGTGCTCGATGACATCGGTCCGCAGGAACACACATGCCGGGTTTGCCTCGCCAAAGAGAGCTTTTTACTGCACGTCTGTCCCGACGATGATTGCGGCAAGAAAACCCTACTCGCTATGGAAAAATGCGAAGCATGGGAATGCGAGCATTGCGGCACGTTCATTGGTTTGGACAACGTGCTTTTTGAATACACGCTGGAAGGCAGGGCGGATCACGACGAATCCAGTCAACTTGCGCTTTGCACCGAGTGCGAGCACATCCCCGAAACGGCAGGCACGCTCAACGACGGTGAAAGGGTATTCTGTTTCAATTGCTTCTGTTGGCCAGACAAGATCGAATACTGCGAATGATGCGGCGCACCGTTCACGGGCAATGCTGAAGGAACCTATTGGTCGGGGTGCCCCATGTGCGAGGGCAAGGCCGGACGGATACAGGATGAGTGAGGAAGACAGCATAGCGGTGATATGAACGAAAAGCCGCCTTTCGATCTTCCGCCGATTTTTTCATCGCGATCACACCTCCCACAACCGAAGCATCTTTTCAGCCCCCGCCGGGTCGGTCTTGATGCAATAGACCGTCTGCCGGGAAAGGCCGGTGGTTCGGGCAATCTCACTCACCCAACGCCGCGTTCTCCATGTCGAGCGTTGTGTGTAGCAGTTTGTCGTGTTCGGCGGGCGCTGCCGAATCTCGAGCGCCTTTGTCGGTACAGCCGTCCGGTCTTTTCGTCGGCGGCCCTTCGGCCAACAAAAAAGCCCCGCAAGGCGGGGCTGTCGTCGCGTCGGCGGCTCGGGTCGGCGGACCCGCGAGCCTTTGTTGGTGCCCAGGAGAGGACTCGAACCTCCACGCCTCGCGGCACAGGTACCTGAAACCTGCGCGTCTACCAATTCCGCCACCTGGGCAAAGGCGAGCGAACACTTAAGTTCCGGCCTCGCCTTTGTCAATCGCCTGTTTTGCGCTTCGCGCGTTCGGCCCGGACGGCCGGCTCAGCGCCGGCGCATTCCCTCCAGATAGGCATCGAAGATGTCGTCGATGTTTTTCTGGTAATCCTTCTGCACCTGGCGCCCGGCCTCGAACATCTCGCCGAAGATATCCTTGCCGCGCGGGCTGCTCGGCGCTTCCGGCTCGGCCTCGGGCGCCGGCGCCTCGGCGCGGCGCTGGCCGCCGCCGAACATCTGGTCGAAGATGTCGCCGAGCGGATTGTCGGGCGCCCCGCCCTGGCGCTGGCCGCCGCCGCCGCCCTGCTGACGCGCGCCGCCGCCGAACATCTGGTCGAGGATATCGCCGAAGGGATTGTCCGGCGCGCCACCCGACCGCTGGCCGCTGCCGCCGCCCTGCCGGGCGCCGCCGCCGAACATCTGGTCGAGCATGTCGCCGAAGGGATTGTCCGGCGCGGCGCTGCGGCCCGCACCGCCGCCCTGTCGGGCGCCGCCGCCCATCATCTGC
>CALMYO010000258.1 GCA_937873685.1 uncultured Paracoccaceae bacterium
ATACGGATTGTCGAAATCCGTTTCGGTCAAAACATCGCCCGCAATCGAGATTTCCACCGCCATCCCTTGCCTCCATCCAAAAGCGTATCGTCACATCTCCGGTACAACCTTTCCATGCCAGACTCTTGTAATCAAGGGAAAATAGCCCACTCTCACCGCAACTGTTCCCGGAACGCCCAGCGATAGGCGAGCGCCACGCCCCCTGCCCCGCCGATCACGTTGCCCAGCGTCGCAAGCGCGATGTTGTAGCCGGCGTCGAACAGCGTTCCGACCGCCCCGGCGGCAAGACCGACGGGAAGGAAGTACATGTTGGCGATGGAATGCTCGAAACCGAGCGCGACGAATGCCGCGACGGGCAGGATGACCGCGAGGATCTTGCCGGTGGCGTCGGTCGCCGCAAACGAAAGCCAGACTGCAAGGCATACCAGCGCGTTGCAGGCGATGGCGCGGGCCAGCAGTTCCACCGGCCCGAGGTTGAGCTTGGCGGCGGCGATCTTGGCCGCCGTCTCGCCGAACCCGCCTTGCAACAGGCCGGACGCCCAAACCAGCACGGCGACGCCGAGCGCGCCGGCGAAATTGCCGCACCACACGATCGCCCAGTTGCGCAACAGCGCCGGCGTCGACACCTTCTTGTCCACCCATGCCATGACGATCAGCGCGTTGCCGGTGAACAATTCCGCCCCGCCGACCACCACCAGGATCAGGCCGAGCGAAAACACCACCCCACCAAGCACCCTGTGCGGCCCGAAACCGGGATCCACCCCCGTCATAGCCATGGTGTAGAACGCCGCGCCAAACGAGATGAAAGCGCCGGCCAGCAGCGACAGCGCAACCAGCGCCGCCAACGGCGCCTTCGCCTTCGCCACGCCCGCCTCTTCCACGAGGCGCGCGATTTCCGCCGGTTTGTGAAGCTCCGCCATGCTGCATTCCTCCCCTCGCGCCGGCGCGGCATGCGCCAAGATTTTCATTGGCAAAATCGCAGCAAACCGGGACGCCGTCGCTGCGCAAGATCAAGCGGTCGCATGACCGTGACTGATGCTGGCGATTTCGCGAAACTTCTCCCTTTTCCCTTCACGTCCGATTAACCAAACCTTAGCCCATGGCGCGCATCATGGCGATTGAACACTCGCCCGGAACCCCGTCGCCATGTCCGCCGCCCTCGCGCTTGCCCGTGAACCAGACCTGCCGTATCGCATCGTCGACGAGCCGAACGGCACGCATTTCGCCGTCTGGGGGCCGTTCCTGCTGCGCTCGGCATTCCAGCCGCTGTTCCGCTTCAGGAACGGCAAGCTCGCCATCGCCGGCGTCGAGGGCCTGATCCGGCCGATGCTGAATGGCGCGCCGGTGATGCCGGGCAGCTTCTTTCGCTCCATCGAGCGGCACGAGTTGCGCATGGTCGAGACGCTCTGCCGCACGCTACACATTCTCAACGCCACGAAATTCCGCCGCGACCGCATCAAGCTGTTCCTGAATTTCGACCCTTCGGCGCTTGCGGACAAGGCGCGTTTTGCCGAGACGCTTTCAGGTATCGGCGCCGATCTGCGCGCCGCCGGGCTGAAGCCCTCCTCCGTGGTCTGCGAGATCACCGAGCATCGCGCCTCCAGCGAGGCCGACCTGAAGCACTTCGTCTACCTGCTGCGCGCCGAGGGTTATCAGGTGGCGATCGACGATTTCGGCGCGAAATCGTCCGATCTCGGCCGTGTCGAGGCGCTCACCCCCGACATCGTCAAGTTCGACGGCCGCTGGGCGACGCGCCTGATGGATACCCGCGCCGGCTACGGCCTGCTGAAACTGATGGTCACCTGGTTCGCCGATCGGGGCATCCCCTCCGTCATCGAAGGGGTGGAAACGCGCTGGCAGCTCGAGCTGAGCGAAGCCTGCGGCGCGGCCTACGTGCAGGGCTTCGGCCTCGCGCGGCCGCAGACCGTGCCGGTCGACTTTCGCGCCTTCCTCGACAGCGCCCGCGAGATCACCGACTGGCCCGACGAACCGGTGCGCGTACCGGACCGGGCGCGGCGTTTCGGCTGAAAGACGCCTGCCTTCATCCTTCTTGTTCAACGTCGCGTCGATGCGGGAGGGTCGCATCGACCATGAGCACATGCCTCTGCAAGGCGGTCGCAATAATGATTTATTTTCATATTTAAGATATTTGTAGGTAGAGAATTTGAAATTTAAAATTTCATCGACAAGAATTAAAATGTCAAAACACTCAAAAATACTCCTGCCATCTCATAATAATTATCAATTTGTGGAGCATCACATCACGCCGGATGTTCGCAACTGCACAAGAGCGCGCCATAACGGTATTCGTTTCACGGCAAACCTTGGTCAATTCGCTGACAGCCGATCTCCAGTTCGGCAGAACGGTGACAGCGCCTGCCGACGGACGCATCGTCTTCGCGTGAACAGACAACAGGACGCCAGCCAGTGGCGCACCCGCAAACGTCTTGGTTCGCGGAATTCCAAGCGCAAGCAAGGATGCTGCCGGGCTGTTTCAAGGACGACACTGCCGCCACAGCGGTTGGCGCGAACGGCCGCATCCCCGCGTTACGGGATACGTAATCCTGCGCCCCGGCGACAACGCCGGTTCGCGCTGCGATCACGCGCCGGAATAGCCGCAAGGCTCATATCGCCGTCAGCGCCATACCCGCGATCGCCGCCGCGCCCAACACCGCCGGCATCGCAACGTGGAACCGAAGCAGCGCCACGGCGCTTGAAAGCGCAATGACGCCCGCCCGCCAGTCGAATCCGGCAATCGAAGGCGCAGGCAGCCACAGTGGTCCGAGAACGACCTCTCGGAATTCGCCGAACAGCACATGCAGGCCGAACCATAGCGCCAGGTTTGCGATGACGCCAACAACCGCGGCGGTGATCGCCGCCATTGCCGCCGAGAGCCAGCGCACCCGGCGCAGCCGTTCGACATGCGGCGCGCCGGCGAAGATCCAGAGGAAGCAGGGCGCAAAGGTGAACCACATCGCAACCGTTCCGCCGATCAACCCGCCAGCGAGCGGCGGCATGTCGGCATGCGCCGCGCCGCCGACGAAGCCGACAAACACCAGCACAAGCACCAGCGGCCCGAGCGTGGTTTCGGCAAGGCCGAGCCCCGCGATCATCGCCTCGGCGGACAGCCAACCATAGGCCTCGACCGCCTGCTGGCCGACCCAGGCCAGCACCGCATAGGCGCCGCCGAAAGTGATCACCGCGGTCCAGGAAAAGAACGCCGTCATCTTTGTAAACAGCCCACCGGGCCGGAAAACCGCCGCAATGACGCCGAGCGGGACCAGCCACACAGCGAGCCACAAGGCGACCGTACGTGCGAATGTTGCGAGTCCGCCGTTGCTGGTTTCGGGCAGGGTGTCGCCCTCTGCCGCGCCAGCGGGGAACAGCGCCGGCCACAACCGGTGCCCGAAGGCGCCGATGAGGCCCGCTCCGAGCACGACGACAGGAAACGGCGCCTTCACGAGCGCGATCGCCACGAAGGCGGCGACAGCGACAAACACCATCGCACGCGATTTCAGCGCCCGCCGACCAACGCGCAAAAGCGCTTCGGCCACTACCGCCAGCACGGCCGCCTTCAGGCCGAAGAACAGGCCGGCGAGCACCGGCGTCTCGCCCCACAGCACATAGGCGGCCGACAGCGCCAGCATCATCGCGAAGCCCGGCAGGATGAACAGCAGGCCAGCGATCAACCCACCACGCACGCCGTGCAGCTTCCAGCCGGCATAAGTCGCAAGCTGCATCGCCTCCGGCCCCGGCAGCAGCATGCAAAAGTTCAGAGCATGCAGGAATTGCGGCTCGGTGAGCCAGCGCTTCTCGTCGACAAGGATGCGATGCATCACGGCGATCTGCGCCGCCGGTCCGCCGAAGGACAGCAGGCCCATGCGGGCAAAAGTGCGTGTGGCTTCGGCGCGGTCGACGGCGGCAACTGGCGCAACCGTATCCAGGCGAACGGAAGACGGGCTGCCTAGCGCCGATGATTTCGGTTTCATGTCGCTCACCATCACGCGATCCGTGCTGTCGGCCAGTTGTGGCTGAATCCGGCGCCGTGCAACGCCCACTGATACAGGTGATCGTAGACGCGCAGTCCCGCTTCCATTTGCGTCAGATTGTCGGCGCAGGATCGCGCCATGCCGAAGGAAATCGCCAGCAACCCTGCGGCTTGTGGAGTGGTGTCCGGCTTGCCGGTATCGGCGGCGCGGATCACTTCGGCCATGCGCGCCAGCGCGGCGATGTTTGCGAGGCCGAACTCCTCCAGCATGGTGTCGAAGGTGCAGGTCTCGCCACGATGGCTGAAAAGAACCCCTTCGACATCGAACGGCGTCGCGCCGAACCGGTCTGCGACGCCCCCGACCTGATCGGCGGCGACGAACAGGAACTCGGCGTCAGGTTCGACGAAGCGGCGGATCAGCCAGGGGCAGGCGATGCGATCGATCTTGGGTCTTTCGCGGGTAACCCAGCGCGTGGATCCGCCGGTGGGCTTGTGGGCCAGGTCGCCGCCGCTCTCCTTCCAGTGCTCGATGCCGCCTTCGAGGCGAACCTCGCGCTCGAGGACGTCGTCTGGTTCTCGAGCGGACGCCCGATCGAGGAGCGCGCCTTCGCGCCGCTCCAGTCCCGCCTCGCCGCGCGCGCGGCGGACGGTTTCGCGCTCGGCTTCGAGCGCGTCGCGCTCGCCCTCGAGCCCCACGGCGGAGGCGCGC
>CALMYO010000259.1 GCA_937873685.1 uncultured Paracoccaceae bacterium
CGCGCTGGGGCATCGTCGCCTTCGCCTCCTCGCTCGACCAGGCCGGGCCGATCGCCCGCGACGTGCGCGATTGCGCGATCCTGCTCAAATCCATGGCCTCGCTCGATTTGAAGGACACCACCTCGGTCGACCTGCCGGTGCCGGATTACGAGGCGGCGGTCGGTCGCTCAGTGAAGGGCATGCGTATCGGCATCCCGGCCGAATACCGCATGGACGGCATGCCGGCGGAAATCGAGGAATTGTGGGCAAAAGGCGTCACCTGGCTGCGCGACGCAGGCGCCGAGATCGTCGACATCTCGCTGCCGCACACGAAATACGCGCTGCCGGCCTATTACATCGTCGCGCCGGCGGAAGCTTCCTCCAATCTCGCCCGCTACGACGGCGTGCGCTACGGCCTGCGCGAAGCGGGGCGCGACATCATCGACCAGTACGAGAAGAGCCGCGCCGCCGGCTTCGGCGCCGAGGTCAAGCGCCGCATCATGATCGGCACCTATGTGCTCTCCGCCGGCTACTACGACGCCTATTACCTGCGCGCCCAGAAGGTGCGCACGCTGATCAAGCGCGACTTCGAGACCGTGTTTGCCGATGGCGTCGACGCCATCCTGACGCCGGCCACGCCGTCCGCCGCCTTTGGCGTCGCCGACCAGGAGATGAAGGCCGACCCGGTTAAGATGTACCTGAACGACGTCTTCACCGTGACCGTGAACATGGCTGGCCTGCCGGGCATCGCCGTACCGGCAGGTCTGGGTGGGCAGGGGCTGCCGCTTTGGTTGCAACTGATCGGCAAGCCGTTCGACGAAGAGACGCTGTTTGCGCTGGCGGCGGCGGTGGAAAGGCAGGCTGGGCGGTTCGAGCCGGACAGGTGGTGGTAGGACCGCCGGCTCTGATCGGGTCGCCGCGTTTCACTGCGCCGTCTTGCGGATGATCGTCGGCAGCGCCCGCGTCAGGCGCGGTCCCTTCATGTAGACCGCACACTTGTCGCCATCGACCCACTCGCAAATGTGGCGGTCGCCTTCCCAGCGGCATTTCTGCACCTTCTCCTTTTCGCAAAGCGTCGAGATGTCGGGCGCCGGCGTGCCCTTCGTCTCGGCAAGCGCGCCGGTGGTGAACGCGCCCAAAACGGCGCAGAGCGTGGCGGTGCGAGTGATCGCTCGGAGCGGGGAAGCATTCATCGGGTGGTCCTCCGGTCGGGTTGAATGCCATCACCTTGCGACCGTTTCGATGCATCGGCGCTGAACCCGCCGTTCAACCGTCGTTCATCCGGCGGAGTGGAACGCAAGGCGTCGCGACTGCGCAGATTTGCCTTGCCGCCGTTTTCGGGGGACAATTCTGTCATCAAGCTGGATCGGACAGGAGCAAACGATGGCGAACACCGAAGCGCGCGCCGCCCTCGATTTCCTCGCCGCGGGCGGTTTCACGATGGGCGCGAACTGGGACAGGGCGCACGACATCTGCCAGGCGCATGAGGGCGAGGCGCTGTACGACCGCATTCACGCGCTGATCCACCGCATCGAGGGCGACGACTGGAACGCCGGCTACTGGTATCGCCGCGCCGGTGTTCCACGTTTTGACGGTTCGTTTGCAGAGGAGGCGCAGGCGATCAGGGAAGCGATAGCAGCGTAGGGTGGGATGTTACGATCCTATGGCGCTTTGCCCGCTTCGGCAACGCCGTACCCGGACTGGCCCGCTTTGACCCGGCAGAACGCCTCTGCTAGGCCGCTGCCAAAACCACGACAGACGGGGAACATGCCATGGCCAGAACCGCGAACTTCACCGGCATCCGCACCACGGCCATCCATGCCGGTGAGGGACCCGATCCGGCGACCGGCGCGTCCGCGCCGAACATCGTCATGTCTTCGACCTATGTGGTGGAGGAGGCGGCCGGGTTCTCCGCCCACGATCTCACCGAGGAATCGCCCTATCTCTACGCCCGCTGGGCCAACCCCTCCGTTGACATGCTGGCGCGGAAACTCGCCGCGCTGGAGGGGACCGAGGCGTGCCTCTGCCTCGCCTCCGGCATGGCGGCGGCCTCGGCGATCTTCCTGTCGATCCTTTCGGCAGGCGACCATTGCATCGTGTCGGATGTCTCCTATGCCGGCGTTGCGGAACTGGCGCGCGACACGCTGCCGCGCTTCGGCATCGAGGTGACGCTGGTCGACATGAGCGATGTAACGGCGCTGGAAGCGGCGATGCGGCCGAACACGAAGCTGGTGCATTGCGAGACGCCGGTCAATCAGCTCATCCGCCTGACCGATCTGGAGGCGGTGTGCCGCATCTCCCATGCGGGTGGGGCGAAGGTCTCCTGCGATTCCACATTCGCGACACCGCTTGCCACCCGCCCGGCCGATTTCGGCGTCGATTACGTGATGCACTCGATCACCAAGTACATCGGCGGTCATGGCGATGCGCTGGGCGGCGCGGTATGCGGCTCCCGCGAGGCGATTGCGGCGCTCAATCTCGAAGCCGGCATCCATCATGGCGGCGTGCTGTCGCCGTTCAATGCCTGGCTGATCGCCCGCGGCGCGGCCACATTGCCGCTTCGCATGCGGGCGCACGAGGAAGCCGCCATGGCGGTCGCGGAATGGCTGGAAACCCACCCGAAGGTCACCAAGGTGATCTATCCGGGCCTTGCCAGCCACCCGCAGCATGATCTGGCGGCGCGACAGATGAAGAACTTTTCCGGCATGATCTCCTTCCAGGTGGGAGACGCCGCGACAGGCCGCGCTGTCGCCGACCGGATGGCGAAAGAGCTCGAAGTGATCCACTACGCGGTGTCGCTCGGTCATCACCGCAGCCTGATCTTCTGGATGGAAACCGCCGGGCTGATGGAAACCTCGTTCCGGCTTACCGGCAAGCAACTGGAAAGCTACCGCGCCTTTGCCGGCGACGGCATCTTCCGCCTGTCGGTCGGGCTGGAGGATGCAAGCGACCTGATTCGCGATCTCGACCGGGCGATGGGATGACCGCTGGACGAAAAAAATCCCGGGTTTCTGATGAAACCCGGGCAGTCGGTGGGAGAACCGTCGAATTCAGGCGGCGCGACGTATGTCGTCGCTGATCTCGTTTTTCAGCCGCTCGAAGAGATCATGATTGCGGCAGTATGACGGGGCCTCCCCGGCCGTCTCGCGCTCCTGCAACCACTTGGCGCAGGCACCGGGTTCGGCGCAGGTCAGGCAGCGGTTGGAGGCCCGGCGCATCACGCCTGCAGCATCCGCCCGCGCCGCGATCCGCGCCCGCATCCCGAGCTTGTCGAGCATCATGTCGAAGAGCCGGGTGTTTTCCGCGAAAGGATTGAACAGCCTGAGCAACGACATGGCGACCTCCCTTGTTAGGTACCGTTTATTGCTCGCTTGGGTTCCGTTCCTTGATCCTCGTCAATAGTAGCAAAACGCGCGAGGCTATCGCACAAGCCGCGCCTCGCTCGCGTCGTTGATCGCGATCACGGATTGGACTAAGCACACTTGATGGATGATCGCGTTGCGCAGCACGCGGTTCTGCCCTTCACCGAAAATGAGACCCCACAGCAAACCGGCCAGCACAGCATGACCCTCGTCGACACCCGCACGCCCGATCCGAAACGCTTCATTCCCGGCGCTACTGGCGATTGGGAAATCGTCATCGGCATGGAGGTGCATGCGCAAGTCACCTCGCACTCCAAGCTGTTTTCCGGCGCGTCGACCTCGTTCGGCGCCGAGCCGAACGCCAATGTGAGCCTGGTCGACGCGGCGATGCCGGGCATGCTGCCGGTGATCAACGAGGAATGCGTGCGCCAGGCCGTGCGCACCGGGCTCGGGCTGAAGGCCGAAATCAACAAGCGCTCGGTGTTCGACCGCAAGAACTATTTCTATCCCGACCTGCCGCAGGGCTACCAGATCTCGCAGTACAAGCAGCCGATCGTCGGTGAGGGCAAGGTGACCATCTCCGTCGGTCCGGATCGCTCCGGCGGTTTCGAGGATGTCGAGATCGGCATCGAGCGGCTGCACCTTGAGCAGGACGCCGGCAAGTCGATGCACGACCAGCATCCGACCATGTCCTATGTCGATCTCAACCGCTCTGGCGTGGCACTGATGGAGATCGTCTCGAAACCGGACATGCGCTCCGCCGACGAGGCCAAGGCCTATCTCACCAAGCTTCGCACCATCCTGCGCTATCTCGGCACCTGCGACGGCAACATGGACGAAGGTTCGATGCGCGCCGATGTCAACGTGTCGGTGCGCCAGCCCGGTGGCGCGTTTGGCACGCGCTGCGAAATCAAGAACGTCACCTCGATCCGCTTCGTCGGGCAGGCGATCGAGTATGAGGCGCGCCGGCAGATTGCGATCCTTGAGGATGGCGGCAAGATCGACCAGGAAACGCGGCTGTTCGATCCGGGCAAGGGCGAGACGCGCTCCATGCGCTCCAAGGAAGAGGCGCATGACTACCGCTATTTCCCCGATCCGGACCTGTTGCCGCTTGAATTCGACCAGTCCTTCATCGACGAGATGGCGCAGCATCTGCCGGAACTGCCGGACGAGAAGAAGGCGCGGCTGATGGGCGAACTCGGCCTCTCGGCCTATGACGCCTCGGTGCTGGTGTCAGAAAAGGCGCTGGCCGATTACTTCGAGCAGGTGGCGGCCGGGCGCGACGGCAAGGCGGCGGCGAACTGGGTGATCAACGACCTTATGGCGGTTCTGAACAGAACCGGCAAGACGATTGAGGAAACTCCGGTTTCTCCCGCCCAGCTTGGCGCGATCATCGATCTGATCAGGGAAGGCGTCATCTCCGGCAAGATCGCCAAGGACCTGTTCGAGATCGTCATCAGCGAGGGCGGCGATCCGCGCCAACTGGTCGAGACGCGCGGCTTGAAGCAGGTGACCGACACCGGCGCAATCGAGAAGGCGGTCGACGAGATCATCGCCGCCAATCCAGACAAGGTGGCGCAGGCCAAGGCCAAGCCGACTTTGGCCGGCTGGTTCGTCGGCCAGGTGATGAAGGCGACCGGCGGCAAGGCGGCGCCGGCGACGGTCAATGAGTTGGTTAAGGCCAAGCTCGGCGTGGAGTGACGCGATGGCGCAGGTTGGAGCGCGCGAGATCGAAACCTTTCGTCGCGACGGCGTCGTCGTCGTGCGCAACGTGTTGTCGCCGCAATGGCTCGAACGGCTGGCAAACGCGGTTGAAGACAACATCGGAAGCCCCGGTCCGAGCGGCAAGAACCATGCGGAGGCCGGCGGCGCCTATTTCGGCGACTACGTCAACTGGCAGCGTTTCCCCGATTTCCTGCGCGCCGCCGATGACGGCCCGCTCGGCGCGGTCGCCGGCGCGCTGATGGGCGCCGAAACGGTGCAGTTCTTCCACGAACACGTACTGGTGAAGGAGCCGGGCAACGGCTCGGCGACGCCGTGGCACCAGGACATGCCCTACTACTGCCTCGACGGTGAGAAGACCGTCAGCCTGTGGGCCCCGCTTGATTCTGTCACCCGCGATGTCTGCCCGCATTTCATCGCCGGCAGCCACCGCGACAAGGTCACCTACGTGCCGCGCCGATTCAAGACGCTGCAGCCGCTGGAAGGCGATGTCAGCCGCTACGCGCCGTTTCCGGACATTGACGAGACGCGGGATGCGGAGCGCATCCTTGCCTTCGACCTTGCGCCGGGTGACGTGCTTGCCTTCGATTTCCACACGCTGCACAACGCGCCGGCCAATCCGGGCGGAACACGCCGCCGCGCCATCAGCTTCCGGTTCGTCGGCGAGGATGCTCGTTACGTCGAGCGTCCGCACGAAGTCTCGCCGCCGTTTCCGCAGTTGGGTTTGCGCCTTGCCATGAACGATCCCCTGCCGCAGGATTGGTTTCCGGTCGTCTGGCACCGCTGAGCGGGCAGGGCGCGCGCTGGCCGGTGGCTGCAAAGCGGGGAGGAATGCCCATGACCACCATCCGACGCATGAACGCCGACGATGCTACAGCCGTCGCCGACCTGCTCGCCTCGTCCTGGCGGCGCACTTACGAGGCGACGATGGGCGTCGACAAGCTGGAGCGGGCGATTGCCTCCTGGGGCCAGCCGCAATCGCTGGCGCGCGAGTCAGGCGACGAGGAGATCATTGCCTTCGTCGCCGAAGAGGACGGCGGCGCCATCGTCGGCCACGCCATGGCCTTCATGAAGGATGACCGCAGCGTATGGCTCGAACGGCTGCATGTCGCGCCGGGCCGGTTCGGCACCGGGCTTGCCGCCGACCTGCTGCATGCGGTGCTGGCTGCCCATGCCGGCCTGCCGTCGATCGGCCTTGAGGTGCTGGAAGGCAACGACCGCGCCATCCGCTTCTACGAAAAGCACGGTTTTGTGGTCGTCGAACGCAAGAACGCCTGCGGCAGTGTCGATGGCGTGCCGACGCTGGTCATGCGGAAGATATTGCCAAGGGCGTGAGCGCTTGTGGAACGCTCTCATGGGCTTCGATGATCCAGTCCCCCACTCCGTCAGCTTAGCTGATACCTCTCCCTCCGGTCTACGCGATTCACACATCGCGTTTCGACACCCCCCTCTGTCCTGTCGGACATCTCCCTCCATGCGGGGGAGATGTCCGGCAGCACAGAGGGGGGTAAATGGCGAAAACACGCCATCTTCAAAATGTGTGAACCCGGTAGCCCTCGGTGGGGGCGAAGAACGCCGAGCGGGACCGCCAAGCGCCTTTGCTCTCCCCCCATCGGGGGGAGAGGTATCAGCGAAGCTGACGGGGTGGGGGAACCGATCATCCCGCCGTCGGTCGAACCCCATTCCCGGCCAATCTCTGCGAATGGGCTACACGTCACTGCATCTTGTCGATGCAGGCCGCCAGTCCGCTCGGCATCTTGCAATAGCGTTGCGTGGAGCCGCAGCGGTCGTCGGCGACGACGATCCCCTTGCCGCCGAGCGTCGTGCAGCCCCGCGGGGACGGTGCCTGGCCCGTACCGCCGGTGACGACGCTGCCGGTCGTTGTCGTGCCGGGCCGCGCCTTCTGGACGACGACAGCGCCTTTCTTCAGCGCGGGAGCGGTTGCCTGCGCTTTTTCAGCCGCCAGCGCCGGCGTCGACAAAAGAACCATGGCGAGAACGACGCCAGAAAGACTGTGAAGGGCAGCGGTATTCGGCAAACATGTCATGACTGTATCCTCCCGGACGGACTCGATCAGTTGGACTTGAGTTTCGGCAATGTCCCGCGCACCGCGCCGGGCTGCTTCACGCCGCCGCCGTTGCCGCCGTCCGGCGACAGCGTGCCGGTCTGGCCGCCCAGCACA
This sequence comes from uncultured Paracoccaceae bacterium, assembly GCA_937873685.1. Lineage (GTDB taxonomy): Bacteria > Pseudomonadota > Alphaproteobacteria > Rhizobiales > Rhizobiaceae > CALMYO01. The sequence goes on from CALMYO010000259.1 coordinate 7,246, forward strand.
CCGGTATCGGCGCCGGTTCGCGCCGCCGCCTTGCAGGTGTTCCAGGAAGCATTGCATTGGTTCTTGCACTGGGTGACCGCGGCGGATGTGCCGCTGCCACAATCGGCGAGGCAATCATTGGCCTTGTTTGTGCAGCAGACGGTGGAGACCGTGCCGTTGGCGCGGGTGCAGGATTTGCGCCAATCCTCGCCGCGCACCTGGCTGATCGGCTTGGCATGCGCGACGGCGAGCGGCAAGGCGACCGCCTGTGCGATGCCTGTTGCCCGCGCTGCATGGCGGAGCGTCTGCCGGCAGAAGGAAAAGAGTTGCGTCATGGTCGTTCTCCCGCCTTATCGCGCCTTCAGCACGCCGCCGGGATTGATGGCGTTGCCGCGCGGCACGCGCGTCGCGGCGGCTGCCTTGCAATCGCGGGCGTTGGAATACTCGGTTTTCTGGAAGCAGCGTATCTGGTTGCCGACCGGCCCGCACTCGGTGAAGGTGCAGAAATCGAACAGGCAGTTCACCTTGTTGCCGGAGTCGTCGCGGCCGTCGCGCCGTTCGGTGCCTGTGCTCGAACAGGTGACGCCGGAGCCCGATTTCTTCGGTGCGGCGTCAGTGGCAACGCCCAATGCCAGTAGGGTTGTACTTGCGAGGGAGATGATGCGGAATGCGTTTTTCACGTTCGGTCTCCGGTTCCGGAAAAAGCCCCAGAGACCAGAATCCCTCAAACGCAGCACGCTTTCATCTCCCGCACGGGGGATGAAGTGTCAGTTTTGGCGCACCGGCGGGGTAAGATCGCGCACCATTGCTTCAAGCGTTCGCTGGTCGCGCGCACCGGTCTTGTCGTAGACCGACGCAAGCTGGCTTTTGACCGTGCCGTCCGACACGGCGTTGGCGTCGGCGATGTCGGCGCGGGTCAACCCCGAGGACACCTGGCCGAGCACGCGCTTTTCGGCCGCTGTCAGGCCGAACAGCGCCGCGATGGCGTCGAGCGAAGGCAAGGGCGTTGCGCCCGATGGCGCGAGGAAAATGGCCGCCGCAGCGCGAGAGGCGATTCGTGCCGAAAGGTCGCGGCGCGCGAGCGGCAGTACATGCGCCACCATCGGCCGGGCTGTCTGCAACAACGGCACGTTGATGCCGCGCGGGCCAAGTTCGAATTCGCTGCGTTGGCCAAGCTGCACCGCGAAGCTCACGGCATCGTTTGCGCGCTGCCAGGTGATGCGCAGCGCGCCGTTGTGAAGCCGCAACTGTGCATCCTCGCGGAGCAGATCTTCAGCTGAGTCGTTCGCATAGAGCAAAGTCATGTCGGCGGCGACGATCACCACAGGATGGGCGAGCGCATCGAGCACCGCACGAAACGCGGCTGTCATCTGTCGCTCCTGTTCGATCAGCTCGGCGATCGTGACCGCGCGTCGGACATGCGGCGCAATTTCCGCAAAGGCGCCGAGCTCCGCCGCCGTGATCGGCGCGCGGCCACGTGGCGTGATCACGACGAGATTGGCGCTGCGCAACGGCTCCTTCAAGACGGTGACCCAGAAGAAGTCGTCGAGGCCGTTCGGAACGGCCCAGTCGCGGTTGAGCGGGCTGTCAAGCCACATCGAGCGGGTTCCCGGTCCCTGCAGGTCATACAACATGTCGACCGTGACCGGCTCATCCACCTCCATGCGCTGAATGCCACTGTAGAACGGAATACTGGCCGCTCCCGGCGAGACCAGCGGCGCAATGATTCGCTGATCGCCGTGGGTGGCGAGAAACCGGGTAGCCTGTTCGGCCATGTCGGCTACCGCGATCATGCCGAGAACGCCGTCACAGGCAAGGCAAAGGCGCGACAACGCCCGTTGCCACGCACCGGCGTCAACAACGCTATCGTAAAAGTCACCGACGATCTCGGTCGATCGCGCGAGGGATGTGACGGCGTTCACGGTTGACGGTTCCATCGCCCTGACGTCGCGTTGCCAAACAGGATAGTGGCTGATCCTGACGATTTTGCAAGCACGTGAAAGGACACCTTTCGCTGCGGCCGGAGACCGCAGAGCTGTTACGGTCACTGGCGAATCGACGCCGTACGGCGCAAATCCATGCAATTGCGGACGCGCTCCGCCTTGCGTCAGCCGAATCGTTCGCTATCGTGGCGCGGCCCGCAGGGGGATTTGGCGGATGTGGATCAGAACGGCGTCGCTTGAGGATCTCGAAACGATCAGCGCCATGCTGTCGGAGACATGGCATGCGACTTATGACGGCATCTATGGTCGCGAGAAGGTAGAGGAACTGACGCGCAACTGGCATTCGGTGCCGGCGCTGAAAAGCCGACTCACCAAGCCGCGCTCCGAATTCATCGTCGCCGACGACGGCGAGGAAATTTCCGGCATGGCCTTCATCAGCCAGGTCGATCACGAGGAATCGATGCTGCACCAGCTCTATGTCCGGCCGACGGCGCAGGGGCAGGGCGTCGGGCGCATGCTGCTGGTCGAGTGCGAGAGCGTGTTTCCCGATGTGCGCCGCATCCGCCTTGAGGTGGAGGAGGCGAACGCACGCGCTGTGACCTTCTATGAAGCAAACGGCTTCCGGCAGATCGGTGTCAACCCCGACTGCGGCGTGAAGGGCTCCGGCATTCCGGCGATGATCATGGAAAAGACAATCTGGTAGTCACCGGGCCTTGTTTTCCGTTTCGCCGCGTTTCATAACGCGGTCGTTTCGGCCCGCGCCGGAGCGCTACGAACCGGTGGTGGAGAGACGATGAAGCAATTCCTGCTGCAGTTTTTCACCTGGTGGAACGGCCAGACTCTCGGCACCCGCCTGCATACCTGGCGCAAGGGCGAGCGCGTCGGCGAGGACGAGTTCGGCAACGTCTACTACCAGGGTGGCCACGATGCGGAGGGTCGCACGCGCCGCTGGGTGATCTACAACGGCGAAAGCGAGGGCTCGGCGGTGCCGCCCGGCTGGCACGGCTGGTTGCATCATCGCGTCGACACCCCGCCATCGAAGGAAGATTATCGGCCGCGCGAATGGCAATTGCCGCATGTTGCCAACATGACCGGAAGCGCCGCCGCCTACCGGCCCAAAGGCTCAATGCTGCGTCCGGAAAGCCGGCCTCGCGCGACAGGCGATTACGACGCCTGGACGCCGGGCGGCTGAGACTGCGGGCGCGGGTTTGCCGCAATCGATTGTTACCGGTAGATTTGTCGGCGGGGCAGGAATCGCCCGCGCTCAGGATGTGATTCGGTGATTGAACGCTTTTCGGGAAAATCGGCCGCTTTCGGTTTGGCGGTTTCACTTCTGTTTTCAACAGGTTCGACCAAGGCTCTTGCCGAGCGGGTTTCAGAGCCGGTGGCCGAGTTTACCGGCATAGATAAGATCACCGGGCGAATCATCACCTTCGATGTCTATATCGACGAGACGGTGCAATTCGGCGCGCTGCAGGTCACGCCGCGCATCTGCAATTTCCGCCCGGAGGAGGAATCGCCTGGAACCACGACTTTTGTCGAGGTCGACGAGATCACGCTTGATCGCAAGATCCGGCGCATCTTTACCGGCTGGATGTTTGCCGAAAGCCCCGGCCTCAGCGCCGTGGAGCATCCAGTTTACGATGTGTGGCTGAAAGCCTGCAAGGCAAAATCCGACGTGCCGCCGCCCAAGAAGGGATAGGCGCGATCTGGTGGAGCGAGTTTGTTTTTCGGCGCTCGCCTGGCGCAAGCGCCCAACCAACGGTCAGCTTCAGAGGCTCCATTAAAATCATATAGTTGCTAGTAGTTCCCTGACTACCGCACTTGCCCGCGGACCGTTGGCAACGGGAATCGAATATCGGAACCGGGCCACTGGAGCGGTTTGCGCGGGCAACGATTGCCGCCGAACGTCAGGGCGCGTCTTGCGAACGCGCCCTTCCTGTCGCCGCCCTCAGAAAAAACCTTTGCGGCTCCACCAGCCGGCCTTTTTCGGCTTGGCTTCTGTCGTTTCGACCGCTTCAGCCTGTTCTGTCGCCTGCGAGATCACAACCGGTTCGCTGGCGATCGGGGCGTCCGCCCTGCGGCGCGCGGCGGATGTGCGCGGCGCGCTTTCCGCGGTTTCCGTCACCGTTGCCTCTGCAATGACAATCTTGTCATCGCTGTCATTCGCCGCCTCGGCGCGGCTTTCTTCATTCGCGCCGTTCATTGCCACAACCTCCGGCGCGGGCACATCAACGGCGTCGCCTGAATCGCCCTTGGACGGGCTGGCGCTCTCGACAGCCGCCGGCGCGGCGTCGGCGCGCGCTCCGCGCCGGTCGCGACGCCCGCGTCCACGGCGCGGCGTCCGGTTTTCCGCATCCGCGGTGTCGGCAGCTTCAGCTTCGGTTGTATCGAATGCGACTGGCTCGGCTTCCGGCCTCAGCGCTTTGTCAGCCGACCGCTTTGCTGAAGCCTCTTCCTCGGCGGCTTCGCGCGCGGCGATTTCGGCGAGGATGGCATCGAATGCGACCGGCTCGGCCGCCGGCGTCGAATCGCCGTCCTGATCGAACTCGCGGTGGCGGCGACCGCCGCGCCGGCCACGCCGCCGGCGTCGCTGATCGCCATCGCCGGCGCGATCGTCGCCGCCGGCGCGCTTGTCTTCTGCCTCCTCGCCGGGTTCTTCGCTCGCCTCGCCGTCGCGCGCGCCGTCAGCCTCGCGGCCGCGGCCGCGCCGGCGGCGGCGCTTGCGTTTGCCGCGGCGCGCATCGTCGCTCTCTTGGGCGTCCGCTTTCGAAGCTTCCGCGGCGTCGGTCTCCGCCTCTATCTCCTCGACGATCTCCTCGATCTCTTCTTCGGGTTCGTCGACGTAATCGACCGCTTTCGTGCGGGCGGTTTCGCTGCGCGGCAGGTCGGAAATTTCGCCCCGGTCGATTGCAAACATCTGCGCGGCGACCGTGTGGTCGGCGGCCACGGTGATGCGCAAACCGAAGCGGTGCTCCATGTCGACCAGGGTCTCGCGCTTGTGGTTGAGCACATAGAGCGCCGTATCCGCGCTGGTGCGAACCGTGATGTGATGGCCGCCGTTGCGAAGCAGGTAATCCTCGATTGCGCGAATGACATGCAACGCAACCGACGATGCTGAGCGCACATGGCCCAGCCCGCCGCAATGCGGGCAGGTTTCCATCGTGCTTTCGAGCACCGAAGCGCGGATGCGTTGGCGCGACATTTCGAGCAGGCCGAAATGCGAGATGCGGCCGACCTGGATGCGCGCGCGGTCGTTCTTCAGGCAATCCTTGAGGCGCTTCTCCACCGAACGGTTGTTGCGCTTCTCTTCCATGTCGATGAAGTCGATGACGATCAGCCCGGCAAGGTCGCGCAGGCGAAGCTGGCGTGCCACTTCCTCCGCCGCTTCCAGGTTGGTCTGCAGCGCGGTGTCCTCGATCGAATGCTCGCGTGTCGAGCGGCCGGAGTTGACGTCGATCGAAACCAGCGCCTCGGTCTGGTTGATGATGATGTAGCCGCCCGATTTCAGCGTCACCTGCTGCTGAAGCAGCTTGTCGAGCTGGGACTCGATGCCGTTGCGAGCGAAGATCGGGGTCTCCTCGCGATAGGGCTGAACCACCTTGGCGTGGCTCGGCATCAGCATGCGCATGAAGCTCTTGGCTTCCTTGTAGGCCTCGTCGCCGGCGACGAGCACTTCCGCGATGTCCTTGTTGTAGAGGTCGCGGATCGACCGTTTGATCAGGCTGCCTTCCTCGTAGACGAGCGTCGGCGCGGTCGATTCCAGCGTCAGCGTGCGCACGTTGTCCCACAGACGCATCAGGTATTCGTAATCGCGCTTGACCTCTGCCTTGGTGCGGTTGGCGCCTGCGGTGCGCAGGATCACGCCCATGCCCTTGGGCACGTCGAGTTCCTTGACCACGTCTTTCAGCCGCTTGCGGTCCTGCACACTTGTGATCTTGCGCGATATGCCGCCACCGCGCGCGGTATTGGGCATCAGCACCGAGTAGCGGCCGGCAAGCGACATATAGGTGGTCAGCGCCGCGCCCTTGTTGCCGCGCTCTTCCTTGACGACCTGCACCAGCATAATCTGCCGGCGCTTGATCACCTCCTGGATTTTGTACTGCTTGCGAAACACGCGCCGCCGGTCCGGAACCTCTTCGAGCGCGTCTTCCGAACCGACGGATTCGATGACCTCCTCGGGCGCGGGCGCGTCAATCTCGTCGTGATGGTCGTCGGCCTCGTCGGTTTCGGCGTCGGCAGCGTCGATACCGGGCAGGGGAGTCTCGCCCGGATCGGAGATTGCATCGCCATCATCCCCCGCCTTCGCCGCCATCTCGCGGCCGTTGGCCGGCTTGCCGCCATCCTTTCCGCGCCGACCGCCGCGCGGCTTGCGCTTGCGGTTGCGGCTGTCGTGGCCGTTCTCGTCTTCGTCGTCCTCCCGCGCAGCCGCCTCGTCAGCTGCAAGCAGCGCCTGCCGGTCTGCGACCGGGATCTGGTAGTAGTCGGGATGAATTTCGGAGAAGGCAAGAAACCCGTGCCGGTTGCCGCCGTACTCCACAAACGCGGCCTGCAGCGACGGTTCGACGCGCGTGACCTTCGCCAGGTAGATATTGCCGCGGAGCTGTTTCTTGTGCTCGGATTCGAAATCGAATTCGTCTATGCGGTTCCCGCGAACGACGACAACGCGCGTCTCCTCCTTGTGGGAGGCGTCAATGAGCATTCTGCTGGACATGGATCGGTTTTCCCCCAGCCGGGGACATGGCGCGCCGCGCCCTCTCGCTTGTCAGGCGTGGGCGGTCTTGCGTTGCGTGCCGGGCTGGTCGATTGCATCGCAGGCGCTGGCGGGCACAAGGCAATGCGACGCGGTTTTGCGCGTCGTCCCGGATACCGGTATCCTGCCTCGTCTGTTCCCCTTGCCATCGTAGGCCTTGCGAAATTGCTGCGAATTGGCCCGCATGCGGGCCGGCGGTTTGTGCTCGTATCGAGCGGGAGCTTTCGCACAGGGTTCGACGCCGGCTTGTTACCTTACGGACCGGCCGTCCGACGTGCTAGGCAAATCTGTTGAAGGAGACATCACTGGAATGCAGACCTCAGCCTGCAAATCCGTTCGTTGCCGATCATTCGGCAAAGTACAACCCTGATGCCGCACCTCTAGCCGACTAATAGGTGTTGGGCAAACATTATGCAAGGGCTTTCAGAACGGTGGCTGGCCAGGCGCGTGCGCAAGGCATGCCATGGCCGGGACACATTTGGCGGCGATTCCCTTTTTCGCCCGAGACGGGCGAACGGACGGCAAGGCTCGGTTAACCTTGTACAGTTACCGGCTATTCATCATTTCGCCTGCTTCGGCGGCGGTTTGGCGCACGGGAACGGAAATGCGGATGAACACGTGGCGGGGACGGCGCACAATCGCGGCTGATATGCTGCGCCTTGTTATAGCCATCCTGCTGCTTGGCGCATCGACTGCCGGGGGCGTCGGAAGCGCCGTCGCATCCGGACTTCCGGCGGCGATCGGCGTGGTGATCGCCGGCGATGATGCGCAGACCCGCATCGTGCTCGATTTCGATCGCAAGCCGCAGTTCCGCACGCATTTGCTGTCGGCGCCGAGCCGTCTGGTGATCGATCTGGAACAGATCGCATTCGGCTTCGGCGAAGGCGCCAAGGCGCTGAACGGCATGGTCGCCGATTTTCGCTACGGCAACATGGGCGCCGGCCAGTCGCGAATTATCGTCACAACCAAGGGCCCGTTCGAGGTGCAGCGCGCGGAATTGCGTGACAACGAGCTTGCGCAGGGCGTCAAGCTTATCATCGATCTTGGCGCCGCCGACCCGAAGGATTTCGCCGCCGCTGTGGCCGGGCAGGACAAGCCCGGGGCAATGTCCGGCCCTGCGGTCGACGCCGCGGTTGCGCCCAAAGCCGATCCCTCACGCTTTCTTGTCGTCATCGATCCGGGGCATGGCGGTATCGATACCGGGGCGTCTGGCCGTCACGGCACGTTGGAAAAGGATGTTACGCTCGCCTTCGCCAGCGAATTTCGCAGGCAACTCGACGCACGAGCCGGCGTCACGACACTGATGACGCGCGAGGCGGACAATTTCGTCAGCCTGGACGACCGCATGCGGTTCGCACGTGAACATGCAGCCGACCTGTTTATCTCCATCCATGCCGACAGCATCAAGCTGCCCGGTATTCGCGGCGCCACCTTCTATACGGTTTCGGAGGAAGCCTCAGACGACATGGCGCAACAGGTGGCGGCGCAGGAGAACCACGCCGACGCCATCGCCGGCGTTACGATCGACGCGGCAAGCGAGCCGGTCGCAGACATCCTCATCGACCTGGCGCGGCGTGAGACACTGGGTTTTTCGGTGCGTTTCACCCGCATGGCGATCGACGAGTTGAAGGGCATGGCGCGACTGATCAACAATCCGCACCGCCATGCCGGCTTTCGGGTGCTTCGCGCCCATGACGTGCCCTCCGTCCTGGTCGAACTCGGCTATCTATCGAACGTGGAAGATGAAAAACTGCTGCAGCAACCGAAATGGCGCGCGCAGATCGCGGCACGGCTTGCCGACGCTGTCGCCCGTTTTGCCGCCATTCGCGGAGCTGGCGGTCAATGAGCGGTGCGTGGCGCAGTTGCAACAGGTGCTTGCGCGTGAAGGTGGAGCGGCATAACAGCTTGCGATCGTCTCTTTTTCAACGCAATCGCGCGCTTGATCGAACTGTGTTAGTAAGATGACGTGATCGGAGCATTCACAGGCCAAACCCGGATGTTTGCGCCAGTTGAAGCGCGCCTGATTCGCAAGAATGCGCCGCATACCGGTTGCGGCAATCCACCGCGACGCCGGGGGCGTGGTGAAACGGGGTTGAACAAGGGCTGATGATCAGGCTTCTCGGTTATTTCTTCAGTATAGGCGTCGTGCTGTTTCTGCTCGTGGCGGGTGGAGTGGCGATGTATGTCGGCGACATGGCGAAGGATCTGCCGTCGCTCCAGAAGCTCACCGAGTACGAGCCGAAAGTGGCGACCCGCGTACACGCCGCCGACGGCCGCCTGATGGCGGAATATGCCCGCGAGCGGCGGCTCTTTCTGCCGATCCAGGCCGTGCCGGACCTTGTGAAGGCCGCGTTCCTTTCGGCCGAAGACAAGAATTTTTACCAGCATCCGGGCATCGACCCGCAGGGTCTGTTCCGCGCCGTGGCGACCAATCTGAAGAACATGGGCGCAGGCCGCAAACCCGTCGGCGCCTCCACGATCACACAGCAGGTGGCCAAGAACTTCCTTCTGACCTCGGACCAGACCTACGAGCGCAAGATAAAAGAGGCCATCCTCTCCTTCCGCATCGAGCAGGCGATGTCGAAGGACAAGATCCTGGAGCTTTATCTCAACGAGATCTTCCTTGGCCTGGGCGCTTACGGCATCGCCGGGGCGGCGCTGACCTATTTCGACAAGTCCGTCAATGAATTGACACTTGAGGAAGCGGCGTATCTGGCCGCTCTGCCCAAGGCGCCGTCCAACTATCACCCCTACAAGGACACGGACGCGGCGATCGAGCGTCGCAACTGGGTGATCGACCGCATGGTCGAGAACAAGTATGTTGCTTTTCAGGACGGGGAGGCGGCAAAAGCAAAGCCGCTCGGCGTCAACCCGCGCAAGAGCGGCACCTTCCTTTTCGCCGCCGAGTATTTCACCGAGGAAGTCCGCCGCGAAATCATCGCCCGCTATGGCGAGAATGCGCTTTACGAGGGCGGATTGTCGGTGCGCGCCACGCTCGATCCCAATATGCAGGAAATCGCCCGCGACGCGTTGCACAAGGGTATGGAGAAATACGATCTGCAACAGGGCTATCGCGGTCCGATTGGCCAGATCGACGTTTCGGGCGATTGGGGAGTTCCGCTCGGCAAATTCGACGTCTATGCCGACTTGCCGGAATGGCGCGCGGCCGTGGTGCTTTCCGCCGATGACAATTCAGCCGAAGTCGGGTTGCGGCCCGAAACCGGGGTTTCCGGCAAGCTGGACGACAAGCGCGAGACCGCCGTGCTCTCGGCATCAGGCATGAAATGGGCGTTTCGCGTTTTGCGCGAGGATAAGCGCGTCAGCGTTAAGAAGGTGTCCGACTTCCTCACCCCCGGCGACGTAGTGTATGTGGAGCAGACATCGGACGGCTGGCGCCTGCGGCAGGTGCCGGAAGTCAGCGGCGGTCTGGTGGCGATGGACCCGCATACCGGGCGCGTGCTTGCCATTGTCGGCGGCTTTTCCTTCTCGCAGTCTGAATTCAATCGCGCAACGCAGGCCTACCGCCAGCCGGGCTCGTCTTTCAAGCCCTTCGTCTACGCCGCCGCGCTGGACAACGGCTATACGCCGGCTTCCGTGGTGCTGGATGCGCCGATCCAGATCGTTTCCGGAGGCGAATTGTGGGAGCCGAAGAATTACGGTGGCGGCGCCGCTGGCCCCTCTACGCTGCGGCTTGGCATCGAACGATCGCGCAATCTGATGACCGTGCGCCTCGCCAAGGACATGGGCATGAAGCTTGTGGCCGAATACGCCGAACAATTCGGCGTCTATGACAAGATGCTTCCCGTTCTCGCCATGTCGCTCGGTTCCGGGGAAACCACCGTGATGCGCATGGTGTCGGCCTATTCGGTCTTCGCCAATGGCGGCAAGCAGATCAAGCCGTCGATCATCGACCGTATCCAGGATCGCTACGGCAAGACGATCTACAAACACGACGGCCGCACCTGCCAGGAGTGTCAGGCGACCGCATGGCTGAACCAGCCCGAGCCGGAACTGATCGACAATCGCGAACAGGTGCTCGATCCGATGACCGCCTACCAGATCACCTCAATGATGGAAGGGGTGGTGCAGCGCGGAACCGCTGAAATCCTCAAGGCGCTCGAGCGTCCGATTGCCGGCAAGACCGGAACGACGAATGAGGAAAAGGACGCCTGGTTCGTCGGTTACACGCCGAGCCTGGTTGTTGGCGTCTACATGGGTTTCGATACGCCGCGGCCGATGGGTAAGGGCATGACTGGCGGCGGGTTGGCC